>NZ_JBFTQG010000025.1:0-91739 GCF_056398885.1 Cupriavidus sp. 01T418
CGGCAGCGACCACTCCTCCTTGTACCGTTCAGTCAGGGCCAGCGCTGCCTGCAGCCGCAGCGTAGCCTGCGGTTGCGCGACGGTGTGTACTGTAGGACTATCACGACGGCCGTCGTGCAGTGCAACCATCCACTTGGCCGCCGCCAGCTGAAGTGACACCGCCAGCACCATATGCCCGGTGTACGTCGTATCTGCCAGATCTGTGCGCATGATGCCCTCCATTAGGCCAAGCCTCGACACGCTGATTCTATCTATCAGTGGATTGCCTCTCCGCTACATAGGATCTAGCGCGCCCGAGCCGGGAGCACCACAAAAATTGGCCGGCATTGCCGCCGGCCAAACGTCCTTGCACTCAGTGATCAAGCCAAGGTCGATATGAACTTTCACTGGCGAGGCCTGGTAGCTCGCCAGTGCATGTCGCGAGTGCAATCAGAAGCGGTGACGCACGCCGACCATGGCGCCGGTCTGGTTCTGGCCAGGCAGGGTGTTCATCGTGCTGGTCACACCGTACGTTGCGCTGCCGTGGTTTTTCACATAGCCGAGCAGCAGGTAGGCATCGGTACGTTTGGAAAAGGCATAGTCGGCGTTCAGGACGAACATCAACGAATCCTTGTTGTCAGTGCGGGCATCGGTATAGTAGGTCCCACCGGTGAGGCTGAAGGCCGGGGTGAATTTATACAGTGCACCGACCCAGTAGAGGTTGTCATGACGGGCAGTGACAATGGCCGTGGTAGCGGCGTTGAGTTCATCGCGCAGCCAGCGGTAGCCGGCGAACACCTTGGCCTCACCGAATGCGTACGACGCGCCAACCGCGATGCGCTTGGCGGTGCCGTCAGCCGCGGCGATGCTGCTGCCTTGGTACTGGTCATAGGCGACGCCCGCAGAGAACGGGCCGCTCGCGTACGCCAGGCCACCGCCAAAGTTGGTGCCGACTTTGAAATGGCCCGGGACTTCAGTGCCATTGGGGATAGTGCTGTCGCGGCCGGTGCTATAGAAACCCGTCGCGGTCAGCCCACCGAACTTGCCGGTGTACTTGATAGCGTTGTCGGCACGACCGTTAAAGCCCAGGGTGTCGACGGAGTTCAGGGAGTAGCTACTACCAACCGCCATCGGGTCGTAGGCGCCGAACAGGTCATACAGCGCGTTTTGCTGGCGGCCCAGAGTGACGGCGCCGAAGTCGCCTTGCAGGCCAACATAGGACTGGCGGCCGAACAGGCGGTTGCCTTGGGCCGAAGTACCGGAATCGATATTGAAGCCGCTTTCCAGCACGAAGATGCCCTTCAGGTTGCCCCCAAGGTCTTCCACACCGCGAATGCCCCAGCGCGAACCGGAGAGTCCGCCGGATGTCACGCCATACAGCGAGCCGCCCTGCCCCGGGACGCTTTGCACGTGACTTTGGTAACTAACGCCGGCGTCAGCAATGCCATAGAGAGTCACGCTGGTCGACGACGATTGGGCAAAAGCAGCGCCGGACACGGCGCAAGCTGCGGCAGCGGCTGCCAATGCGAAGAGAGTCTTTTTCACTGTCAATCTCTGTTTCTGTTTCTATTTGATCAAGTAGGTTGTCTTCTGCCGGGGGGTGATCATGGCAGGGGAGTGAGCCGTACGGCTCAGCGAGCCCGACCGGAATGTTGAAATATTTATGTGACAGCAGCGTGTAAATTATCAGTTTTAAATTGCTAATGCCTATTTAAAAAATACATATAATTATTGAACAAAATCACCATGGCGATGTCACGACACCAACCCGTCATCTGGAATGACGCGTATCAAATGTCTATGTAAATGGCTGCACTTCACGCCCGCCGGAAACCGCACTAATTTGGTCTACCCGAGCCGGGAGTACGGATCATCCGATGAAGATTACGATCTTGTAATTCGATCGTAATTCATTTGTCAGTATTGACGCTGCATAGTGATGCCAATCATTGTTCGGACAGCGCTTACCATCACCATATCAGGATAATGCTCATGACCGACCCCTACCCTCCCAACCTGCGGGGCTACCGGCTGCGTTTTAGTCTAGTAGCGCTTATCGCTATATCCAGCGTCTGTCACGGGCAATCTGCAGTCACTGCGGGGGATCCCGCTCTCAGTGCACCAGCGCCCACCCTTGCCAACTGTGTCTCGTGCCATGGCGTACTAGGGGCCGGCACGGCAACTGGCGCACCAAGGCTCGCGGGAAAGAATCCAGACTATCTTGCACATGCACTGTCGATGTTCAAGGCAGGAACTCGTGCGAGCGTTGTCATGCAAAGCGTTGCACATGACCTCTCCGATAGCGAAATAGGCAGCCTCGCGGTATTCTTTTCAGCCCAAAATCCTCCGCGCGTCCAGGGCGAACACCCACCTCCACCGGCCCTGGTGATGGCCGGCAAGCAACTGGCCGAGCTGGGAGCGGCACCGGACGTTCCGGCTTGCTTCAGTTGCCATGCGGTCGACGGAAAAGGCAATGGCGCGCGCTATCCGAGCATTGCCGGCGAACCGGCTGCATTTGTCATCAACCGGCTCCACGAGTTCCAGGCCCGCGCGAAGGCGGGAACACCCTCACCGGGGACAATGACGGCCGTGGCGGCAACGCTGAACGAGCGGCAGATTGAAGAGGCTGCGGCTTACCTGTCGGCGATCGAGCCGTGATAGCCAAGCATCACGCCAAGCTGTGCAACACTCCCGCCCTACCCCTTGCTTTAGGCGCCCATATCTTACGCCGCGGCTCCGGGTGAACCGTTCCCCGGACGTGGGCACCGACAAGGTTCCGATTCTCCTCGAGTCCGACCAGCACGAGACCGTCCCACTACCACCTCGCTAGCTGCCAGTATCACTGATACCACCGGTTCCGTTGTCTGCATGTACGTCATCCCGACGAGCAAATCTGTTACGTAACAGATTCGTCGCTGTTGTATATAGGCTGACAGCAAGCGGAATGTCACCATGGGCGTTCTTTAAGAGGGAGATGCCATGAATACCGCAGTTCGACACGACTTTCGTAGCGATACCGTCACCCGGCCAGGGCCGGCCATGCGCGCCGCAATGGCCGCCGCTGAGGTAGGCGATGACGTCTTCGGCGACGACCCGACTGTAAGGAGACTGGAAGCGCGGATGGCCGACATGCTCGGAAAGGAGGCTGCACTGTTCGTGCCGTCGGGCACCCAGTCGAATCTCATCGCGCTCATGGCGCACGGCGAGCGCGGTGACGAGTACATCGTCGGCCAAACGGCGCACTGCTACCGCTGGGAGGCAGGAGGCGCGGCGGTGCTGGGCAGCATCCAACCCCAACCGCTGACCAACCAGCCCGACGGTACGCTACTCCTGGCGGACATCGAAGCGGCGATCAAGCCGGATGATCCTCACTTCGCACGCACGCGCCTGCTCGCACTCGAGAACACGATTGGCGGCAAGGTCCTACCGCTGTCCTACGTCGATGCGGCGACGGCAGTGGCCCRCCGGCACGGGCTTGCCTGCCATCTGGACGGCGCCCGCGTGTTCAATGCGGCCGTGGCACTCGGTGTTTCGGTCGACACGCTGGCCCGACCGTTCGACACTGTCTCGGTGTGCTTGTCCAAGGGACTTGGGGCGCCGGTCGGCTCGGTATTCGCCGGTTCCGCGCCCATCATTGCCAAAGGACGACGCCTGCGCAAGATGCTCGGTGGAGGACTACGGCAGTCGGGGATTCTCGCTGCGGCCGGGCTATACGCGCTGGAACACAATGTCGAGCGACTCGCGGACGACCACGCCAATGCGCGCGCGCTCGCGCAAGGTCTCTCCGCGCTGCCGGGCCTGTCTGTGTCCAAGCCTGACACGAACATCGTTTTCGTGAATGTCGCTGCAAAGTACGCGTCGGCCTTCTCGGAGCACCTCGCCGGACAGGGCATCGGYGTCACATCTGCGTATGGCGCAACCCAGCAGCGCTGGGTCACGCACCTCGACGTCGGCAAGGCGGCGGTGGCAACCGCACTCGCTGCCGCCAGCGAATTTTTTGCAGCCAACGCAACTGGCACCCCGCCCCGGTGAGGGCCGGCCATTTCGCGCGTGCCGACCATTTCCATCGCTGGTGGAGGTCTACCAAAGCCTGAAACTGCGGGCCGATGGGTCCTCCAAGGCGCTGCAGGTATTAGACGAGTCGGCCTAGGTCGGCCCAAAGATTTAGGTCTCCGCTTCGACAGGAGTCATCGGAGATCGCGCCTCGAGCCGCGATCATCGGTACCACAGCGACGCCAACGTTGGCCAACGTTGGCCACCGCGGGGCGACCTCTGCTTCGAGGGTAGCCGTTTCTTCTCGAGCGAAGCACGGGCTTTCACGGTAAAAACCAGCCTGCCTCGACATCCGATCCGTGGAGGCGGTCGACGCCGGGAAACGATCGGCGAGCCGATCGTGCAGGAAGATTGGGAGGTCGGCGGCAACGCCGGTCACGACCGCTCGCCCCACCGGAAAAGGCCCTCGTGATCCGAATCGTCTTCGCTATCGACCGATGAGAAACCGTTCCATAGCAGGACTGGCGACAAGTTCGGCCGATCTCTGGTCTATTAACACACTGCACGAGAACAGAGTGGAACTCGGTATCGGCAAACTGTTCCGGTGTCGAGCGGCCAGAATGGATGGCTTTCTTGTTACATCGGAGCCCGAGTGCTTCGGAGCCTCGAGAGAGCCGGCAGCAATGGGAGACCACGCAAGAGCAGGGGCCGGCTAGTGAGCAATAGTGACGGGCGAAGTGCAATGTAAATTATTTTCCTACGTGGACGACGTAGGGGGTGAATCTGGCCAGCTTTTCGTCAGCGGAGATCAGCAGCGCTTCCTCCAGAGACGCCTGGGCAACCATCATCCTGTCGAACGGGTCTTTGTGGTCTGCATACGTGGGCAGCATGGAGAGCGCGTTGGCGTGGTTCTCGTTCACCGCGAGCACCTTGTAGCCGCAATCCCTGAACGCCTGCATCGCTTCCCAGGCGCTAGTGGCGAGCTTGCCGGTGGCATGCCTGATGGTGATTTCCCACGGGACGATTGCCGAGATCCAGATATCGTTCTTGGCGTCCGCGATCAGCTCCGCTGCCTTTGCGGGTAGCTTGGACGACCCTGCGGCCGCCCAAAGCGCGATGTGCGTGTCCAATAGCAGCTTCACTTATCGTCCTCGAAAAACGACGCCTCAATCTCGGCGTCACTGGCGTTGAATTCCTCCAGCGACATGCTGTCGAGGCTCCCCAGGATGGCCCTGCCCCCGCCGATGCGCTTGGACACGTCCACCACATTGATCGGGACCAGCTTGACGGCCGGATGGCCGTTGCGCGCAATGATCACCTCCTCACCCGCGCAGGCCGCTTCCACCAGCTTCGAGAGCTGGCTCTTGGCATCGTGCATGTTGATGGTCAGCATATGCACCCCCCTAGCTAATTCACCTAGCTAGTCTAGCGCATGCCGGCAGGAAGCGCACCCGGTCGCCCGAAAGTCGCCGGTTGCGGTTTGGAAGACGGCGCGAAAGCGAGGCTGACCAAGCGGCAAAGCGGTGATTTTCTGCTCTGGCGATGGGTCGACGCCTCCAATCCTCCGACCAGGAAATCCAAACATCAATGCACCGGCAGCTGTCCAAGAGTCGTCAATGCCAACAACACCTCTGGCGACAATCGCCGCTCATTGCACGGTACCCCAGCGGCCTCAAGCGTAGTCCAGAGATCCGCGTGCCCCGTCACAACCTGCAGCCGAAGGTGGGCAAGGTACGAGTATTCGGCTGTCGTCAGCGAGCGCGAGGTCATATGCAGGTCGGCCAGGATCGAGCCTAGCGTGATGTCGGTAATGCTCATACGGACGGGAGAAATTATTCGAAACGTTGTACAACCGCGTGATTCTAGCCATGCAAGTCAGCAAACGCTTAACGAAAAGTCAAATAAGCAGCGGGTTAGAAAAACCAAATTCCAAGATGTGGCGGCTACGATGTATGACGGGCCGCAGTGTGACGAACACGCGCCTGCGCAGCATCGCATGGTGTCTATGCGCCGCGCGGTGCCTGTTGTAGAAAAACGCCAATCCGCAAGCTACGAATAATGCTGCGTCTGCAGCTCGTTTGCCGAAAGTTGCACCGAAATACAGCTTATTCGCCTGTCCACCTGGTGCCAAACCTGGAGAATTCATCGGGCAAGACTTGTTTGCTTGATGTCCGCCGAGTGAGGCCATGACAAGAAAGCCAGTCGTGAGACTGGCTTTCTTGTTTTGGAAGCCGGCGGTCAAAGCCTGGCCACCAAGGTCACGCCAGTTCGAAGCGGTCCAGGTTCATCACCTTGTTCCAGGCCGCGACGAAGTCGTGGACGAACTTCTCCTGGGCATCCGCACCGCCGTACACCTCAGCCACGGCCCGAAGCTCGGAGTTCGAGCCGAAGATGAGATCGACACGCGTGCCGGTCCACTTGGGCCCACCTGTCTTGCGGTCCTGTCCTTCGAACACGTCCTTGTCGTCCGACACGGGCTTCCACTCCGTGTTCATGTCGAGCAGGTTCACGAAGAAGTCGTTGGTCAGCGTCCCTGGGCGCTTCGTGAAGACACCGTGCTGCGATTTGCCGACGTTGGCGTCCAGCACGCGCATGCCGCCCACCAGCACCGTCATCTCCGGCACTGTCAGCGTCAGCAGTTGCGCCTTGTCGACCAGCAATGCCTCGGACGGGATCGGGTACTTGTCCTTGAGGTAGTTCCGGAAACCGTCCGCGATCGGTTCGAGCACGGCCATGGCCTCCAAATCGGTATTCTCCTGCGTGGCGTCCATGCGTCCCGGCGTGAAGTCAACCGTCACATTGTGGCCGGCATTCTTCGCCGCCTGCTCGACACCCGCGCACCCGGCCAGCACAATCAGGTCGGCCAGCGAGACCTTCTTGCCGCCGGTCTGGGCCTTGTTGAACTCGCTCTGGATGCCCTCGAGAGTGGCCAGCACCTTCGCCAGCTCGGCCGGCTGGTTGACGTCCCAGGCCTTCTGTGGCGCGAGGCGGATACGGGCGCCGTTGGCGCCGCCGCGCTTGTCTGAGCCGCGGAACGTCGAGGCTGACGCCCAGGCGGTCGACACCAGTTGCGGGACGGTCAGCCCCGAAGCCAGCACCTTGCCCTTGAGCGCGGCAACATCCTGGGCGTCGATCAGCGGGTGGTCGACCGCCGGGATGGGGTCTTGCCAGAGGAGTTCTTCCTTCGGGACTTCCGGGCCGAGATAACGTGCGCGCGGCCCCATGTCGCGGTGGGTCAGCTTGAACCATGCCCGGGCAAACGCATCGGCCAATTGCTCCGGATTCTCATAGAACCGGCGCGAGATCTTCTCGTAGGCCGGATCGAACCGCAGCGAGAGGTCGGTCGTCAGCATGGATGGCGAACGACGCTTCGACGGGTCGGCCGGATCGGGCACGGTGCCGGCACCTGCGTCGCCCTTCGGCTTCCATTGATGCGCGCCGGCCGGGCTCTTCGTCAGTTCCCATTCGTATTCGAACAGGTGCTTGAAGTAGTCGTTGCTCCACTTCGTCGGCGTGGTGGTCCAGATGACCTCCAGGCCGCTGCCGATGCTGTCACCGCCCGTGCCCGCGCCAAAGCTGCTACGCCACCCGAGGCCCTGTTCCTCTATGCCGGCGGCCTCGGGCTCGGGCCCCACATGGGACGCGGGACCTGCGCCGTGGGTCTTGCCGAAGGCGTGGCCGCCTGCGATCAGCGCAACCGTCTCTTCGTCGTTCATCGCCATGCGGGCGAACGTCTCGCGGATATCCCTCGCTGCCGCGATGGGATCCGGGTTGCCATTCGGGCCTTCCGGATTCACGTAGATCAAGCCCATCTGCACCGCAGCCAGCGGATTCTCGAGGTTCCGGTCGCCGGTGTAACGCTTGTCGCCGAGCCACTCGGTTTCGTGCCCCCAGTAGACGGATTCGTCCGGCTCATGGACGTCCACTCGGCCGCCGCCGAACCCGAAGGTCTTGAACCCCATCGACTCCAGCGCGACGTTGCCGGTGAGGATAATGAGGTCGCCCCATGAAATCTTTCGACCGTACTTCTGCTTGATCGGCCAGATCAGCCTGCGCGCCTTGTCGAGACCGACGTTGTCAGGCCAGCTGTTGGTAGGCGCGAAGCGCTGCTGGCCGGCCCCGGCGCCGCCGCGCCCATCGCCGATACGGTACGTGCCGGCGGCATGCCATGCCATGCGGATGAACAACGGACCGTAGTGACCGAAGTCCGCCGGCCACCAGGGCTGCGAATCGGTCATCAGCGCCTGGAGATCCTTCTTCACGGCCGCCAGGTCGAGGCTCTTGAACTCCTTCGCGTAGTTAAAGTCCTTGCCCATCGGATCGGACAGGGAGGAGTTCAAGCGCAGAATGTGCAGATTAAGCCGTTCTGGCCACCACTCCCGGATTGATCGGCCGGCGCCTGCGGGATTAAGAAACGGGCACTTCGCTTCGGTCGTCATGCGTGTCTCCTTTGGTCGCTTGTACTAAACGTAACACCTTGTACTCAACGTAAGACCATCCTGTAACTCTTCGCCCTCAGTGGAGATTAGTCTTCAGGGACAGTGTCCGGATTCCAAACTGGAGTCGGACGTCACAGTTGACCCCTCCATACTAGAACGCAATGTCGCCAACTCAATGATGCGCATTAACCTCGTGACTGCTGCACGTCCCTTCGGCAACTTGCGCGCGCAGCCGCTCGCTGCCTGCATCCTTGAGTGATCCGGCGCGCATCATCCTCTCAAGCATGCTCCAATGGACAAAGTCGTGTTGAAGCAGCGTCGGTTACACCGGGAAAGGCGTATTTGCGCCGACGACGACTCAGGAAACGCCACGGCATAAGTCCCGTGCAGGCCAACGCGTGACCTATAGTTACTAGCATCAACTGTCGCGATGAGCGCGTCGGGGGTTGCAATCATGACCATGGCTACCACGCTGGCGAGATGCCTAAGCAACAAGCAGAGCCGGTTCGACACCGTTCGTCACCCCTACAGCCCCAGCAGCATGGCCACTGCGCAGGCTGCGCGCATTCCCGGAGACCGACTTGCCAAGACCGTCCTGCTGGAAGACGACAGGGGCTACATCGCAGCCGTGATCCCTGCCACCCATCACCTGAAACTGTCGGAGCTCTGCGAGCAGACCGGCCGCAAGCTGTCGCTCGCACGTGAGGATGGCGTGCGCGAAGTGTTCAGGGACTGCGACCGCGGCGCGATCCCGCCGGTCGGGATGGCATACGGCACGCAGACCTGGCTCGACGACAGCCTGCTGACGCATCCCGACGTCTACTTCGAAGCGGGCGACCACCAGGAACTGGTGCACATGAGCACCGAGCAGTTCGTCGACCTGATGGCCGACGCGCGGCGCGGGCATTTCGCGCACCGGGTGATGTAGGCGGAGTGCCGGAAAGGCCAAACGGCGGGTGCTTGCCGCCCGCTGGTCATTGCGCCGGCGGTCGTCTCTGGCCTGGATGCCGGTATGCCCAAAGCGTCTTTAGGTTGCCTTAAGCACATAGACGGTCACTAGCGCTCGGTTGGCCGCCGGTTGAGCGTGTCGCGCTCGGCCTGCAGCCGCGTCCGCTCTTCCACGCCGGCCGCGGCGACGTCTTGCGCCCTCGCCTGCACCGCCGCCAGCTCGGTGCGCAGGTCCACCGCCGCCTGCTCGGCCTTCTGGTGCAGCGTGCGCTCCTGGTCGATCTCGTTCAGCGCGCGGCGCTCGGTGGCTTCGGCGCGTTCCTGCAAGCGGTCTCCTTCAAGCGCAGATCCAAAAGAGCCTCCTGGTACACTTATCGTAATTTATTTGCAAACGATAATTTATTGTGCAAAAATAAATGACGATAATTGCATCATGAAGCACTTATGAGGGTCTCCGCCTCCTCTGCAAGATACACATTCCGCCGCCCGGCGCTAGCGGCGAGCTTTTGCTCTGCCCTCTCCGGCGAGGGCCTGCTGGACGCGCGCTCCGGCCTATTTCTTGCCGCGCAACGGCGCGTGGGCAAGTCTACGTTCCTGCGGGAAGACCTCATCCCCGCCGCCGAACACCGTGGCTGGGCGACCGTCTATGTCGACCTGTGGTCGAACAAAGCCCATGACCCCGCTGAGCTGATCGCCGACGCGATCAAGCATTGCATTGCCGATTACGACGGCGTTGTTACGAAGGCGGCAAAAGCGATCGGGCTGACAAAGGTTACCGTCTTGGGGACGCTCGGTTTGGACCTGTCTGTCACCGGCCTGCCATCGGGGGTCACGTTGACGCAGGCGCTCGAGGCGCTGCACGAGACAGCCAGGAAGCCGGTCCTGCTGATCGTGGATGAGGCGCAGCACGCTCTCACCACAGCGCCGGGGCTGGAGGCGATGTTTGGCCTGAAGGCCGCTCGCGATGCCATGAACCTGTCCGGGGCGGCTCCGAATCTGATGCTCGCGTTCACGGGCTCCAGTCGCGACAAACTCGCTCACCTTGTGATGAACGCGAGGATGCCGTTCTACGGCTCACGCGTGACGCCCTTCCCCCTGCTGGAGCGCGAGTTCACCGACGAATACACGGCGAGCGTGAACCGTGCGCTCGCCGCCGACAACCAGTTGGACCCAGCCGCGGTCTACGAGGCCTTCAAAATGCTCGGGCATCGTCCCGAATTGCTCCGCAGCCTGATCGGCGAGATAGCGCTCGCGCAGAACTCCCAGAACCTCAGCGAGCGGCTCCGGGATGATGCACACCTGGTCCAGGATCGGGTTTGGCAGGACGTCGAAAGCGACTACGATTCCCTAACGCCTTTGCAGCAAGCCGTAGTGCGGGTGATGAGTGCCAAATCTGGGCAATTTTCGCCGTTTGGCGAGAACGCAATGACGGCTTACAAAGCACTGGTGGCCAGCGATGTTTCGGTCAGCGCGGGCACGGTGCAGAACGCAATGGATGCACTACGCGAAAGGGAGATCGTGTGGAAGGAGTCCCGTGGCTCGTATGAGATTGAGGACCAGGCCTGGCTGGCCTGGCTGCAAGCTAAAGGGCTCATCACGAAATAGCCAACCGACGACTGACCCTCTTGTTGGTGGGGTGATCTCGATGCATGCGGCCCTTTTTCGCCCGTTTTTTGCATGATCAGACGCGGAAATGCTGGACCGTCTGCCCGGGAGCCCCGACTCAGCTTGGCTCAACACGGTTGCGCCCATCAGCCTTGGCGCGATACAGCGCCGAATCGGCACGCGCCAGCAATTCGTCAAGGGTCGCTTCCCCGGCCTCGATGCTGGCCAACCCCAGGCTTACCGTGCAGCCGGGCTGCCCCGCGATGGCCGATTGCTGCTCCACTGCCTGCCGCACGCGCTCGGCCATGGCAAGCGCGGCCTCCATGCCGGTATGCGGCAGCAGCACGACAAACTCTTCGCCGCCAAAACGGCCGAGATAGTCCGTGTTGCGCAGCGCCCGGCCCACGGTTTGTGCGAAATGAGCCAGCACGCGGTCACCTACCAGGTGTCCGTGCTGGTCATTGATGCGCTTGAAGTGGTCGATATCCATCAGCAGCAACGACAGTGGCTGGCCGCTGCCGCGCCGGTTCTTCAGTTCACTACTACCTGCGTGCAGCACAGCCCGGCGGTTCAGTACCCCTGTCAGGTCATCGCGCTGTGCCAGGTACTCGAATTGCGCGCGCAACCGCTCGCTCACGGTCAGCAGCAGGCCAAGGCAGACGAACAGCGACGCGAAGCAATACGCTGCAATGTACGTGGTCTGAATAGCCGAAGGTGAAAACCGCGGAGTATTGACGGCATCTTGAAAAAGCGTCGTCGCTGCCCGCATCAGCAGGACCAGCCCCTGGAAAGCGAGGACAACTGCCACGAAGCGCGGCGCAAAACCCCGGCCGTGCTGCCAGGTCATCCGCGCATGGGTCAGGCATATTGCCGCCAGCACCGTGGTAAGCAACAACACGCGGATCCGATAGTCGGGTTGGACCAGCAGGAACCAGGTGATGCCAGCCAGGCAGCCAATGCCCAGGGCGAGCCAGCATTTCCAGGTGCATGGCACACCGTAGAAGCGCTGGCTGCCGAAGTAGAACAGTGCGCAGCCCGAAAGCAGCAGCGCGTTACCGCCAAGCGCGACGAGCACGGCCGGCCACTGCCCGTCCATCGCATAGACGGCGGTGGAAAGCGCGCAAAGCATTGGTGCCAGCGCCCAGGCCAGCAACCCTTTGATGGAGGCAGGATAGGCGCGGCGAAAGGCCAGCAGGATGATGCCCAGGGCGATATTGATCATTCCCGTCATCGCCGACATGGAGCGCAGGTCCAGATTTAGCATTGGTCAACCGTGGGGATGCAGGATTGACCGTGGCCGGTGACCGATCGGGATACTGTAGGAAATGCGGTCATGTGAGTGTGCTCATTCAAGCGGCATTGCACCCTGCAAGGCTAGCCGTGGCACGTGGAGATCGGCAATCCCCCCGCAGGGGAAGTGCATTGGGGAAACGTCGGACGCAAGACCTTCCTGCGCCCGCGCGAGGCAAGGCGAAGCATACGCGATTTGGCTCGGGAGCAATACGCCGGGCAGCGCTCAGCCAGCAAAGACAGCCATGCACTCCACTTCGACCCGCGCCCCCAGCGCCAGGCCATTGGCATAGCGAATACGAGTTCCTCGAGTGGATCGAGTCGCTGCGCGAGGGCCCAATCGTGCTGGACGAGTTACGCGACGAGGTCGACCAATGGCTGGTTTGGCTGGATCGGCGCTTCGACCGCCGGACCGCTAATGATCGCTTGCAAGAGATTCCGGCATAGACTGGCTGCCCGGACATGCGTGGGAGGCGGCCATGCGGATCACTTTGCAAGTCATTGTAGATACCGAGGGTGACACGCCAGCGGCAGCTCGGTCAAATACTCTGCGACATGAATGCCGGTCTGGTCCACTAACACTCCGATGTGCTCGCGTTTCTTGCCAGTGCGGAGAATGCTGCCTGGCGGTGGCGCTTCCCCGGGCTCCTGCTCGTGTTTTGGGGGTCACGCCAAGATACCGGCAGTCAATCCGACGTTCCTTCCCTGTTCACGATTGGACCCACTTTTGATCGACTTGCAGAGCTAGCAGTCCTGCCTCGTCGCTTTCCACGCCGAGTTTGTCCGCCGCGTCCCCTTCAATTAGCCAATAATCCGCGCACGGCATCCACCAATTGCTTGACAACAGCAATCAACTCGTTCACGAAGGCTTGGTCAACCGTCAGATCTCCTTCGTATTCTGCGAGATTCCGCTTGTAATGCGCGACGTCGAGCAAGCGCCATCGCTCCGCCGGCCAGTGGAGAGTGTGCTGCAGGCATTGAAAAACCAGATAGCGGTTATCCGAGCGGTAGCCATGCTGGCGTAATGCCGAAAGCGCGGCTGCGTGGGCCGCGTTATACGCCAGATCAAACTGGCTCTCGATTGAAAGGGACGAATTCTGTGCATCCTCCAAGCGAATTTCGGCGGAGCGCAACAACGCGGCGCACTCTCTCGCGTCAGAAGGCTCGGCCTTCAGCTTCTTGACGCGTTCAAGATTTTGCAGTTCGGGCGAGGGATTCGAGCTCATCCGGATTGCCTTTGACGAAGATCTTCGGTTGGTCAAGCACGCGCATCACGAACGCACGCCCCTCTTGGACTCGCCTGACGAATTCCTCCGGGCTGAAGACGGTGGGATTTACCTTCCGGCCTAGGCGCTCGCTGGCGCGGTCCAATGCCGTGAGCGCTTCACCGAAGGTGAGATCCTGAGCGATGATTAGCACATCGATGTCGCTGCCCGCGTGGTCGGAAGCCTTCGCCACCGATCCAAAAACAAAGGCCAGTGCAACATGGGCCCACAGGGGCTGCAATGCCTCTCGCAGGATCTCGCCGATCCCTAGAGTCTTGCTGATGATACTTCGCAATTCCTCAAAGATCGCGGCTTGCCGGTTGGCTTGATAGTGCCGCTGATTACCGACCCGATGGGACGTAATCAGGCCCGCACTTTCCAACTTGGCGAGTTCCCGGTGGACGGCGCCAACTCCGGCTTGGGCGAGTGCGACAATCTCGTTCGCATAAAATGAGCGGTCGGGTGCCCCAAACAGCACGGCCATCACCCGTTGCTGGGACTTGGTAAATAGTGCATCGGCAAAGGAGGATCCCATAGAGGGAATGTTATCTCCCAAATTGGGTTTTATCAATCCCAATATTGAGAAGAGTGGCCGCCATCCAGCTGATGGCGGCAGCTTTCGGCGTCCCACGGATCTGGATCCGACTACGTTTCGGCAATTGGGTACACAACTCCTGCAACTGCCGCTCAAGCGCCTCGACCTGGCGGGTTCCCTCCTCGTGACGTGCCTGCGCGGCCGCGTGAGCCTGGCGCTCGGCGTCCAGTTCGCCCTGTAGGGGTAGCTTTGATTTCGGTGCAATTTGCGACGGTTCGCAAGCCCAGCATCAGCGCGGACGGTTCCTCGTAAACTATTGATTAATAGAGGATTTCTGTTGGGCCATCGATCAACCGCAAACGGCGTCATTGCGAGCTCGATTTCAGCCCGCAGCGCTTGTATTGGGTGCAGTTTGTGACTGCAGTAGTTGTCCGACGTAGCGCTCAACTGGGAAGCGGAAGACACCCCGGAGATTGATGCCCTCTAGCCGTGTTGGGCGATTCGCCCGAACGACTCGGGTGGTACGGGCTGCCGTCGGTTCACTTGCCGATCGAGCACTGTCTGCATCTGAGCGGTATTCCACGCCATCACGATGTTAGCCAGCAAGCTTAGCGCGTCGGCGACGGCCTGCATCTCGTCGGCGCGCCTAGCCTGCGTGGGTGCGACTCGGCCTGTATAGATCGCCCGCTTTAGCGAGTTGACCGCCTCGCCGCGACTAAGCACGCGTAACAGCTCACGCCGGAACCCGGCATTGACGAAGTAGTCGGCAAGGAACGCGGTGCGCAGCAGCTTGCCTAGCTGCACGCCGGCGTCATAGATAGGGTCGCCCCGCGCGGCCGAGCCAAATCGCGCTAGGGCCGCCACGGCGCTGGCGTGTCCCGACATGCCGCGACGAACAAGAGTGAGCAGTTCAATGACTTCGCGCAGTGGTTGATGTTTGGTGGCGATGGGATCATCGCCGAAAATCTGCGACATGAACAGCGCAAGGTGATCAGGTACAACCAGTTGGTCGCCAACATGGTCATCCTCCACAACGTTCAGTGGATGTCGCGCAAGATCGCGCCCGACTATCCGCACTTTTCCGGAAAGCAGGACAAACATTCCTGGCCAGAGAGTGCCGGCACGGTATACGGGTATTCATCTTCGGCAGAGTGGCACAGTCTGCCAAAGCGGCGGACCCTTTCGACTTCAGTCTCGGAGAGAACCGGGAACATCTGGGTGTGGCGAGGATGCTCGCGCACGCCCTCGTCGTCGACGGCGCTATCTTCCGGACTTGACTCGTTGCGCCTAACCGGTTCTCCTCCGCTCCGCAACATCCAGTGCAGGGCCGCCGCTCAGCAAGCGGTTCCGCCTGGCATGCTCATCAGCTTTTCCATGGTGATCGGCAGGTCACGCACGCGCTTTCCCGTGGCGTGATGGACCGCATTGGCCACCGCCGCGGCAAAGCCCGTAATGCCGATCTCCCCGATACCACGCGCACCGAACTCGTTGAACTCAAGGTCGGGATAGTTGAGCAGAATCACGTCGATCTGCGGCTGGTCGGCAGGTCGTCAATGCCGCATCAGGATCCTGTGCATCCGCCAGCGCCACGGCAAGGGACACCGCATCGGCAGCCGCCTTGGCGGTACTGCCGGCGGTATGGGGGCGCGGAGCGAACGCGGCGTCGCCAGTCAGCAGTACTCGCCCGAACCGCATGCGGGGAACCTGCAGATCCTGAATCTTCTGGACGAAGATGTCGCCAGTGTTCTCGATCAACGCCTGAAACGCGGGATTGGCGTGCGCGGCGCCCATCTGCCGTATCCAGCTATCCTGCTCAACCGCGAGCGATCCAGGGGGAACGGAATGACTGCGGCGCTTTCCGTCGCGGTCGGTCAGGACGCCATCGAGCTCGGCGCCGGGCGCCGCCAACAGGTACCAAAGCCAATTGAAGCGACGGTGTCCTGGGGCTGTGGAACCGTCGACGCCCGGGACCATGTACTGCAGCATCATCGATTCGGGGTCATGCTGGAACACGAAATTCTCATAGAGCAACGGCCTGGCGGTGTCGGGCAATTGATCTTCCTCGATCAGGCCGCGCCAGACCACATAGCCTGCGTAGGTCGGTGCAACGTCCGGGAGCATGAGCCGTCGCACCGTGGAGTTCGCCCCGTCGGCACCAATCAGCAGGTCACCCTCAACCCGGCGCCGGTCGGCAAACGTGGCAATCACGCTGCGATCGTTCTGTCCCACGCCGGTCAGTGGCGCATTGCGATGATAGTGCTCGGCCGGGAAACTCCTGAGCAGTGCGGAGTAAAGCGTGTTCCAGGATGTCTGGGTCTGCGGCATGCTTTGCCGGCGGCGAATGCCGCCATCACGGCCGAGATAGAGCCTGTCATGCGAGCGAACGCCGAGCGCCCCGTGCGGTTCGACACCCGCAAACGAGAATGCCCGTACCACCTCTGGCTGCAGGACGATGCCGCCACCACGGCTCGTCAGATCGGACGGCGACCGTTCGAATACCTCCACGTCCCACCTCACTGCGCGCAGCGCGGTCGCCGCGAACATGCCGCCCAACGAACCGCCGATCACCAGCGCCTTGCGCGTTCCCGCAGGTGCAATGCCATCCGCGGCAATGGGCGACGCCGGCCGGCTTCCAAGGGATACATTCGCTTCCATTTCCTGCTCCGCTAAGTGAGTACATGGCGGAATGGTAGAAGGCAGCCCGCGATAGCGTAATAGGGGCGGCCAAGCAACACCGCTTTGCAGAGAAGGACACGATGCCCCCTCGCACATCGCTTTGCGCCCGACGCAACGCTGGGTTGCGTGCTGATCCCATTCAATCGACCTGCGATTGAACCTAACCTTCCTGCATCACAAACGCATCGCGTTGAACCAGGAGAATCCACATGGACAAGCAGGCAACCCTTCACTATGTCTACGATCCATATTGCGGATGGTGCTACGGCATGGCGCCGCTCGTGTCAGTGGCCGACGAGACCGAAGGTCTGAAGGTGGTGGCGCACAGCGGCGGCATGCTCGCGGGCGATCAGGCACAAAAGATGTCGACCGAGTGGCGCGACTTCGTCCGCCCGCATGAGGAGCGCATTACCGCGCTCAGCGGCCAGAAATTTGGCAGGGCGTACCAGGAAGGCACCCAGTTCGACTATGACGTGGAGCTCGATTCCGCACCGCCAACGGCGGCGATGCTGGCGGCGGAGTCTGTGGCGGGCGCGGGGATCCGCATGCTCAAACGCCTTCAGACTGCGTACTACGTGGAAGGCCGGCACATTTCCGAGCGCGAGCAACTGATCGGCATTGCCGTCGAGCTCGGGCTGGACGCCGGCGCGTTCGCGAAAGCCTACGATGCAGCCATGCCCAATGTAACCGAGCACTTCAAGGATACGCAGGTCCTGCTTGAAGCACTGGGCGGCCGAGGCTATCCGACACTGGCCATTGAGAAAGACGGCAAGCTGTCACGGCTTCACCTGGGACGCTACTTCGGCAAGCCCGAGCTTTTCCGCCAGGCACTCGCGGAACTGCTCGCGCCCGCGCAATCTGCAAACTGAGCGGGCACCGCCCGGGCCATCACCCCGGGCGATGCGTCGGCCCGGGGAGCGCGGCCAGGAAATCCGGAAACGCCGCGATCCGTCGCGAGCCGCGTTGATTCGGCAGGTACAGCGCGGAGATCGCTGAGCTCGCCTGATCGGGATTGACAAACCACGTGTCGAACAACGGCGTCAGCCGGCCGCTGTCGATATCGGCAATCAACGCGTCGGCCTCCGGCGTGCGTGCGGTGCCGGGGATCGACCCGCGCATTCAGTTGGTTGCGATCAGCTTCCGGTACGCTTGCAGCAACTCGTCGGCGGTAGCAAAGCCGTCGACCCGCAGCCATGGATTACCAGGTGCGGCGCGCAGAAACACCACGGGAGCGTGGTTCATCTTGTCCTGGTGATAGACGTTGAACGCCCGCTGCGTTGCAATGCTCGCAGCAATAGCACCGGTGTAGTGCTGCCATTCGGGACCCGCTGCGAACCTCGCCGCATATTCCCGCAGGCGCGACGGCGTATCCTGCTCCGGGTCGATCGAGATCGACACCATGTGCACCTTGTCCCGGTCCGGGCCGAGCTCGCCCTGCAATTGCGAGAGCGTCTGACTGATCACCGGGCAAATGGATGTGCAAGTGGTATAGATGAACGTCAGGACCACTGGGCGGCCATCGTCCAGTTCGTTCTTCAGGGAGACGGTCCGGCCATCGTCTCGCACCAGCATCACGGAGGGTAGCGGATAGTCCGCGGTTGAAGTGCGCGTATCACGCATCATGTGGTGGTGAGCATGCGGATCGGCCCCGTCATGCGCGATGGCATGGGGTGCCACCACAACGATTGCGCTCCCGGCCACTAAGGCCGATACCAACGCCCTGCCCCATCGCTCTTTGAACGTTCCCATGGAAAACCCCCTCTACAATTGTCGACACGTTGCAGCAACAGATCGGACGGTGCCGAACGCATCCGATTACACGTCCTCGCTGCTGCCCACGCTTGAATTGTGCGAGCCGGCGATGAAACGTGGTATGAGTCAACTCCCTACTATGGAGGTAGGGAAAATCACCAAGTTCTCTTGACGGGAAGTCTGGCGGACTTTGACTACGCCAAGTCCCCTCAGAGCGGGAGTTCACCAGGATGCTTGCCTACGGCACAATCCACTCTCCGTCGGCGGCCAGCCGTGTTCGCTCCGGCTCCGCAAACCGAACTATGTAGCCCCCCTTGGACGCAAAGCGCTGGCCCGATCCAAGCGTCAGATGCGGATAATAGCCGGTGATGATTCGGCGCTCGATCATGTCGTCGACGCGCTCCACCAGATAGTCGCGCACGAAGGTACCCACCATGTGGCTCAGTGTTTCCGCGAGCAGGCCACAGGCGAGAAAAGTGTCTGCCTGCGTCTGCTCGGCGACGACCGGAATATGCCGGATCGCAAACCAGCCGAGCGCATAGTCGACACGGACGCGTCGGCGCTCCGGCAGGTCGACGGGATAGGCGAGGCGCGTTACAGCGTGCCAGCTTGGCGGCAACGGCGCGCGCTCGAGCCCGCCCATCAGGCCCGACATGAACACGTCGGCGCGTGGCGGCGGCACGCTTGCGAGCGTTGCGACATCGACCGGGCGCAGCCACAGCATGAGCGCCTCCTCGCTCGATGCGCCGCGCAGCGCCTGAGCAACGTCCTTGCCGGGCGCGAGAATGTGGCTCGACACCACGACACCGTGCCGCTTCAGCGCGGCGGCGAGCGCCTTTGCACCCGACTCCCCACTGTCACCGGCGCGATAGATCTGCCGCACCGACTTCACTACCTTGCCGCTGTCCCCATCGAGGATCCGCCTGGCAATCAGCTCCGCCTCCAGCAACACGCCGCCGGAGAAATACAGTGAATAAAAGTCAGTGTCGTTGTTGACCGGTACCTCGACATTCGGAAACAGACAAGGCACGGCTTCCTGCTCGCAGAATGCATGGACCGGCGCCCAATTCTTGCCACCGAGGCCGGACACCACCGCAAAGACCGGCTCCGCAGCCAAATGCCGCTTCAGTTGATCCTGCCAGGTCGCTTCCGGGCCGGTCAGCTCCCAGACGTGCAACTGCCAGCGCCGATTGACCATAAACATCATCTTGCGCGAGGCGCGCAGCGCCGGAGTCGGCCCGAGCGGAAATGTGTTCTTGTCGGCGAAGTAGTGCTCGAGCACATCCAGCATGCCGCGGCGCTTCACAGGATCCGCATCCGGCGTGATGATGGTAGCAAAGTGCAGTACCGTGTCCGTGACCCCGGGCGGCCTTCGTTGGTCCATCCGCTTCAGATAAGCGATCAGCGCAGCCATGTCGGCATCGTTCAGCGCGAACTGGGGCATCAGGTAATTTAGCGGCTTGCCTTCCGAGTTGAGGCCTTCGCGGATGGCTCTGGCGATGGTGTCATCGGTATACGGATCGCGATCGGCCCGCATGCCCTCGACGTAGGGCAGGTCGAGGTCCTCCAGGTTTTGGGCGCGCGGGTGGAACAGATACCGCCCGGTGATCGGTGGGACGGTGCCAAAGCCCTCTTTGGCGCCAAGGCCGCTGCGCCGATGGCAATTGACGCAGGCCGCGGCGGCACCCTGCATGCGCATGCCGCTGTCGCGGATCGCCTGGAGCGGTTCGCCCGAAGGCAGCACGCCGCGCTGGAAGATCGCTGCGCCAGCATCCGTTGCCGAAGCGGCGCTGGCCGGGCCGCTGAGCGCGACCACGGCGAGCAAGAGGCTCGCAAGGAGCCGACACAGGCCAGTTCGTCGCCCGCTCGCGATAACCGGACCACGGACACCAAGCCTCCTCCCTGACGAGGGGGCCCCGCTCCCGCCGGCCGGACGCATCGTCACCGTGTCCGGACCGAGTCGTTCCCGGGCCATCACTATGGGGTCCGCCGGACCATGCCGCCGGACCCTGGCCGCGCCTCGGCATCTATCGAAACCGGCGTGTCCTGTCTCGGCGTGCCGGGCTTGGCGAACATCCAGTCTCCCAGCGACGGATTGTACGAGACCTCGTCGATCACGAGCTTATCCGTTGCCTGTGCCGTCGCCACGCCGCTCTCGATAGTGCACGGCACCTGCAATCCACCGATGGACCTGTAGTCGCGGTAGAACACCGAGACAGCGTGCGGCTGGCCAAGGACGTTACGGGATTCGCGGTCGTACTTGATCTCCAGGAATGTCTTCGCGTCGATCCACAAGCGGCGGTTCGCGCCTGACGGCAGCCTGATGGCAAGGCGGTACGCCTTGTGCCCTTCGACTTCATCGACGCCGTCCAGCGTAATGGCGTTACCCTTGGCCTGGTAGTCCATGAGTTGCCCATCGATGACCTGCTCGTCATGCGCGAACTTCACCTCCTCCATCGTGTAGGGTTGCAGATTCGGTTTGCCGCCCTGGGTCGGATGGAGCTTCCAGCCATGGCTACCGTCAAAAACACGCACAGCTATCTGATTGAGCGCTGTGATCTCCAGGCGCGTTTTGTTGGGACGTTTCATCGCCAGCACAAAATGTGCTGGCGCATTCGCGCTCTCCACGTGCCCAACCCAGACCATGGTCTGGATCTTCCGCCAGGACTCAAGCCCTCCCCTTGCGACGGCGTTCTTCTCTATGATCTGGGCCACGCTCAAATCGGGCGCCGTGACTGGGTCCCCCGCCAGCGCCATCGCCGAGATACAAACGGCGAGCACCCCCGCGATCCCTCTTATAGTCATAGCCCCCCCTATCCCCTTACTTGCCGGGTACTCTGGCCGACGCCAGTTGCGGCTTCGCGAACATTGCATCGTCTGCTGGCTGATTCAGCGCTACATGTTCAATGGTCATCTGGCGGGTTTTTGTGACGCCTTCGACTACGGTCTCCAGGACATGCGGAATCTTCAGCCCTCCCTCCGTCTTGTAATCGCGATAGTAGACGGCAACGTTGTGCATTCTGCCGTCCAGCTTGCGGGGTTCGCCGTCCATCTTCAGCTCAAGAAAACTCGTTGCGTCCACCCACAAGCGCCGTTCCGTACGGTCTTTCATCGTCAGCTTGAGTATGTAGGCCTGGCGCCCCTCCACGGACCCCATGCCCTGCAACTCGACCTTGGTGCCCTTCCTGGCGTAGTCGACCAGCGGACCGTCCAGTTCTGCCGAGGCAGCGGCGGACTTGGCCTCAGCAGGTGTGTAAGGCTCGACATCGTTGCGTCCCAGGAAGGGCCTGACCTTCCACCCCTGATTGCCGTCGTAGACCTGCAGGGCCGTCTGCTGCTCAAAGCGGACTTCGAACCGGCTCTTGTGCGGCCGCTTCATGGTCGCCACGAACGGCAGCTTCACATCCTTCTTGCCCCCAGCGTCGAGCTGGCCTGACATGGTCAGGGTGCTAACGGCACGCCAGGCCTCAAGCCCGCCGCGTGCCGCCACATTCTTGTCGGCGACTTGAGCCGCCGTCAGCCGGCTCGCCGGCGCGGCTTCCGTCGCCGCGCCGGCCGATGCCGCCAATGAAACCAGGCCCAACGCCAGGAAGAGAAATCGGTTCATAAGCACACCCCCTTCGATCCATGCCTCACGGATCGCGCTTGCGCGCGATCATTCAACCACCAGGCCGTCGATATGAAAGGAACCGATCATCACATCGACCCGGTCCCCGGCTTTAATCAGATTGCCCTTATTGGAAAACACCATCCAGTATTCCTGGCCGACCGCCAACGGGCCCGACTGCCGAAGCTGGCCGATTTTATCCATGACGGGAATCTGGAGTAAGGCTTGGCTCCTTCGCCCGAGCAAGTACGGTGTCGCATTCTTGTCGCCCAGCACCCTGGCGATCCACGGGTCGGTAACGCGATAGCTAAAGCGAATCAAGTTGCCCGACGCGGTTCGGCGTACGTGCAGGTCGCCGACCCCCCCATAGAGCGCGTAGTAGATCTTCGCATTCTTGGGCAGCTTCACCGGGGAATAGGGCGAGGTCCGGCCCGAAGGCGAAGGCGCACGAGCAGATATCGCCGGAGCGGCTTCCAAAGGGAAGGCCGATTCCGCCAAGGCTGCACCCATCCAGACGCTGCTCGCGAGCAGCACCGCGATCCCCGGTAAGTTCCTTGCATGACTGGACATACGCGTCCTTCACCCTGGCGGCCACCTGGTCCTGGTTGTTTGACTCGGGGGTGGCGGCAGATGCCGCGCCCCCTTCCTCTCTAGCTTCGAACTGGACGCATTCAACGGGCTGCCACTCCCGTCAAGGTCGACGTCTGCGTACCGGCCCCATCGGTGATACTAAGCGTGCCGTTCTGCGCGGAATTCGCTGCATCCGCGCCGGGAGGCCTGAATTGCACGGCGATGGCACAGGTGCCGTTCGGAGCCAGGCTAGTGACCCTGTTCGCCGCGGTCGGATTGACGGTGCCGCACGTCGTCTGCTGTGGAACGATGAAGTAGTTCGTCTTGTCCACCGTGATCACCGGGCTCGCAATGCTTGTCAGCGGTACGCTGCCCGTGTTCTTCAGCGTGAAGACATAAACCTGTCCCGCCTCGCCCCGTTCGACGCTGCCAAAGTCCCGCGTGAGCGGCGTCAGGGTCGCGCTGGACGCGGCGCTGGCTACGAACTCAACGGCGCCGACATCGAACTTGCCTCCTTGCGGCCGAGTGGTACCGAAAAAGTCGTACTTCGGGGCGCCCGCATCGGTGGCGGTATCGATTGCGGGCGAACCCGACGTGATGGCGTAGTTGCCAAGCGGTACGTTGTAGCCTGGGCTGCCAGACGAGATGCTCRCATTGGCCAGGGAGAGCGGTCCGTAGGACATATTGATCCACTGGTTGCCTTCATCCGGGGTAGCCGTCGGCATCAGGCCGAAGAGCGGGTTGGGCAGGACCGTATCCGCGATACCCGGAGGCACGGCGAATCCAACCCCACCACCTTCCGGCGGCACACGCGAGCCATTGCAGTACTGACTGACAACCGCAGGGTTGGAACCCAGGTTGCTTGCCCCCTGGTAATCGCCGGCGTTGGTCAGGATCGAGAATTGCGGCTTGAGCGTCAAGCCCGACTCATGCGTGCCCGGTCCAGAGTCGCCAAAGGCACCGATGTCCCAGTAGACAGCCTTGGGATCGCAATAGCCCGTCGTTTTCCTGGACTGGTTCAGCGTCGGGTTCAGCTTCACAGTGTTCTGCAAGCCCGGTATCGACGGATTGAGGTCACCCACCGTGATGTAGAACGAGCGGTTCTGCCAGAATAGGTCATTGGACAGCACCGGGTTCGAGAACGTCGTACAGGCCGAGGTTCCTCCTGGACAAGTAACGCCCGCATTGCTGAACACGGCGATGAAGTTGGGCGTGTGGCGCGCCGTCTCCAGGCCGGCCGGCTGGTAGGTCGAAGTCGTGATCGGATCGCAAGTCGTCTCCGCGCCCACCGTGGTGCAGTTCGTCGGCGGCGGTACGTTGGCCTGAGTGGCTGCGGGCGTGTTGAAGAGTACGCCGGCCGACGCGGTCGCATCGTTGGATACGACTGTGTTGTTGATGAAGTTGACTGCCACCGCATCCTGGATCGATACACCCCCGCCCGCCCAGCCAGCGACGTTATTCGCGATGATGTTGTTGGTGACGAGGACCTGGTACCACTTCGTCCAATCGTTGGGGCTGCGTTGCACATCGGTGCCATTGATCATCTGCAGCCGCAGCCCACCGCCCTTGCCACTCTCCGCTGTGTTGCCGATGATGAGATTGCCATCGATCTTCAGGCCAGGGCCCGCGCCGTCGGAAAGCTGCGGCGCGCAGTCAAGGTCGACCGTCTGGTTCTCGCAGAAGGTGCCATCCGGCGGCACACCTTGGGCGATAATGCCACCGCCGTAGGTGGGTAGCGTGGGGTTGTTGCTCTGGTTGAAGAGCACCAGGTTGTGCGAGATCTCGCCGTTCGCGCTGAACCCAAAGTGGGCGACGCCGCCGCCGTCACCGCTACTCATATTGCCGCACACCCAGTTGTAGTTGAAGCGGTAGTTGTCCGCACCCGAACAGAAGGTCACACCGCCGGCCGACGAAGGCGTGGTCGAATTGATTTCGTCGCCGTAGGAAGCGTTGGAAGTGACCGAGTTATGATGCACGTTCACGTTCGTGTTATAGCCGAACGGAATTTGGGTCACACCGTCCGCGCCACCGATGGTCCCGTCCGGGACCTCCACCTGGCCAACCGTGATGCCCCCCGTGAGCGTGCCTGCATTGCCGAAGACGCGGTTGTTGGAGACCTCCATGTTGTGGTTCCAGCCGTGCAGGAAGATGCCACCGCCGCCTTGAGAGCTGTTGGTGAAGGTGATGCCATCGATGCGCGATGGGTTGCAGAGGAAGTTGCTGGGATTGTTTGCGCAATCCGTCGCACTTGCCGTCAGCGGCACGCAGATGCCATTTGCGGTGCAGTTGGGGTCGGCCTGTCCGTTGACGTCTTGCACGCCTTTCCCCAGAACCGTAATCGCCGCGCCTTCGTAGGCACCCATCAGTGTGGGCTCTATCAGAAGCTCTCCCAGATTACCGTTGAGCGTATTGTCCCATCCGACGGTTGGCTCAAGTGGTATCGGGTCGATCCGACGTTGCATGGTCGAGGGGCAGTTGTAGGTATTCGTCGGATCGAAGGGGTTCGTCGACGAAATCGCACCACCGTTGCGTGACACGCCAAACAGGCAGCTCACCTGCGCGCGCCATGGATCCATCTTGCCCGAGGGGTGGGTATTGGCATTGACCGTCACCGCGGCAGCGCCAACGCCCTGCAGCCGGACCGGCTTCCACATCAGCAGCATCTCCTTGTAGACACCTGGGCCCACGATGATGAGGTCACCTGGGGTGGCGTTGTCGATCGCGGCCTGGATGGCGTTGCCCGTTGCGTTCTCTCCGGCGACGTAGGTCGGCGCATTGCCGCCGATGGTAACGGTGACCGTGTCGACGGACTTCCTGCCGTTACCGGCCGTGATCACCAGTTCCCCGTGATCCGAAGACGGCAACGCAGGTACGGTGACCGTGATCGTCTTGTCGCTCCACGATTGGATCGGCGCAGGTACGCCGCCGATCATTACGCTGGAAGCCGCAGCGCAGCTACCGCCCACGCTGGTGCACTGGCTCCCGAAACCATAGTGGCGCTGGATCAACTTCTGGTTGTATGGGGGCTTGCTCGCCCCCGGTCCACTATAGGCATGGTTTGGCACTTGCTGGTCGCCCAAAGCGTTGATCGTCAAGAGGTTGCCCGCAGCACGGACCCAGGGGCCCGCGCCGCCGTTGCTGGCATCGCCGGTTACCGTCGAGATCGCCGGCGTGGCATCCGGGTAAGCGCAGTCAGGCTGGTTATATCCATCCGCGAAAGCCTGGACCGGCACCACCGGCGTGTCCATGTACTGGGTCTGTCCCGGCATGAATGGGATCTCGTAGCAGAACTGGCTGTAAGCCGGGTTGTACAGAGGATCCTTGATCGTCTGTCCAGGATGCGCCGGGTCCGGCATATCCGGGTCGTTCATGCACGCGACCATCATCGTCGGCGCATAGCCAGTCGGATTGGGCGGGTTGACTTCCCAGGTGGAGTAATTCAAGCCATTGAAGATTCCCCACTGGTCGGCATACACGCGGGCGACTTCGTTGCCGGCAAAATCTTTCATCGATACCGGCAAGTTGGGCACGGCGAACTTCTCGCCGAATTGCGGCGAATACGGGTCGAATTCCGAAGAGAAGTCGTCCAGCATGAAGCCGGTGAAGTGCGCGGCGACGTGCGTTGAACTGAACACCCAGAACTTCGCCAGCACGGTCATCTGATCCGTGAGCGTGACTTCCTTGCGGTCGCACAGATGCCGCGACGCACCCGCGAACGGCGCCACTTCCTGCGCGCCTGGAAACAGGCTGAGGTAGTCGGGGACGATGCGCAAGGCACCGACGCAAGGCCAGAAGGTTTCGACACTGCCGGTGTCGCCCTCGTGCCGGGGCGTGGATCCCAGATCCGTGGTCGGGTTCTGCGGATTGTTGGGGTTATAGAAGGCATTGACCGCCGCCTGGTCGGGCAGGATGAAGATGTTGCCCAGGCCGGGGAACTGCTGCGTAACCGGCGCAATGTAGTTGTCGCCGATCAGAATGTTCTTGTCTTCCTCCTTCACCAGTTCGTAGCCGGGGGGCACGACCACTTCGACTACATACTTGCCTGGGGGCAGCATGGGAATTCCGCCGTCCTCGCCTCCGTCATCCTCGGAATTCCGCCCGCAGATCTTGCAGTTGGTACCGCTTTGCTTCCCTGTCTTCGGATTGCGGCTCGTCACGCTGGGGAATTGGTACATCCCATCGTAAGGTGCCGGCTGCAGCTGATTGAACATGTGCATGCCGTCGTAGCACTTGAACCGGGAATTTGCCGGCAGGGCACGATTTTTCGTATCGAGCCACTGGGTGCTGTTCTTCAATGTAAAGAAGTAGGGATCGGAAGTTTCCTGGCCCGGACAGTTCATATTGGGCACGCCGTCGGAACGGAAGCCCTGCGCCCAGTCATCCCAGCTGCTGGTCGTGGTAGTGTCCACCAGCGTCAAGCTCGGTGTTCCATCCGGCGCAGTGCCCTCCTGATACAGGTTGACAGTCACGTTCGGCACGTTGGGCGTCCAACTTGTATGGATCAGCAGCGCGGGATCATCGAATGGCCGCGTCGAGGCGTAAATTACCTCACCCTTGATGCCGCCGTTCTCATTCTTGGCGAACGGCGCCTTGCCGAACTCGATGAACGAACTCTGGCCAGAGAAGCCCTGCCAGCCCAGGGTGGTCACCCACGGGGGATCAATCCGGCCGGTCGAAGGGTTGCTGATGTTCGGGCCATTAGTACCGGTGCAGTCCGCATTGTCGCAATACAACGCCCCCGGCACCCGCAAGTTGTTCGGGAGATGGGCGGTAGCCGATTCCTTTGTATTGGCAAAGTTTGCCGCAATGTTTGAACTACCTCCGCCCATTGCCGTGCCATCCGGCGGACCGCCGGCGTCGTAGACCACGTGCACACCCGTCTGCTTGAAGCGGGTCGTATCGGCTTCAACCACATACCAGTTGAACAGCGGGAACACCTCGTTGAACGCAGCGTAGCCGTTGAGGTCGGTATTGTTGAAATTCGAATAGCTGCCATCGCGGAAGCGTATATTGGTCGGAACCAGCGTCAGACCAGGCTCGCCGTCTTGCGACACACCGTCATGGTTCAGGTCGATGAAGCTCCGGGTGTAGAGGTTCGTGTGCCATTGCAGGACCGCAAGGTCTTTGACATCGACATTCCTTGCATCGGGTCCCAGTCGTACTGCCGTGGCAAGGCCGTCGACGATCTGGTCGTTCCACTGATCGAGGACCGTCAATCTCCAATTGCCATCGGGAATACCGGTAAATTTGAACTCACCCTTGTCATTGCATTTGGTGAATGCAATATCCTCGCCGTCCGGATCCCCCAGGCTCACATAGCACTGCGTGAAAGCCAGGGAATCACGCGAACCGCTGCTGTAAAGATGCTGGTTGGGTGGGCGGCTGTAATGCAGGTTGGTGATTCTGCCCTTGACCGTATTCAGGCACGAGGCTCCTTTAATGTCGCATAGCCCAGACTTCCCATCGGTCCTGCGCGCATTGATGATTTTCGCGTTCGCGAAGCCTACGGAGACGTGGAATCCCGCGGGCCCAAACTCCTGAAAGTACGTGGGCCCCCCTACCTTGATGAAGGCGTCATGGGCCTTCTGTCCGTCGAGCGTATTCGTCTGCAGCCACTCCTCTCCCTTGGCAATTCTGTCGGCAGCCGGTGTGGCGACCACGCCGTATCTGCCGGGCATCAGGTTGGCAATGACGGCCTGGCCGACCAGGGGCGAGAGTGTCTTGCCATCTGACTCGTATTTCGGGCAGGTTGGAATCATGCCGAGCAGTCCGTCGTTCGCCGATTTCGACGATGGCGAAATCGGGCACGCATTCAGGTGCGTGACCGGATCGATCATCCCCTGCAAGGAATTGGAAAGCGGCATGTTGAACATGTCGTAAGTCATCTGTCCGGTCGGATCACCCGTGCCGCCAGCGTCATCGAAGAGCTTGATCTCAAAGCCTCCCAGTCCCGGCTCCCGGGCCGTCCCAAAGGCGTCGGTTCCCCCGCTGACGTCCACCTCGCCATTGAGAGGGGCGTCATCCTCGAACACGAACACTGAGACCTTCGCCGTCTGCAGTGGCGTTTGCTGCAGGAGCACGTTGACCGCTTTCTGCGCAGGCGCGATCGGTGCGCCGCCCATGCCGTGGCCACAGCTTCCTGTTCCCGCGGTGAAATCCGTGCCACCGGGCCCGGACGGGCAGTCCTTGGCAATACTGAACGGTCTCTTCGGCCCACTGGGGTTGGCGGGATCGACCGGTTGGGGGCCGCCCGCGCCGGCGGAGAATGAATTGCCAGCATCGCCGGGCAAGATCGATATGTAGTAGTGCTTGGTTGGGTCGAGCGCTACGTCCCTCGGGTCGACCGGGGCCTGCTGCGCAGCGTCCGTGCGACAAACGCCGTTGCCGATGTCGCATACGGCGGGCATGTGCGAATTGCTCGCCGGGTCGAAGACCGTCTGCCCCCCCTCGCAAGCGACCGTGCCGACGCAGCCTGCGGCGATTACCGGCATGTAGCTGGTATGGAAACTGGTCCCCAGGCTGGGCACCGGCAGAGGCGGACAATTGGCTGGCCGCTTGGCAGCGTTCACCTGGCATGCAGGGTCTACCTGGAAGGTGCGGTCTTCCTCTATGATCCAGCGGTAGTCTGTGATCTGAACCGGCTTCGCCCCCGGCTGCTTGCTCGGCCCGTCAAATACATTGACGACAAGGCCACTGCCCGGCTTGAACGCCACTGTCACCTTCGCGGGGCCGCTCTGCGTCTTCTGTGAATTCACCGCCGAATATTTGAAGGTCATGCTGGCGGCTGTGGGTACTGCCGTGAACGAACCGTCCGCATTCAGCGTAATCGTGCCGCCAGAAACACTGCCGGGGACCAGTGAGGCAGTTAGCGGAAATCCTGAAGGATCCCTGTCGTTCGCCAACACGCCAGGTGCGCCGATCTGCAGCCTGGACGAGATGTTACTGGTGAAACTGTCGTCGGTGGCCGTCGGCCGGGCGCCCTTGCAATTGCCAGTACATGCGGCCAACGTTACGGTCGCCACAATACTGGGGTTGCCGTTCGCCTTATACGTGAAGCTGTCGGACGTCGCACCGGAATTCGGCGCAGCATAGCTAAATGTACCGTCAGTGTTCAAGGTGACCGTGCCGCCATTCTTCGGTGCTGTCAGGATCTGGACGCCGTAGACACCAATATCGTTGGCGATCACACCCTTGGCGGGGTCCGTGATGGTCAGGTTGCTGCTGCCCGGAACCAGGAAGTAGGAGTCATTGTTAGCCTTCGCAGTCACTCCGCTGGCGGGTGGCGCAGCGCCGTTGGCCCCGATATAGGCCAGCATGCCCCCATCGCGCTGATTGTTGGTGGACAGGCTCAACTGGCGGTCAAACACCGCAAGGGCTGCAGGCGCGGTCGCAGGCGCCACGGGTACTGGCGCATTGATCAATACATCGTATGTTTTGCCCGCTGCCAGGAAGACTTCATTCTGGATCCGGCGGTTCCCGGGCAGGAGGTTGCCGTCTTCTGCGACCAGCGACAGCCCGGAGGCAACCTTTGGCGTACCTGAGCTGCTATCGGTGGTTTGCGCCCCCACGATGGACGGTACGTGCATGCGCAGGCCAGCGTTCACAAAGCGCACCAGGACAGTGCCAGTGGCGGTAACAGGGGTGGTCGCGAACAGCGAGTTCGCTGCCTTGGTCCTGTCAAAGGCGACGCCATTGATCAGGTAGTAGCGCGGGTCGTAGTTGACGGCGGGCGGATAGCACGCGGCGGCGCCATCGCTGCAAAGAATGCCCTTCGAAGACAATGCCACCGCGAGCATTGCGTCGGTGCCCGTCGAGCCAGGCGTTCTCACTACCGTGGCGTCGGGAGCTGAATAGTAGCCCGTGCCGCCGCTGTCGACCTGGATGGAGGTGATCGCGCCGCCGGACACACCGGTGACATGAGCCGTCGCCGCCACTGAAGAGCCGCCGCCAGAGAATGCGATGGTCTCGCCGCCCGTGTAGCCGGTACCGCCGACAGGGTTACCGGCGGAGTCGAGTGCCAACGATATGGAACTGACCGAATCCCTGAGAACGCGGGCGGAGGTCTCGCTGAAGCCCGCAGCCTTCACCGCTGCATCCACGGCAGCATTTTGCGCGGCATCAATTTCGCTGAACATCAGCGGGACGTCCGCATTGTAGGTCACGCCCGTATAGGCTGTGCCCGGCGCGGGCACTTTGGGAGCGGTTGTGACCACCAGCACGCCATAGAGACCCATCGGGCCCTGGATGGAGGGGTGGGTTCCCGATTCGATCAGGTAAGTACCGGGCTTGAGATTCCTCCAGATCAGCGGCGTCGAGCTTCCGCTTCCGGTCGTCACCTCGGTTGCAAAGGACTGGACACGGGCCGTCTGATTGGGCGGAACGAAGGTGGCGCCACTGCTGTCCCCCGCGATCGGCCAGGTCACGCTCTGGACGGCATGGAGCGGGCTCGGCGCTGTCGTTGGCTTGGCGCCCAGACCACCGCCCAATTGACCCACGATCACCAGCGACGTGGGTATGCCCGTGGTGGCTCCCGGGGGAACCGGCAGCTTGTTCGTGAGGTTGATCGTCAGGTCGCCGGGCGGGACGGTAATCACCACTGGCGACCAGCCCGTTCCGGCATTCGGGTTCAAGCCCGTGCAGGTCGCGCCCGTGGCGGGGCCAGTGCAGGTGTAGCCCCACATCGGCACAACTTGTCCGTCGGGAAGCGTGGTGCTGGTGGCACTCGCGGTCAGGTTAACGCTCTGCGCGCAGGACACGCAACTCGCCATGAAGAGAATCGATGCAGCGAGGCCTGTCTTGACCAGGTCGAAGAAGCTCGCCTTGAACTGGTTGGATCTCATCGCGTTTCCCCTGGCCTCTAATTGGCTTCGTTAATCATGAAGGCTTGTGGATCGACAAGCATCATCATCATCATCCCGCCCGGGAAGATATTGTTCGTGGTGATCTCACGCTCATTGTGCGAGTGCCACATGAAGGCGAACCCGGCTTCGCTCGTCGGGGGGTTCGCGACCGTGCCCGAGGGCGGCGTAGTACCTGTAGGGCCGACAGCACGGACCGTCGCATCGGGCCCTAGATATGGACTGCCGCCATACCAAGTACCGTTCGTCAGGATGTTCGCATCGGGCAGCGTTACAGGACCGCCGCTGCCGACCTGGCCGAACGCATGGGTCTCGAGAGCCTTGTTATGATCCTGGCACCACTCGTAGTAGTTCGGCGCCATCGGGTCGGCCGTGTAGTAGCCGTTTGCGTCCGGGGTGCAGACTACCGGCTTGCCGAGGTATGCAGGGAACGCCGGGTCGGTGTACAGGCCGCCGTCGACATGGCCATACACGTCCCAATTAAGACCCTTGCCTGTCCAGTAGAAGATGCCGTCCATCGCCATGCCGGGCGTGGTCGTGGTGGTGAACAGCAGTGGCCCGGCGGGCGAGGCATTGTCGGTCTGACTCAGCATCAGATTCCCGTCGCGCGCCAGCACCCGCACATGATTGCCGTGCTCATGGAACGGATGCTGCCAGCGGCCGGTACCTATGATTCTCAGCAGCACGAGTTCACCTGGATGCATGTGCGGATTGCCGTTGTACGGCTGGTGCGGATATTGCACCGCATAATTCGGATCCATGTCGTCGGGCATCGAGCGGCCATTGATCATGAAGTAAGCCGGATGGTAGGGCTCGGTCTCGACGGTCATACAGCCGGTTGGCCGTTTGCACGCCTTCCCGGCCGCCGTGCCGACCTGCTGTTCCGCCTGGGAATGGATGCGGGGATCCATCTCGGAGAACTGGAACAGGTACTCGCGGTCGTAGCACGCTGCGCTGTTGTTGTAGGCTGCCGCAGCGTTGCGGAAGTCAGTCTGTCCGTCCGGCAGCTTGCTGCCGACGGCACGGCAGACAGCCGGTGTGGTGCTCGGCAAAACAAGGATGGCGCCATACAGTCCCATCTCTATCTGCAGGTCGCCCTGCGTGCCGCTGTAGTAACCATGAGTGCCCTCCGTCGTTGCGACGAAGCTGTAGGTGACCGACCCGCCGTTCGCGGCCTCCCTCGTGAGCAGGCCCGGCACGCCGTTCGACGTCGTGACCTGGAACCCGGGAAAAAGAATCGAGGTATTGCCTGCGGCGACCGGCAGGTTGTTCGTAAGCTTCACGGTCACGGTATCGCCCTTTCTGACGATCAGCGTCGGCCCCGGTATCTGCATGCTCGGACAGGCGGCGCCAGGGATGGCCGCCGGCGAAAAGCCGGCCGGCGCAGTGCCACCAGTCCGGCAGCCATAGCCCCACGAATAGATGCTCGATCCATCGGGCTGGCTGATACGGGCCGCCTCGGCAGTCAGATCGAAACTTGTCCCGGTAATGCCCGGCGCGGCGGCTTGCGCCGGCATGCAGAGCAGCGCCGCGAGGACAGCAGCCGCGAGCCCCGCGAGGCCCGCGATCCACGTGTTTCTGATGATGTGGCCCACGGCTCTTCTCCCACTAGTTGGTGCAGACCTTGGTAGCCGGGTCCACCGCACTGCAGATGTGTACCTCGGTCATCAAGCCACCGAAGTTCTCGGCGTCATTCGAAAGGTGGTCCAGGTTCGGCGTGTACAGGTAATACGTCGAGCCCGCCGTGTACCGGTTCGTATCGCTTGCGTCCAGGATCACATCGATCGATTCACCGCCGCCCAGCGTGATTGAGTTCGTGTCATACGCAAGGTTGCTCCCCGACATGTCGCGCAACAACCGTGCGTTGACACCGATCACGTGCATCGGGATGCCGAGCGAAGCCAGCGTCTGGAACTCGCTCACATCGAGATCCGAAATCCGCAGCAGCGCCTTGCCGCCAAGCGGGATGTTGATCAGCGTCGGCAGAGGCTGCGAAAAATGCGAGGAGCCATCCGCCGCCTGCGTACTCATCGCCCCCGACGTCACCGTGTCCGGATAGCTCCGCCCATTCAACAGGAAGTACTTGTCCTTCATGTCAGTAAAGGGCTCCGGGTTGAAGGTCATGCCGACGAAGTGAAAGTTCGGGTCGAAACCATGGATCTGGATCGGATACTCCACGTCGTAGGCGGTCGAGCCATCGCCGTCGTTGTAGGCATACAGGGTCGGTGAATTACTCTTGTTGAGGTCGTGCGTAGCACCCTTGTCCTTTGCCGGCAGCGGCGTCGAACATAGAATGTCGACGCCGCACTTCGTGCGCGGATCGTTCTGCTGGTCTTTCAACGCGGCATACAGCGACGCCCCGGCAGGGACGCGGTTTTGGCGTGGCCGTACATAGATCTGACCCACCATGCCCATCTGGAGGTGCTCCGGCGGGGTGATGTGGCAGTGCCAGAAGTAGGTTCCCGCATCCGGGGCCAGGTAGTAGTAAGTGAAGCTGCCGCCGATGTTGATGGCGACGGAGGCATCCGGCACCCCGTCGTAGAACGAGGAGGCGTTCGGATAGCCGTGGAAGTGCACCGTGTGTTGCTCGAACAAGTCGGGGCGCATGATCATGCCGACGTTCGTCAGGGTGAGGAAGAATTCGTCGTCCTCATCGATTGCCATGGTGGGGGCCGGTATGTTGCCGTTCATCACGCCGACATCCATGATCGGCCGTGGATCGACGTGGCCCGTGATCGCGCCGCCAGCATCCGGATCCGGGACGAGGCCGACCGCGCCATTCGGATCACTATCTGTGGGCGTGCGAAACACGGACGCCTTCTGCGTGCCCGGGAGGCCATTCTTGATGTCGACAAGGCCCGACAATGGACCAAAGGAGAACATATAGGTCTGCGTGCCGTCACCCATCGTTGCGTAGCCGTCACCGCCCGAGATCTGCTGACACTTGATTCCATCGCTGACCGCACCCGCGGCCGACTTTGGATGAAGCGGCGTTTCTTCAGGGCATTGAACCCGAAATGACTGGGCCATCGCGGGTAAAGCGAACAGCAGCAAAATCAGCGCCGACACGCCGCCGCGATATATGCGAGTACTAAACATATAACCTCCTTCCTGCGGGTCAGCCAGCGCGATTCCCGTAGGGCATCAATTTCCACGCCCGCGGCAACCACACCTTTCGCTGCCGATCATCTCTCATCAATGCGACCGCGCCATCGGCGCCGGTAGAGCCCAATACCCGATCCTTTGCAAACTCCCTGGACCTGGTCCCCACTGTGATGAAGGGAAAAGCGCGGTGGTCCCTGGCCACCATCCAGATCCGGGGAACTCACCACCTTCGGCTCTCTCTCCACGCTTATATTGTGGAGAACGCCGATCAAGGATTGCATGGGTCAACACCCTACAGATGCGGTAGGGCAAACCATCGATGGCTCTCTTGCACCAGGCGACATCATCTAGGCCGCCCATTGGGACTGAATGGGGACACGTTGTTCCCGCCTGCGCGTCGGGCCCCGGGATCGGTCTGCCCGGTCGCCTTTTGCGTACTCGGAAGATCATTGCTCGCGCGGCTTCGGCGACCCGGTGGCAGATAATAGAATTGCCACTCGCCATAGGTTTTCGCATTAGCGAAATCCGCGTATCGCCTGGGGAAATTTGCGTGTTTGACCGTCGGCGCGGCGGAGCTGCTATGGACACCGTAGATGCGGTCGCCGTCGTGGAGGAACAGCCAGTCGTTCTTGCCGGTGATCGGGTCCGGGTAAGCCCGCCGCAGATGATGTAGCGGCACGGGGAAGCGCTTATCCTCCAGCAGATCGTCGACCGACGCCGGCAGCGTCCGTCCCGCCTGGTAGTAGCGTTGAATCGCCAGCCGGTACTGGTTCCCGACGAATAGCAACTCCTCTTCCTGCAGTCGTTGCCTTTGCAGCGCCCAGACGTCGAGCGCGCCTAGCAGGGCTATCGAAGCAAGGATCAGGGCGATCAACAGTGACAGCAATACCAGGCCATGGGCGCCGCTGCCCTGGGCACGCCGCCCGCATAGACGCACGCAGCGGGCGCGGCTCATTTTGCCGGTGCCTCGGTGGCGATCGGAACCGCCGCCGCTTCGCTGGCAGGCGCTACGTCATAGACGCCGGCCTTGTCGGTATCGGGCGAAGCAATGACCGTCCAGGCGGTTCCGCCTGTGACTGGATCTACGGGGACACTGCGCAGATAGCGCTTTAGCACCAGTTCGTCCAGGTTCTCCGGATATTGACCGTTGTCACCGAAATATTTATCGATTGCATCCCGCATCACGGCAAGGTTCTGCCGCTGGACCTGCTCTTTGCCGCGATCGATACTGCGAAGGAAGCGCGGTAGTGCAATCGTCAGCAGCAGACCGATGATCGCCATCACGACCACCAGTTCGATCAAGGTAAATCCATGGGACCTATGGCCGCGAGCGGGCTTCATCATGCGCCTCACCATTCTTTGTAGGGAATGCCGTTGATGCCCTTGCGGTCGGCTCTGGATGACACGTCAAAAACATCGTTGCCGCCTTGCGGACTGCTCTCGACACTGCCATAAGCGCGCAAATTCCAGGTTTCCTCCGCCGGCGTCTCGGCGTCCCCACTGAAGAACGGATCGCGCGGCACACTGCGCAGGAACATCAGAAGCCCCTCCTTCGGATCCTTGGCGTCCTTGACACCAGTCACCAGCACGGTCAATGTCGGCGGATAGCCGGAGGCCCCGATTTCCCTCTCGATCGATCCGAAGTCGCTGGCTTCCTTGTAGGCGTCCAGCGCAGTACGAATCTGCCGCAGCGCCAGCCTCAACTCCTGTTCCTTTTCACGTTGCACCACCATCTCCGAGAAGGGCAGGATCGCCAGCGCGATAATGCCGACCAGCGCCAGTGTCACAACCAGCTCCATTAATGTGAAACCGCGACCATAAAGTATCCAGCGGCGGCGGCGATGCGCTGACTGGGTCGGGGGCGTCATGGGTCAATGCGTTCCGGTGGGGATCGGATAGAGCGGGTTGTCGCTCGACATATCGTTCGGCGGCATCTTCAGGATCGGCGGCGGCACGGGGGCGGGGGCAAGCGTCGTCGCGGGGACCGGCGCTGGCATAGGAACCGGCGTGACGGCCGCATCCGGCGTCGCGGCGTTCGCATTGGCCGGCGGCGCAGCAGGCGGTGGCGCGGCCTGGAGTGCCGGGAACCGTCCCGCGTACGGATCGGGTGGCGGGATCGTCCGCGGCACGGCGGGAGCCTGTCCCAGCGAGCCTCTCGGGGGAGCCGCAAGGGGTGCGGGCGCAGGTGCGCCGCCAACGGCGGCGCCTTCGACGCTCGCCGGCGCGACGGGGGCTACTGGCGCAACGGGTGCGACGGGTGCAACGGTGCCTCCGCCAACCCTTCCTGGCTTGACCGGCGCGCTCGGAGCGGCTTCGGATGGCACCGCGGCACTGGTGGGATCGAGACGCAATTGTTCGATGCGCACATTGGCGTCCGTGCCCGACCAGACTTCACGCGTGTCGGCATCCGCGACGCGCTGAGGGCGGATGATGTGTGGGGTGATCAGCAATACGATCTCCGTCTTGACGTGGTCGCCGTTGTGATCCGAGAACAAACGCCCGAGAACCGGCAACTGGCCCAACCCGGGCACCTTGTCCGCCGTAGTGCGATCGGCATCCGCAATCAGGCCGCCAAGAATCTGCGTCTCGCCGTCCTTAAGACGCAGGCTGGTCGATGCGCTGCGTGTGCCAATCTGGTAGGCCAGCGAGCTGAGGCCAGTCTGTGCGTTGCTGCTCGATATCGTCTTCGTAATGTTGCTGACCTCGAGATTGAGCTTGATGCCGACATCGTCATCCCGATAGACCTGCGGTTCAACCTCAAGCTTGATGCCGACATCCAGGTATTGGATGGATTGCGCATAGGAGGGACCACTGGTACTCGGGGTGCTCGAGCTGGATATCACCGGCACCTTGTCGCCAATCAGGATCCTTGCCTTTTCCTTGTTGCGTGTGCGGATGCGCGGACTGGCAAGCAGGTTCGCGTCGGTATCGCTAAGCTTGAAGTTGGCGGTTGCCGACAGCCCGCTGACCAACATCTGGTTGATGGGCAGCGTATGCAGCGCTCCCCATGTCGACGCCGTACTTGGCGTGGACATCGTGAAGCTGTTTGGCCACGCAATCCCCAGGTCCGTCAAGCGCTCGTGAGACACCTCCAGGACCTGAACCTCCAGCATGACCTCCGGTTCGGGAAGGTCCTGTGCGGCGATCAGCTGTTCCGCGAGCCGGATGGTGTCCGGCGTGCCGCGGATCGACAAGGTGTTGGCGTGTTCGTCGATCACGATTTCCTTGATCTTCAGCAGGCTCTTCAACAATGCCTGAACCTGCTTTGTGTCGATGTTCGACAACTGGAAGGTTCGGACCTTCAGCTCCTGATACTCGAGTTGCTTGTTTGGCGTGGCTGGGTAGATGAAGAGCGTGTTTGCATTCAAGACCTTCTTGTCGAGCTGGTTCTGCAACAAGATCAGGTTGACCGCGTCCTCGATCGCGGCGTTGGTCACGAAAATCGTCGTCTTGAGGTCAGTGCGCACATCACGGTCAAAAATGACATTCAGCCCCGACGTGCGCGACAGTGCCTCAAAGACCATCCGCACGTTCGCATCGCGAAACTGCAACGTCACCGGCGTACGCATGATCGATGCGGCCGCGCTCTTTTCCTCTCTCGCGGCTCGCAGCTGCCGCCGTTTGTCTTCGATAAACTTCTTCATCTGCTGCGCCTGCACATTGGTCGGATTCTCCGCAAGCACGTCACGAACGCGTTCTGCCGCACTGTCATACGAGCCGCGTTGAAGCATCCGTTCGACCTCCGCCAGGATGACGAGGTCGCGGATATCGATCTGGAGCGCCGCACCCAGCTTGCGCACTCGCTCGCTAGTGGGATCGATCTTGCTCGCCTCACCGAGCTTCAGGAGGGCTTCATGGAACTGGAAGCTGGCCCGCAGCCGATCCACCTCATCCAGAATCGCGTTGATCTGACCGTTGCGTTCGTGCATGTAGTTCAGCTGCGTCTCCGCATTGGTGGGCTGACGAAGACTCGCCTTATGCAGCGCTCCTGGATCTGCCGCGCAGCCACCGAGCACCATCGCTATCAGAACCGCGCCGATTCCGCACGTATGGCAGCTGGCATCAGACGCGGGAGGAGCCGCGCAATCTGACGCGGCCATCGACCTGAGGGGAGCATTGCAGTGGTCTACTCTGCAGGCTGTGCCCAATCTGCGCGGGGAGTTCATTTACTTTCCTTCGCCCTGGGTGGACATGACCTGTTTCACATTAAGCGGCAAATAGGTAAAGGCCACTCCTGTTGCCGTGATCGACTCAAGACGGTATTGCCCGTCAATCACATCGCCCAGCGAGACGATCAACAAGCGGTCGCCGCTGCTCAGGAACACCTGCTCCTTCGAAGCATCCGCACCTAGCGCGCCCACGTAGGCAAACGGCAACGGCGGCGCCGTGGGTGCCGGGGGAGGCGCAGCCGCAGGCGGCGGCGCTGGTGGCGGAGGGGGGGGAAGCCATGACGATACGGTGAATGGATCGTGGGCAGTATCTGGCGACAGCGGGGCACGCAACGACGCAAGCCGCTCGCGCGGCGCTATCTCGGCAACCGTGTTCGCCGTAATTTCGCTCGCCGCTGCCGGCGCCCGCCGCGCGGCCACCGGAGTTGAAGCCGAAGGGGCAGCCGGCGTGATGCCTGTCCTTGTCGGAATGCTGCGCCCATAGGCCGCCCTGATGGCGGAGACTACGTTCAGCGCGTGGTTCCTTGGCGCCAGGTCCCAGTATGTCAATACGGCGGTCGCCAGGCCCACGCTGGCGATCAGCATTCGCTTGGCGAGAGCGCTATTCATGGCAGGTTCGTCCTATAGATCAGATCGAAGCGGATGCGGGCCTCCAGAACATTGCCGTCCACCGCCGGCCGTTCGACATGGATCTCCTGAAGCGCGGCGTTTGGTACGCTGTTGAGAACGGATGCAACAAAACGGCGAATCGTGCCGTACTGGTCCTTGACCGGAAATAGAACCTGATAGTGCGTGAATCGTGCCCCCGCCTCGGTGGCGATTTGATACTGCGCAGAACCCAGCGTCAGATGACTCTCCCGCGCCTGCGCGAAAATCACCGCAATGTCGTTCCCGCTCTCGGCGAAGGTCGAGAACAGGGCCGGCAGCTTGGCCAGGGAATTCACTTCGGCCGCCGCCCGGCCAGCGTCGTCTGGATGCCGTGCTTTCGCCGTGCCCGCCTGCCGTGCGTTCTCCAGCAAGCCTTTCGTCTGCGCGTCTACGGTGGGAATCGCGGTCCATGTGAGGGCGGCCGCGGCTAACGCCAGCGCGCCGAGAAGACCCGGCACGCCTAGACTGCGCCGCAGCTCGAAATGCAGCGTCAGCAGCAAGTCGGCCAGCCGGCGGGTTTTCATGGCTTTCTCCACACGGCTACGATCTGGAAGCGCACCGGCGTCCCCGGCACGTTGGTCTCGATCAGATGACCGCTCAATACCGCCTCGTGCAGGAGCACGCTGCCCTGCAGATACTTCAGGTAGGCGATCATTCCCTCGGAATCCTTGGCTTCGGCCGTGATGCGAATCTGACTCTGAGCAGGACTTTGATCGATGCCGATCAGCGCGACATCGTGGGCAGGATAATCCTCCACGATTGACAGAAGGCTCTGCCACGGCACAGTGAGTTCGCGCAGGATCGCCTCGCCCTGCTTTTCCGCCAATTTGGCGGCAGGCGTTGGGGCGGCCTTGGGAGGGCGTTTCCTGGAGGTGTCTTCGCGCGCGGCTAGCTCGAACCGGGTTCGAGCACGGTCATTGTCTTGATACGCCCGCCATAGCCCTTGGGCGCCAAGCAGCAGCATCACTGCCGCCACAATCAGCAGCACGACACCGCTCGGTGCCACAGTTGCCGGGCGGCGGCTGAAATCGACCTTGAGCAGCGGCATCATAGCGCGAACCCCATCAAGCGCAGCGGGGCCGATGCGTCCGACACGATATCCTGCAGGCGGTGTACGGCGGCGTATCGTTGTTCGAACGCCGACGGATCGACCTCAAGTCCGMCCAGATAGATCGTGTAGTCCTCTCGCCGCGTAGTCGAAAGTCGTTCGAATACTTGCTCGGTGATGGTCGCAAGCCGCAGCGCATCGCCGACATCCTCGGCAAACAGCCGATGCGCGCCGTAGGCCACCCAGCGGTTACGGTCCATCAGCACGGCGTGCAGTATCGTTTCGGCCACTACCACTAACATCGATGTGCTGCCGTTGACGGCATGCCGCACTCGATTCATCATCTGCGGCAGCCCAAGCATCAGGCTTTGCACCTCCACACCAGCCGCTGCGCTGACATCGCGGATGCCGTCGTGCAGCGATCGCGATAGCGCGCTTGCGAACAGCGCCCTGCCGCCCCTTTGCATGACGGCGCGGATCACTATGGCATCGCCATCCAGTCCGAACGTCTCGGCGAAATAGCTTCGGGCGATGTCTTCCACCTCCCGCGTGCGCATGGTGCGGAAGTCGCCCCGCAGGATCGCGTGATTGGCCCAAAAATCGTCCAGCACGATGAATGCACGCCGCTTCGCTCTCGTCGCACGCTCAGGAACGCCTGGCTCCTCCGTGAAGGCCTGACGGAGGACCTCCAGCGCACCTTGTTCGGAGAAGCACTGTTCTTCAGCCATCGCGATGCTGGCGTGCAGGATGGCCGGAGCCAGAGGGGGCAGCGCGCCGGCAGCCCGCACCCCGGGCCGGGCACGCTGTGCCAGGCGGCGCAGGAGCTGCAGCCTGGTGGGGCGCAGCCCAACCGCTACGGCGCAGGTGGCAAGTCCGATTGCGAGGACGTCATTCGACGATCGTGACACGATTGATCTCCTCGAGGGTCGTTTCACCCTTCGCCATCAGGCGGACCGCGGCGGTGCGCAGGGTCTCCATCCCGTAGCGGAACGCGGCGCTCTTGATGCGGCTAAGCGGCGCCCGCTCCGACAGCAGTTCGCGCAGTTCATCGTTCATCCGCAATGCTTCTGCGATGGCACGCCGCCCGCGGTATCCGGAGCCACGGCAGGAGGCGCAGCCGAGACCCCGGCGGAAGCGAAAGCCTGTTACCGAATCGGGATCGATCCCGGCACGCACCAGCGCATCCGGGTCGCCCGTTTCTTCGATCGCGCAATCCGCGCAGCATTGGCGAACCAGGCGTTGCGCCACCACGCCATTCAGAGCCGAAACAAAGCTGTAGGGATCGACGTCCATATTCGTGAACCGGCCAATGACATCGAACACATTGTTCGCGTGCACGGTTGTAAAGACCTGATGCCCGGTGAGCGCCGCTTGCACGGCGATCTGCGCGGTCTCGGGATCGCGAATTTCGCCGACCATGATCTTGTCGGGATCGTGTCGCAGGATCGAACGCAACCCGCGCGCAAACGTCAGGCCCTTGGCCTCGTTCACCGGGATCTGGAGGATATCGCCCAACTGGTACTCGACCGGGTCCTCAATCGTCACGATCTTGTCCAGGCCGTCGTTAATCTCGGTCAGGATTGCGTAAAGGGTGGTGGTCTTGCCGCTGCCGGTAGGCCCCGTCACGAGCAGCATGCCGTACGGCATCAATGCGACTGAACGCATAAAGCGCGTGTCGGACTCGTGAAAGCCGAGCGCCTCGAGCGTCAGTCCACCCGCCGCCTGCGATAATTGATAGCGATCGAGAATACGCAGAACCGCATCCTCACCGAACAGGTTCGGCATGATCGACACACGGAAATCGATATCTCGCCCGGCGTACTGCGCCTTGAAGCGCCCGTCCTGCGGCACCCGCCGCTCGGCGATATCGAGCTCGGAGATTACCTTGACACGCGATAGCACCTGGTCGGCGACACTACGTCCTTCCGCCCGGCCGACCACAGTCAGCACGCCGTCCACACGGCATTTGATCACCAGCCCGTTCGCCCTGCATTCAAGGTGAATATCGCTGGCCTTCATTTTCAATGCGTCGTAGATCGTCGAATTGAGCAGGCGCACTACCGCGCTGTCGTCGTTGCTGATGCCCTGTAAGGTCAGGGCCAGTGCGGACGGATCATTGGTGCGCTGTATCGGGTCATCGAAGGCGAGCGTGTCCAGTGCACGTACATCCTTTTCACGCGCTGCCAGGTATGCAGTCAGGTCGCCAACACTGGCCAGCGCCCAACCGTAGTGCACCGTTGGGCGTGCACGCATGCGCTGATCGACACAGCTACGGGTCTGGGTGTCCAGCGGATCGGCGACCACGAACAGCAGGCCAGTTCCCTGCCGGAAGCACACGCACAGTCTGGTCGCCGCCTCGACGAAGGGAAGAACTTCGAATTCGGGCTCGAGTTGATGGAGCTCCCGGATACTGATCGGGGTCATCCGGAACGCTTCCGCCAGCCGCCCGAGAACCTCGTCGGCACCCATTGGCAGTTGTGCGAACAGCGCTTCTACGGCTCGAATCCCCGAGCCGTGGCGCTCGCCGAGTTCGCGCAGGGTGGCCCGGAACTTAACGCTCCCTCGTTCCTCGTTCGCGCCGATCGGGTCCATGGTGTACCTACTGGATGCTGGAGGCTATTTCAAAAATCGGCAGATACATCAGGACGACAATGCCGCCTATGACAATGCCGATGAAGACCATCATCATCGGTTCGATCATTCGGGAGATCACGTCGATGGCCCGCGACACCTTTGCCTCCTGGAATCCGGCGATCTTGTCGAGAACGGGGCCAAGGCTGCCGGTCTTCTCGGCGACGGTCAACAGACGATACGTAATCGCGCTTGCCAGCCCGCAAACCTGGAATGCGTCGGACATCTTTCCGCCATTGCGGATGGCATTCATTGCCGCGGCGAGCGCCACGCGATCGTTGCGGCCGATCAGGTCACGGGCGAGATCGAATGCCTGGACCACCGGGATGCCACCATCGACCAGCATCGCCGAGGTTCTGAAGAATTGCGACTGGCGATAGATACGGAAATAAAGCCCGATGCCAGGCATCGCAAGAATGCGATCAGCAATCCAGTCGCGCACGCCCTGCCGTCGCATTACGATGATCAATCCCAGTAGCAATACCGCGAAGCCCGTTGCCAGCGAAGACCCGTGTGAGTGCACTAGCCCGCCCCAGGCCATCAGCCATCGCGACAACAGGGGAAGCTCGCGGCCGCTGTTCTCGAGCAGGTTCGCGAAGCGCGGGACAACAAATCCCAGGAGGAACAAGACGACCGCCAGCCCGACGACCATCAGGACGCACGGATAGATCGCCGCAGAGACCACCCGGGAACGCAATTCGCGCAACGTGGCGCTATTGCGCGAATATCGCTTCAGGCTTTCGGCAAGGCCGCCGGTTTGTTCGCTGGCCTTTACGCAGGCAATCAGGACAGTCGGAAAGATGTGATCCGTACGCTCGAGCGCGGTGGACAACGAATGGCCCTCATCCAGTTGCCGCAGCAACTGCCGATAGATTTTCCCCGAGATATCGCGACGCTCATTGCCGCCCAGCGTGCGCAAGGCGTCGATCACACCGACACCGGCGTCGAGCAAAGCAGCGAGTTCTCTTGCAAACAACTCGACGTCGAATTTCGCTATCTGTAACGTCATCCAACGGCCGGCCCCGCGCTTCGCGCCGGAGGCGAGCCGGATCGATACGACTCGCAGCCCGCGCGAGCGTGCCATCGCGGCCGCGCTGGCAGGCGAGTCGCTGTCGATGTGGATTGACTGCACCTCGCCGCAGGTATCAAAGACGCGAATCAAGTACATCACCCCGCTCTCCCTGTCAGGCCATTCATCCGGCGCGCGACCTCTGCGCTGGCAGCGCACGCTTACCAGGATGTGACATCCGCATTCTCGCCATCCCCTCCGACTTGTCCGTCCTTGCCGTAGGAAACCAGGTCGTAGTCACCGTGCTCGCCGGGTGAGCGGTACTGATAGGGCTTGCCCCACGGATCCAGCGGTACGGCCTTCTCCAGGTAAGGTCCGCTCCAGCGCGGCTCGTTCTGTGGTTTGGCCATCAAGGCATCGAGCCGCTCTTCCGTGCTAGGGTAGGACCCGACGTCCAGGCGATATTGGTCTAACGCCTTGCCCAAGGAGTTAATCTGCGCCTTGGCAATGTTGATATTTGACTTGCCGAGTTGAGCGAAGTACTTTGGTGCGACGAGGCCCGCCAGCAAGCCGATGATGACCAGGACCACCAGCAGTTCGAGCAGCGTAAAGCCCTTGGTTTGGCGCGTGCCCTTCCCGATCCGCGGATGGTGGCATGGCCTGGATATGCACCGGCACATGCGCCTGCATATGCGCCTGCCAAGCGGAATCAGTTGCGTATCGATGCGCATGGAGAACCCCTTGCTTCCGACCGGTGGCCTCGACCCAACCGCGGCCTTTTCCTCATTTTTGTCCAGAGCACGATGGGAAAGAAGTAGGGATCCCCGCCGAACGACATGGGTAGAGACCCTCCACCCATCCATGGCAATGAGCCGCATTGGCATTTTGCATTCGGGGTACATACAATAAGACACTCCCGAAGGGAAATACCCTTAGGCGGCGTCTTTCCGTGTTCCTGGACATCGCCCTTGCGTAGGGATGTGATTAGCGCCTACCGGCCATGTCGCGCGGACCGCGGCCGGATCAGTACTTTAGGAGTTCCGATGGACGAAAGCACTCCCCAGGGAGGAGAGCACCTGAAGCTGCGTGACGTTACCGATGCAATGCGCAAGATGATGGCCGCGATCCCTTCCAGCAACAAGGTCATCCGCGCGATAACCGACGTTCGCGGTACGGCCCTGGCGATTCTCGCGCCGGGCGGACGGTTTCTGTCGGCGAACAGTTGTGCCGCCGCCATGTTTGGCTACTCGATTGCGGACCTGATCGGCAAGTCGCTTGTCGAACTGGTTCGGGACAGCGATCAGGAGAAGGTTAGCGAAGGATTCTCCGGCAGTTCGTCGGGAGTGTCTCAATCTTTTGACGCGGTCTTACGCGGAAGAGGGGGCCGCGACACCGAGGTCTTGTTGCACAAGCAGCCGATTGCCGATAGCGAGGGCAATTTCAGCGCGTTTCTGGTTGTCTTCGAGGAGCCCGTCTTTCAGCAAAACGGAAGCCTTGAAGTCCTGAGCCGTCCCGAATCCGAGCTTCGGCGTCTCTACTCGCACCTGGTGATAGGCCAGGAGAAAGAGCGGAAACGCATCTCGTCCGAGCTCCACGATGGCCTCGGGCAAGCATTGACGTTGATCAAGCTCATGGTTGAAGATTCCCTGCTGCGCATCGAGCGGGGTAGCGTCGATGAAGCCATTTCGTTACTGAACACGACGGTGCTGCGTATCCGTGAAACCATCGGCGAGGTGCGCCAGGTCTGCTACGCACTGCGTCCCAGGTTGCTTGATGATCTGGGCTTGGCCCCCGCGCTGGAATCTCTTTGCCGGCAGATAGAGCGCGGCTCGGGGAAAGTTGTCGTCATTTTCGAGTGCACGGTCAGGGAGGACGAGATTCCAGACAGTCTCAAAGCGGATATGTTCCGAGTGGCCCAGGAGGCAATGAACAACGTCGTGAAGCACGCGGTAGCAACCGAAATCAGGGTGACATTGCAGCGCGTCGCCAGCGACATCCTGTTGACGATACAGGACAATGGCATAGGCTTCGAGCATCTGCCCCTGTCAGCGGGCGACGCGTCATTCTCGGGGCTGGGCCTGATCGGGATGCAAGAGCGCGTCGAATCGGGCGGCGGAAGTTTCTCGCTCCAGTCAAGTGAATGCAGCGGAACCCTCGTCTCCGCAACATGGAGAACCTGATCCGCGGGAGGGCAACGGCAACCTTCCCGCACCAATCGGCGGTCCAGGCATCCGCGTCGTTGCCGCGCCAGTTCCCCGGGCGGGGGCTCCCCTTGCGCCGCCCGCGCCACCCTCATAATTAACGTCGCTGATTGGCGCTACGGCACCAACCAGCCTATTCCTGGGCGTTGTTACGAGGACCACCGAGCAGGTCATTGTTTCCAGCAAGGCTGCCGGGCTGACCGCCCAGCACGTCATCGCCGCTTCCCACGGCGCCATTGGGAGTTTCGGGAGCCATTGTCTGCGGCGGCGCCTCGCTGCGATTCGGATCATAGTACCGCTTGGCCAGAGAAGTAATCAGACCCATATTGATTGCGATCAGAACCAATCCGGTCAAATTGGTTATCCCTAATTTATGCATCAGACTGGCACGGTATTTTTCGATCGTTTTTGGACTAAGATTCAAATACTGCCCGGCCTGCTTATTGGATCTGCCTTCGGCAACCAGTTTCAGGACGCTGCGTTCCCGAGCCGTAAGGACATCCCACGCATTGCTATTCGAAGCGGAATGGTCATTTCCGCTAACAAAGGATTCGACGAGATTACCGTACATTTCCGAACTCAGATGCTTCTTTCCCTGCATGACAGCATGCATTGCGAAAACCAGATCATCGAATGAAGAATCCTTCAAAACGTAGCCATCGACACCAGCCCGCAGCGCTTCCCGGACGTACTCATCGCTTTGGTGAACAGTGAGAGCGATGATCCGAATGGATGGCGTGCGGCGTCTGATTGCTGCAATCGCATCGATCCCGTTCATGCCCGGCATCGATAGATCCATCAGGATCAGATCCGGACTCAGTGAGCTCGCAAGATGACACGCCTCCCTGCCATCTTTCGCCTCGCCGACTACGTTGAACTCGGCAATGCCCGATACCATCGAGCGTAGGCCGCTTCGTAGAAGATGATGATCTTCCACGATCAATACGTTATATTTGATATTCACGTTCACCCTCCCTGGGCTATTTCTCATTTTCTGATCTTCAGGGCCGCGATTGGCTCAAGGCGGCGGTGACCTCCCATAGGACGTTGATCTCGATACTGCGCGGCCGCACGTGCCGCTGACATGAAAAAAGTGCCCGCCGGGGGACAGAGCACGAAACTGTTTGCCACCACGTGATCGCCCCCAACGGGCGGCTGATCCGAACGAAGCAACCGGCGCTCTTTTGGGCGCCGCTGTTGTACAAACATGGAATGGATCGCCGAGCGGCGTCCACCGGGGCTCAGGGGCAGTCTCGCAAGGAGTCGTTCCTTCCCCGGCGGTCGGCCCTGCGGCTGCGGCGCGTTTCTCGTAGGCATGGCGCTCCGGCGGCAAGCCGGTGCGGCCTGCCCTGCCCTTTTTTTCATGATGTCACCCGTTGTCTCTTCTCCGTCATACAAAGGCTAGGAAGGAAATGCACAGAGATATACCAACCAGATGGATTAGTGATGTACGGCACACAATTCATTCGGCCGCGAGCTAAATGCATAGTTATAGGTACAATGTCTCTCTTCATGGCTGGCATACATGGCCACCTGAATGCAGAGGAGGCATCCATATGTATTCCGCTGGCCGTGTTGGCTTGATGGCTCCGAAACAAATAAGGGGATCTGCTACATGATCCGCCCTGCTCGCGGCGAAGCGAGTTGGCAAGGAAGTCGAAGCGAAACGCTGCCCTCATCCGCGATCCGAATGCCTGTGGCGCGATCACACGTCATCCCGATCCACAGCCGATCAGTAAGTCCGGCCCGATCTGCACACGAAGCGCGGCCCCCCAACCCTATCGCAGTGCAAGGGCACCGCCTGGGCTATTGCTCCGTGTCGCTCTTTACCCCGTCTTCGGCCATGGTGTCATGGCTGATCGGTTCTTCTTTCATCTTTCGCTCGGTCATGCTGTCGGGGCTCGCCGGCTCTTCCTTCATCGGTTCTGCTGCCATGCCGTGGTAGTTCGTCACGTCGCTCTGGGCTCCTTCCTCTGCAGTGGCATGGTGACCCGTCGGGCTCTCGATGACCATCCCGCTTACCGTGGTATCGGCAGCGAAGGCGCCAGCGGCCGCGAACGTCAGGCAGCAGGCGAGAGCGGTGGCAGTGAGCTTGTTCATGATGATCTCCCTCAGCAATTCAACGAAGACCCGGGAAATCCCGGGGGGCGGGATCTCCACGGTATGGGCCCGCGGAGCCCCTTATTACGCTCGTAGTCTCATTGCGCACCGGCGTGCGTCCTGATAACGAAAGCACCGGCGTAAGCCGCGTTCAGTTTTTGCCGTGGCGCATTGATCGGACGGGGCCCGGTGATCATGGCGTGCGGATGAGTCGGCGCCAGTCTGGGACCCTGCTCTCATGCTGGACCAGACAGGAGATAAGACAAAGTAGGGATCCACGCCGAACTTCATGGGGAAAATCCCCCTATGCCAGGTGGACTGCGTCACGACTCCACGTTAGTTGCCTGCGCGATGTCGTCCCTTGGTGGGCGGCCCTACCTCATCTGTAGGAGGTTGACCCATGGCAAGCCTGATAGGCCGCCGGCACAATGCAATGGCCAGGAGCAAATTGAGCGCCGTCACGTGCCGCCGCCATCAAGAATGGGGGGGCGATATGAACAGCATCCGCGCCGGCTTCCGGGCAATGAGCGCGCGCCGTCGAACATTGCTAGGAGAAGACCTGCACGAATGTGGACGGACGCAGCCGATCATTTCTCGACCCAAGACAGCGATCTTGTTGGCGACACTCACCGGGATGCGCAAATGAATACGAACGCCTTGACCCTCGTAGCCGTTTCCTTCGCCTTCGCGCTTGGCCAGGCGGTACCGGTTTACGCCCAGGAGGCCGCCAGCAAAGGCAACGGCAGCCTGCCGACGGACACCTTGGCGATCGTGAATGGCGTGGCGATCCCGCTGGCGCGGCTCAGCGACGCTATGCGCGCGGCGCGTCAGCCAGATACGCCGGAGTTGCGCCAACTGTTCAAGCAGGAACTCATTGCGCGGGAGGTGTTGCGGCAGGGTGCCGAAAAACAGAACTATGGCATGAAGCCAACAGTGCAGGAAGCGGTCAACGCAAGCAAAGCCGCAGCGGAGACTGAACTCTACCTGCGGGACAACATCCATCCCGATCCGATCACCGACGCGCAGGTCAAGGCCCGCTACAGCGAGATTGTTGGCTCGATGGGCGAGGAGGAGTACAAACTACGGATTCTTTCGGTGGCGGACGATGCTACGGCGGCGAAGGTGCTGGAACGATTGAAATCAGGTGTTGCCTTCGAAGCGCTCGTGCGCGAGTACAGCATTGCGTCGAGCAAGGAAGACAGTGGTGAAATGCCGTGGGTCAGTTTCAAGACCCCGGCGACCGAGGGAAAGACGCAAGGTGTGCCGTTGGCCGTCGCGCGGGCAGTGACGCAACTATCCGTCGGCGGCGTTACGCTGGCGCCGATTGCCGTCGACAACGTTCGCGTGATCGTCAAGCTGGATGCCAAGCGTGCGACACATGTGCCGACATTCGATCAGATGAAGGGCGCAATTCGCCAGCAACTGCAGGTGCTCGCCCTCAAGAACGCGAGCGCCGGGTTCATCGGTGCCCAGGTGCAACACGCGACGATACAGCAATGACGGCAGACGCCTCCCGCCTGCCGCAGGCCGGAGGCGGGTTGTCATTGGCTTTAAGCGCCCGGCGAGCGCGACCGACGCCTACGGATAGCTCTTGGTACCGCTCAAACGCCGATAGTGTGCCATGACCAACGGTACATAGCTTTGCGTTTCCGCATAAGCCGGGATGTGATAGCCCGCCCGGATCACCGCATTCTCTCCCGCGTTGTACGCCGCCAGTGCCAACTCAATATCCTCTTTGAACAGATCCAGAAGAAAGCGCAAGTACTTGGCGCCCGCCAGTACATTGTCGCGGGGATTGAGTATGTCGCCCGCAGAGAAACGCCTGGCGGTCTCCGGCATCAATTGCATCAAGCCGCGCGCGCCTTTCTTGGACACCGCATTTGGGTTGTATCCGGATTCGACTGCAATCACCGCCGTTATCAGTTCGCGGGGCACCCGCGCATCGCGGCTCGCTTCGGCAATGATCTCGGAGTACTGGGCGGAATCCATTGACTTTGGGGAAGCGGCGGCAATGTCTTTTCTTGCACCGCTTGCTGCGGGCTCGTTAGCGGTAACAACCACGCGCAGCGCCGGATTGCCAGGACTGTTTGTCAGCATGATCGATCCATCGGCACTCACGGAACCGAAGATCTGGGCCCTCGCCACGCTCGAGCAAGCCATGCCCAATGCGAAGGACGCAATGAGAACGCTGACCCTCGGCAAGGGTGGTAACACGCGAGCACGCATCTGGATATCCCCCAACTGAATTGTGCAGACGAGCATGGAAGCGCGGCATGGGTTGGTTCCCTACCGAAGCGGTAGGGCGAACCATCGAATCCAGTTCCGCCCGATAGCGCCCGTGCCGGGCGTGACCTCGACAATCCGCCGCGGCGCTGCCGCTAGTGCACTTGGGTACTTGCCGACGTCGTTGGAAATCCGCCCGATGGAGCTCTGGCTTCTTTAAGCGCGGCGACGGCAATCTGTTCCGAGCAAACCAATAGTGAATGCACCCTGATGATCAGGAGTACATCTACCCCTTATAGACTGCGCGCGAGCGACCTAGAATTTCCTACAAGCTGGAGCAGAACCGATAACAGACGGGAGTACCGCAATGAATACCCCCTTCGCATTAACGAGAGGCGCCGTAGTCATGCTATGGCTGATTGCATGTTTCGGCTTCATTTCGCGTACCGAAGCCAATCCGCTTTTCGCAAGGCAAACGGGCCTGAATTGTTCTTCCTGCCACACGATCTATCCCGAACTGACACCATTCGGCCGGAAATTCAAACTAGGCGGATACACAATGGGTGAACGCGAGAAGGTTCCGCTAGCCCTGATGGCGGTCTTCTCTCGCAATTCCATCAACGACAATTCTGACAAGTCGACCGGCGATAAACTCTATGGCAAGAATGACGCGTTTGTTGCAGAGGCCATCAGCCTGTTTTCCGGCGGAAAGATCACAGATAACGCCGGGGCTTTCATCCAGTGGACCTACAACAATGTCAGCACCACGGATAACCAGACGTTCTTTGGCCATAGTGCGCTCGACAATACGGATCTGCGCCTGGTGAAAGCGTTTGGTTCGGAAGAAAAGCCAACGATTTTCGGCCTGACGCTAAACAACAACCCCACCGTTCAAGACGTCTTTAATACCACACCGGCGTGGAGCTTTCCGTACTGGAGCCCGAGTATCGCGGCCCCAGGCCGAGGCACACTAACGTTTATTGAGTCGGGTGCGCGGGTAGCCGGGATTGGTGGCTATGCCTACGTGCTGGATTCGCTCTACCTTGAGGCGAGCTCATATCAAACGGCGAATGGGGCACTATCGGTTTTGCGCGCGGGCACCCCGGATAGTCAAAGAGTTTCGCTCCACGGCGCCAATCCGTACTGGCGAATCGCCTACACCCTTGACGGTGAGAACCAGAATTTCACGATCGGCCACTTTGGAACGATTGCGACGGTCGAGGTACCGGACAGTACAAATCCCGGGGACCGGTTTCGCGATCTTGGATTCGATGTCCAGTACCAGTTATTTACTAAAAACGATCGCCATATCATCAGCGCACAGGCTTCAATGATCAAGGAGAAAACCGACTGGCGATCGGGCTTTCCCAACGGCAGCAATGACAATCCCAGCTCGAACCTGCGTTCGACTCGAGCCAAGGTCACCTATCTGTTCGACCGCACCTATGGCATCACCGCCGGTGCATTCAAGGTGACAGGCGACGCCGATTTCGCGCGGTTTGGCACGACCACAGGCAAGCCGGATACGTCTGGCTATATCGTCGAGCTGGACTATTGGCCGAAGTTCAAGTTTGCGTGGGACCCGCAGATGAACGTCCGCTTCGGACTTCAATATACGGGCTATACCAAGTTCAATGGTAGCCACTCGAACTACGACAGCACGCTCCGACGCGCAGCGGATAACAACACCCTGTTCTTCTATGCGTGGTTCATGTTCTAAGCCCTGTACCAGGGAGGATGTGCCATGAAAAAAATCATACCGTTATCGCGCCGAAATATGCTTCGTCGCAGCACGATCATGCTGGGATCCATTGCTCTGATTCCAATTGCGATTCACTCGCCGTCCGCCAAGTCCGGTTCGGCGACGAAGGGGATGCTCCATTACCAGGAAAGCCCAAAGGATGGTCGGTCGTGCTCCGACTGTACTTCGTTCAGGCCACCGACCGCGCCGGATTCGGAAACAGGCACATGCAAGATTCTGGAGGGCCCTATCAGCCCTCACGGGTGGTGCATGGCTTTTTCGCCACGGTGAGTCGGCATCCCGGAGAAATATCATCCGGAATGCAAGGGAAGCCCGCGGATGCGCCTGCAACGCGAGCCATGCTGCGGCGAATTTCATCATCGAATCCGCACCCTCGGAGACAACGCCATGAGCCTCCCACCCCGGCCCAAAACGCGAGCCATCACCCACCAGGTACCGCAGCACCTAGTGGAGGCCTTCCTGAAGATTGCGAACGAGCTCTTCACCAATGCGCGCGGCATGCGGACTGTGGCCCAGCGTGCCGAAGCGGTGCGGGCCCAGGATATCGACATGGGCCTCGACTCGCTGGTGCACCTGGCTGAGGTGGCGGAGGGCGACAGCCTCCAGGCCGGCATCGCGGCGCGCTTCCTGGCTGGCCTCTACAACGGCCAGGCCTATCCGTTCGATCTCACCGAGTTGCGCGCGCTCGATGCCGACCTGTTCGAGCACTGCCTGGCGGTCTTGCGCCTGGACAATCGGCCGAAGGTGGAGATCCACCAGTATTTCCCCGATGGCCAGGCGCGCTTCCAGCGCCTGATTGCCAACAGCCGCGGCGGTCCTGGCGCACCGTGAAGCGGGCGCTGAAAGGGCGGGACGACAAGAAGATCAGCGCGGCCAATCTCAGTTCGCTCTGCGCGTTGACTGGCACGGACGGAGCGGATCACAAAGATCACAACTACGGCACAAAAAGGGCGGCCGGCTGCGGACAGGGAATCTCGAATTGAACGCCACGACTTTCCCGCCGTTCCACGAGCACTACTTTGCCGACGGGACCTGCAGCAGGATGCCTGCGCATCCCACATTACCGAGGAGGCCTGACATGGAACGCCTCGACTTCAACACGATGCCCACCAATGCCGGCGGCATCCCGGAGGGTCTGCCTGGCCATCTACGACACACGCTCTCCGCAAATTCGAGGTCGTAGCCACGCTCCAGCATGCCGGTGACGATGCGCGCAGCCATCGCGCGCCGCAGCTGGTCGGCCTCTCCGGCGGAGAAGCCGGCCGCGAGAACGGACAACGCGAAGCTTGTCGTCGGGCAGCATGTGACGTTGCGGGCCGGGTTTAAGTCGTGCGCCTCCATCCTTGCAACAAGCTGCGGAGCCGGATGGTGCTTGTCCCGGTCCCTGCCGGTTCCGCTTGATGTTGCCGAGCCGTTGGATCGCCTCGTCGCATAGGGCGATCGCGCTGCCGTGATGGGGGACATTGAAGATCGGGCAGTCATCTCTGCAGCGAGGCGAACAGATCCACCGCTTCGTCCGCAGGTAGCCGTGCGGTTCAGTGATCGCATGGAATTCGTTGGAAGCGGGCGCCGCACCCGGCTGGCGCAGGACGGCCGGCAGCCAGCGGCGTCCCTCCAGGTGGTACTCGGCTGCGGCGGGTTGATCAGATCGCCCTGCTGGCCGTCTGCGTCGCGCACACCGTCGACACGATCACCACGCGCCAGCACACCAGCTTGCACCGGCCGTCAGTATGGACAGGGCCGACTGATGGAGTCCCACGGCCACGTCCTACCTGACCAGCATACCCAAATCTCGACAGCTGAATGCGGTCCACGAGACAGAAAGCAACGAAACCGCCACCAGCATTGCCGGCATGAAGAATGCCGGCATGAGCGCACCGCACTGAGGCGCTCCTGCTGGCCCGCGCCCGCCCGCCTCACCGCCTCGCCAGACAGTACTCGCGCGCCGCGCATCGCTGCGTTTTGCTGCCCGGCTTTCGTCGAGGGCGCCTACCAGCACTATCTGGACCGTGATCCTGTTGCCGGCCAGACGGAGAAGCCCGTCGTCGCGCTTCTCGACTCAACAGCCCGACTATCTGTCAGATCGAGTCCCAGCTGATACACATAACCGGTTCTCCTCCGCTCCGCAACATCCAGTGCAGGGCCGCCGCTCAGGAAGCGGTTTCGCCTGGCATGTTCATCAGCTTTTCCATGGTGATCGGCAGGTCACGCACGCGCTTTCCCGTGGCGTGATGGACCGCATTGGCCACCGCCGCGGCAAAGCCCGTAATGCCGATCTCCCCGATACCACGCGCACCAAACTCGTTGAACTCAAGGTCGGGATAGTTGAGCAGAATCACGTCGATCTGCGGCTGGTCGGCATGGACCGGCATCACGTACTCGGCGTAGTTGTTATTGCCGGGCATCCCGTTGCGCTCGTCGTACTCCGTGGCCTCGAACAGCGACATCCCCACGCCCATGACGATGGCGCCTTCCACCTGGTTCCTGGCCGTCACCGGGTTGATGACGCGCCCGACATCGATCGCGCTGACTACCCGCGAGACGCGCAGCCGTGAAATGCCCGGGTCCCAGCGGACTTCGACGAAGTGGGCGCCAAAGGACATGAACGACAGCTTGTCCAGGTTGGGCGCGCCGCCGGTACGGGCGAAGCCTTCCGCGCTGGCAAACCGCTGCGCATCGAGGATCGACGCAAAGTCGACGGTGCGCTTGCCATCGGTGAGGCAGCCGTTCTGCATCGTCAGCGTATCAGGTTTGGCCCCGGCGAAGTCGGCGCCTTCCTGCGTGGCGAACGCGCGAAGCTGGGCGATGGCGTTGCGCGTGGCCTCGGCCACGGTGGGCAAAACGCTGGCCGTGGCCCACGATCCGCCCGCCACCGGCGCTGCCGGGAACGATGAATCGCCGAGCTTGACGTCGATCTTCTCGAAGGGCAGCCCGGTCAGCTCGCTCACTGCCTGCGCCACGATCGTGTACATGCCGGTGCCGATGTCCTGGACCGCGCAGGTCACGGCTGCGGTGCCATCGCTTCGCAGGTGGACGCGGGCTTCAGCCGGCGTGCGCCATGCGTCCCAGTTGCAGACCGCCATGCCGTAGCCGATCACTTCGGTGCCATCCACCATCGAGCCCGGTCGTGGATCGCGCTTGTTCCAGCCGAACTTGCGGCTGCCCTGTTCGATGGCCTCGCGCAGGTGGTTGCTGGACCAGGGCAGATTCAGGCTTTCGTCGCGCGTGGCAATATTGGCAAGCCGGAACTGCACCGGGTCCATGCGGCAGGTCAGCGCCAGTTCGTCGACGGCGGATTCCAGCGCGAACAGGCCGGGGGCGGCGCCTGGCGCCCGCATCGATGTCGGCGCGCCACGGTGAACATTGGTCGTGTGATGGCTCACCGTCACGTTCGGGCACGCATAGAGACTCTGGGTCATCCCGCCGCAATTCTCCACATACTGTTCGATGAACGACGTGGTGTTGACCGATTCGTGCCGGATCGACGTGATCTTGCCATCGGTGCCGGCCGACAGGCGCACGCGCTGCCGCGTTTCGGGTCGTTGTCCGGTAGTCGTGAACATGTACGCGCGTGGCACCACGAGCTTCACGGGGCGCCCGGTCATCTTTGCCGCCGCACTGGCTGCCACGGAATGGGGCCACAGGAACAGCTTCGAGCCGAATCCAGAGCCGATAAACGGCGCGTCGACGGTCACGCTCTCGGGCGTGAGCCCGAAGATCCGCGCGATGGTATTGCGATGCACCGTCGCGCCCTGGGTGGCCTCGTACAGGTGCAGGTCGCCGCCCTCCCACCACGCCAGCGTGGCATGCATCTCCATCGGGTTATGGGTTTCGACCGGGGTGCGATAGATCGCGTCGACCTTGACGGCCGACTGGTCGAACGCCGGCTCGGGCGCGCCGCGCGAATGCGCACGGCCGCCATCGCGCAGGCCATTCGCCTTGATGCCTTGTTCAAGATCGATGACCGGCTTGGTGCCCGTGTACTGCACCTTGACGCGATAGGCAGCCTCGCGCGCATGCTCGAACGTGTCGGCGACGATCAGCGCCACCATCTGGCCGCCATAGTGGATCGTGTTGTCCTCGAATGGCAGGCGGTGTTCGTCGGTGATCGATGCGGTCAGAATGGTTGCGCCTGAGATCGGGCTCTTCGGCGTCTTGTAGAGGCGCAGGAAGTTCCCGTTGTGCAGGACATCGACCACGCCCGGCACACGGCGCGCGTCGTTCATGTCGATGCCAGCAATCCGGCCGCTGGCCACGGTGCTGTACACGCCATAGGCATGCAGCATGCCAGGCATTGCACGATCGGCGGTATAGGATGCGGAGCCGGTCACCTTGAGCCGGCCATCGATGCGGCGCGGCGATGCGCCAATACCAGTGTTGTTCACGCAGGTCTCCCTTATACCGTCAGGCGCGACAGGTTTCGTATGACGGCCTGCTGGCCGAGCAGAATCTTGAAGCCGTTCTGTCCGTATGACTGCGCGCCAGACATCGCGGCGGCGGCGGCCTCGTGGATCAGCGCTTCGGATACCGGCTTGCCACGCATGACCGCCTCCGCCTTGGCCGCGCGCCACGGCTTGGTCGTAACGCCGCCGAGCGCGATGCGGATATCGCGCACGGTCTTGCCGTCGAGCGCAAGCACCACGGCGCTCGACGCGAGCGCGAACTGGAAAGAGCCACGGTCACGCAGCTTCAGATACGCGGACTTGCCGCCAGACATCGGCGCATCGAGCGTGATATGCGTGATCATCTCGCCGGCATCCAGTGCGTGCTCTTTCCACGGCGTCTCGCCAGGCAGGAGATGGAAGTCGGCGAACGGAACATCGCGCTTGCCCTTGGCACCTTGCAGGTGAATGGTGGCGCCAATGGCAACCATCGCCACGGACATGTCGGAAGGATGCGCCGCAATGCACTGCTTGCTGCCGCCCAGCACAGCATGCACGTTCCGATTCAGTCCGTCGATTGCCGCGCAGCCCGACCCCGGCGTGCGCTTGTTGCACGGGGAGACACCGTCGCGGAAGTAGCCGCAGCGCACGCGCTGCATCACATTTCCCGCGGTCGTGGCCTTGTTGCGCAGTTGCGTGCTGGCACCCGACAGCAGGGCTTGCGACAACACCGGGTAGTGCTTCTCGATGTGCTTGTGCCGGGCCAGCTCGGTGTTGCTGACCATCGCGCCAATCCGCACGCGCCCGTCGCCGGCCACTTCGATCCGATCGAGCCCGAGCTTGTGAATGTCCACCACATGCGCCGGCTGCATGACGTCGAGCTTCATCAGGTCCAGCAATGTCGTTCCGCCAGCCAGGAACACGGTGTCCGCGCTGCGTGCATGCAGCGCGATGGCTTGTTCCACATCGGCCGCGCGTGAGTATTCGAATGTACGCATCAGAGAGCCCCTTTCTTCATCTTGCCGCGGGCGTCCTGGATCGCCGCCACGATGTTCTTGTAGGCGCCGCAGCGGCAGATGTTGCCACTCATGGCTTCCCGCACCGCGGGTTCGTCCGATGGAATGCGCTTGTCCTGGAGTATGCCGACCGCGCTCATCATCTGGCCCGCCGTGCAATAGCCGCACTGATAGGCGTCGTGGTCCCAGAACGCCTGCTGGATCGGATGCAGCTTGCCGTCGCGCGACAGTCCTTCGATGGTTGTGATCTCATCGCCATCGTGCATCACCGCGAGAGAGAGGCACGCGTTGACCGCCACGCCGTTGACGTGCAATGTGCAGGCGCCGCATTGCCCGTGGTCGCAACCTTTCTTGGTGCCGGTCAGATGTAGCTGGTCGCGCAACATGTCGAGCAGGATGGCATTGGGTGCCACGGTGAGCTTGTGGACCGTGCCGTTGACCTTGAGGGTAACCGGATAGCCGTCGGTGGACCGCGGTGTCGCGGGAGCGGCCTCCGCATTGGATGGGGCAGCGGACAACGCAGTGCCCCCCACGCCGACGCCAGACGCGCCGACGCCGACCGGCTGCAGAAGGCGCCGCCGCGACAAGCCGGGCGGGTGCACGGGACCGTCGTCGCTTGCACCCATACGGGCTTGGTCCTGATTCGCTGGATCTTGCATGTGCTTCCACTCCTTGAAACGGGGCTTGACGGACGTATGCGGAGGTCGGTTGCTGCCGCTTCAATGACTCAGGTACGCCGAAGTCGCATTGTTGAAGCAAGGACATGCCCAGCGGCGATGGATGGCATCGGCAAGTCCGTTGATTGAAACAACTGTGTGCCCATTTACTTTATGCACACCACGGTACTCTTTACAAGGCATGTTCTGTTCGCATTCTGTTCGCACCATTACGACGATGTGACGCGCAATATTGGGGCACGTGGCACGTCATCGTATGATTGAGAAATCCTCAACCGTAGCAAGGACCTGCTCATGGATCGCTTGCCTCCCTTGAACGCGTTGCGGGCTTTCGAAGCCGTCGCGCGCCGCCTCAGCATCACGATTGCCGCAGAGGAGCTCCATGTCACGCCAGGTGCGGTCAGCCGGCAGATCCGCACCCTCGAGGATGCCCTCGGTATTCAGTTGCTGCTGCGCGGACATCGGCAGATATCCCTCACGCGCGCTGGCGAGGACTACTACCGTGCCGTATCGAAGTCGATGGACGGGCTGCGCGAGGCCACCATCCGGTTGACGCGACGCACCAGACGCACCCAACTCAAGGTGCGGGCCTATACAACGTTCGCCATGCGCTGGCTGATTCCACGGCTGTCCAGCTTTCACGCGGCGAACGCTGGCATCGAGGTGCTGCTCACGGCATCGCTCGATCCGGTGGACTTTCGGCGCGAGGACATCGATGGCGCCATTCGGCTCGGCGACGGCAAGTGGGATGGTGCCAACGCCTATCGCCTTGTATCCAACATTCTGGCGCCGGTATGCAGCCTCGCATTGGCCAGGAAGGTGCGCAAGCCAGCGGACCTGCACCGCCAGGTGTTGCTGCATTCGATTGCCCGGCCCGACGACTGGGCCGTCTGGCTCGCCGCCGCCAAGGCGGACAAACTGGTGGACGCGCGCAGCGGCATGACGTACCAGAGTTCGGCAATGGCGTACGCGGCCGCCCTGGAAGGCCAAGGGTTCGCCATGGCCCAGCGCTTCCTTGTGGAAGACGACCTGGCCACGGGCAAACTCGTGGCGCCATTCCGGCAGGCCGTGGACATGGGCGAGTTCACATATTACCTGCTCACACCGGCGCACCGTAGCGAGAGCGCCACCATGGCGACCTTCCGCAAATGGCTGCTCTCGCAATTCGCACCTGAAAAGCCTCACGCGTGACAGGTTGCAGTACCGGAAGGTCATGATTCGTTCCTTGAACAATGTCGAGGGTAGATGCTTGTGGGCGCCTTGCCGAACTTGTCTGCGTCGCCGTTGATACCAATGTAGGCCCGATGCTTTCGACTCACTAGAGTGATGGATTTCGTTTCAATGGAAACCATCGGTTGCGAATTGGAACATCACAGGCGCGGCCTACGCGCAGTGGATCGCGCCGCACTCGCGGAGCGCGGATATCTCGCCCGCCGCATAGCCAAGCCTATGCAGCACGGCGGCCGTATCCTGCCCGCAGCCGGGCGCGGGGCGCATCGGTTGCGCGTTGCTGACGGTGCTGCTGATTGGGAAACCCGGCATGCGGATGGCGCCCAGCGTGGCATGCCGGACCTCGGCGAGCATGCGGTTCGCGGCTACCTGCGGATGCTGCGTCACGTCGGCATAAGTCGCCACACGTGCACACAGGATGTCGGCCGGGCGCAGGATGGCCAGCCAGGCATCGGTGGTGCGCGTGACGAAGACCTGCGTCAGTTCCTCCACCATCTGCGCGCGATTAGCCACGCGCAGTGGCGATGTGGCGAAGCGCGGGTCGTCGACCAGTCCGGGCAGGCCAAGCACTTCGCACAGGCGGCGCCACCGGTCCGGCATGTAGGCCGCCACCATGATCCAGCCATCGGCGGTCTGCAACGCCTGGTTGGGCGCGGAGTATGGCGCGGCGCTGCCGGCGCGCACGGGCAGTTCGCCGTCGGCCAGGTAACTGGCAAGCGACGACTGTTGCAATGCGAGCGCGGCATTTAGCAGGTTGACATCGAGATGGCCGCCCTGACCGTCGCGGGCCCGCTGCGCCAGCTTGGCCAGGATGCCGACCACGGCCACATATCCCGTCATCACGTCGACGACAGGCGCCTGCACCTTGCACGGCTCACTGTCTACCGTGCCGATCAGGCTCATGAGTCCGGAATCCGCCTGCAGGATGCCGTCCACACCCGCGCGATCGGCGTAGGGGCCGCTCTGGCCGTAAGCCGAGATCGAACAGTAGATCAATGCCGGATGGTCTTGCGCGAGCACCGCATAGCCGAGCCCGAGCCGGTCCATCACGCCAGGGCGCATGCTTTCGACCACGATATCGGCGTCGGCAATGAGGCTGCGCGCCACCGCGATGCCTTCCGCGGTCTTGAGATTGAGCGAAACGCCGAGCTTGTTGCGGTTGAACGCATGGTACAGGGCGCTGTCATCGCCGATCCAGCCGGGGCCGAGAACACGCCCCAGCTCGCCGGTGGGCGGCTCCACCTTGATCACGCGCGCCCCCATATCGGCCAGCAGCATGGTGCAGGTGGGGCCTGCGCCGATCTGCGTGAAATCGATGACGGTCAGTCCATCCAGAGCATTGCGCAGCATGATCATCCACCCCTGGTATCGCTCGTGTTGCCGGTATCGCGGGCATCGCGGGCCAGCTTGAAGGTGCCCTGGGCCGTCGCGATCCGTTCTCCCGCTTCCGACACCAGTGCGGCGGAAGAGAAATAGATGCTGCGACCGGCGCGGGTCACGGTTGCCTCGGCGCGTACCCGCCCCGTGCTGACCTTGCCTAGATAGCTGATCGTCAGCATCAGCGTGACGGCGTTCCCCAGGGCGCCATCTTCGCCCTGCAGCCCGGCGTAGCCGCACGCGGCGTCGAGAAGCGTCGCGCTGACGCCCCCCTGCAGCGTGCCCTGGCGGTTCAGGTGCCGGGGGGCGACGTCAAGTTCGAACGTGCAGTGACCCTGGGCGACGTGCGTCAACCGGATGCCGAGCGAGTCAAGCAAAGGGTTGTCGATGGAGGGATTCACAGCGCCACCTTGATGTTGTTCTCGGAGATGACGCGCTGCCACCGTGTCATTTCCCGGCCTATGAAGGCCTTGAGTTCGTCGGGCGAGGAACCCTTGGCCTCGAAGCCTTGTTTGGCGAACTGGTCCACCACATCAGGCGATTTCAGCGCGGTCAGCAGCGCGGCGTTGATCTTATCGACCACGGCGCGCGGCGTCTTGGCCGGCGCCAGCAGGCTGTACCAGAGCTCGGCGTCGTAGCCCTTCAGGCCGGCTTCGCCAAAGGCGGGCAGATCCGGCATCAGCGGGGTGCGGCGCTGGCCGGCGATGCCAATCGCGCGCAGCTTGCCGGCGCGCACGTACTGGATGGCGGAAGCGAACGTAGCGAATGAGACCTGCACCTGGCCCCCCATCAGGTCGGTGATCGACGGACCGGTGCCCCGATAGGGCACGTGCAGCAGCTCGGTCTTGTTCAGCTTGGCGAAGACTTCGCCCGCCAGGTGCTGCGGCGTGCCCGGGCCGGGACTGCTGTAGCTGACCTTGCCCGGGTTGGCGCGGGTGTAGTCGATGAATTCCTTCAGGGTCTTGTACGGCTGGTCGGGGTTGGCGACCAGCATGAGCGGCACCGAGCCGATAAGCCCCACGGGCTCGAAGTCGCGCTCGATCCGGAACGGGACCTTCATGCCCAGGTACGGGTTCATGGTCACCTGGCTCGACGCAATGACAAGCGTGTAGCCATCCGGCGCGGCGTGGGCCACGAAATCGGCGCCGAGATTGCCGCCCGCGCCAGGCTTGTTCTCGATCACGATGGTCTGGCCCAGTTGCTGGCTCATCTTCGGCGCGATCAGGCGCGCGAGGATGTCATTGCCGCCGCCGGGTGCAAACGGCACGACCAGCGTGATGGGCTTGCGCGGGTAGGCGGATTGCGCGGTCGCCGGGACCGTGGCGACGCATGCGAATGCTGTGACGGCGCACGCCAGCATGGCGCGCGCGGCCTGGAAAATGGTTGTCATGGTTGTCTCCTGATGTTCAGTGTCGTTACGCGTCGTGATTTCAGTGGCCGGCAAACTTCGGCGGGCGCTTCTCGGCAAAGGCCTTGCGGCCTTCTATCCGGTCGTTGGTGTCGCGGAGGACCCCCCAGTAGAGTTCCGTAAGATCCTGCGCATCGGCTTCGCTCAAATGAGCCGTCTGGCGCGACAGCTTCTTGATGGCTTGCACCGCCAGTGGCGCGTTGCGGGCCACCCCGTGCGCCAATGCCAGCGCACGGTCAAGCAGCTGGTCCGGTTCCACGGTTTCCGAGACCAGGCCCATGCGCTGTGCGTCGGCCGCGTGGATGCGCTCCCCGGTCAGGGCCATCTGCATCGCATGGGCGGACGGCACGGCCTTGAGTAGCCGATGGAGGCCTGATACGGCCGGGATGGAGCCGACGGCGGCCTCAGGCAGTCCGAAGGTGGCATGCGTCGATGCGATGCGCATATCACACTGCAGGGCAATCTCGAGCCCGGCACCCAGGCAGTGCCCGTTGATGGCGGCGATCAGCGGCTTCCAGAACGAGAGGCCGGACAGGTCCATCAGGCGAATGTAGAGGCCCAGGTCGGCGGCGGGATCGGGCGCCCGGAACAGCGCCTTGGGGTAGCTCGCCGGCGATGTTTGCGTCCCCTTCAGGTCCGCGCCGACGCAGAACGCACGTGTGCCAGTGCCGGTGAGCACGGCCACGCGAATGTCGTCGCGGTCCCGAATGGCGGTCAGGTGTTCGCGAAGGTCGCGCAACGTGGCCACATCCAGCGCGTTCAACGCGTCGGGCCGGTCAAAGGCCAGCATAGCCACGGGCCCGTCGATAGTGAGATGCACAGTCATGACGGCTCCTTACACGCTCGGCGACGACAGGCTGCGGCCGCCACACACATAGAGCGTCTGTCCAGTGACATACGAGGCATTCGGCGCCAGGAAGAAGCTGACCGCATTGGCGATGTCCCCGGCAGTGCCAATGCGCTGTGCGGGCACCGATTTTTGCAGTCTGACCTGCACGTCCGGCGCGAAGTTGCGGAACAGCGGCGTATCGACAATACCGGGCGCCACCGCGTTCACCGTGATGCCCTTGGACGCGAACTCGATGGCCAGCGAGCGCGTCAGGCTGACCACGCCGCCCTTGGCGGCCGAGTAGTTGGCCTGGCCGAAGCCGCCCAGCCACGCCCGCGACGAGATATTGACGATGCGGCCGTAGCCCCGCTCCACCATGCCAGGCAGCACGGCACGGCAGCAAAGAAACTGCGAACGCAGGTTGGTGTTGATCACCAGGTCCCAGTCGTCGTCCGTCATCTTCAGGAAGCGCATGTCGCGCACGGCGCCAGCGTTGTTCACAAGGCAATCGATGCGGCCGAGCTTCCTCGCCACGTGATCAAACGCGCCGTTGACGGCAGTCGAGTCTGTCAGGTCCACGGTGACCCCCATGGCCCGGTGGCCCGCATGGATGAGCCCCGCCACGGCATCGGTCAGCGCCGCGGCATCGCGGTCGAGCAGGGCCACGGCCAGGTCCTGTTCCGCCAGCCGGGTAGCGATGCCGAGGCCTATGCCCCGCGCGGCCCCGGTGATGACGGCCACTTGCCGGAGATCATTGTCCGTGCTCATGTCACACTCCCAACAGGTGAACCGACGACGCCGCGTGATCCACGCCAGCGATGCCGCCGCCGGTGCATTGGGTCAGGCCAATGCGCGCCCCCGCGACCTGGCGGCTGCCGGCGCGTTCCTGCAGATGCCACATCACCTCCACCATCTGCGCGATACCGGTGGCGCCCAGCGGATGGCCCTTGGCCAGCAGGCCGCCACTGGGATTCACCGGCACGCGGCCGCCGAGCTGCGTAGCGCCGGAACGAAGCAGCGGGACCGCTTCACCATGCGGCGCCAGCCCTAGTGCCTCGTAGTAGAGCAGTTCGGCAATTGTGAACGCGTCGTGCAGTTCCACCACGTTGACGTCCTGCGGACCCAGTGCAGCTTGCTCGTAGGCCTGGCGCGCAGCGCGGGCGGTGATCTCCGCGTCCAGGATGTCGTCGTCGGCCTGCTCGCGAAGGCCCGAGACGACCACCGATGACAACACCCTGACCGGCCTGGACTGCGCGGGGTGCCGCGTGCTCAGAACAACCGCCGCCGCGCCGTCCACCTGTGACGGGCAACATTGCAGCAACGTGAGCGGATCGGCAATCATGCGCGAGGCCAGCACCTCTTCGATCGTGACTTCCGTGCGTTGCTGGGCAAATTCATTCAGCGCGCCGTTGTGGCGATTCTTGACCGCGATGGCCGCCAGATCCTTGGGCGAGGCATCGCGCTCATGCAGGAACCGGGTGCCGCGCATGGCATACACGGCGGGCAGCACCATGCCCGCCGTGGCGTAGAGATCGGTCTTGTGGTCGTTGCGTTGCAGCGGAATGGTGCCGCCGCCGAGCGCGGTCAGCTGTTCGATGCCAAACACCAGCACCGTGTCGTACTGCTGCGAGAGCAGCGCATGCCGCGCAAGGTGTACACCGGTCGCACCGCTCGCGCAGGCGTTCTCCACGTTGTAGACGGGAACGCCACGCAGGCCGAGATCCCGCACGATCAACTGCCCGAGGATCATGCCGCCCAGCACGTTGGCGCAGTAGACGGCCTGGATGTCGTGGACGGAGACCCCCGCGTCGTCGATGGCCTTCAGTATGGCTTGCTGTGCCAGCTCCGGCGCGAGCACGCCCGCATGGCGGCCAAACGGGGTCATCGCGCCCCCCGAGATGTAGATATCTTGCATGGCGCTACCCTTTAGTTCTCAATGGCGTGAAACACGTATCCGTACGTCTCGTCAGGCTGCGGTACATACCGGTCGCCGATCGTGGGGCGCTCTTTGCCCACCAGACGGCCGAAGATGCGCACCGGACCGGGAAAGTCCACGTAGCCCAGCGCGTACGGTGGCTGGCCGGTCTTCGGCGCAGGGTGGATCACAGTAAAGCTGTAGACCAGTCCGACGCCGGTGACGGGCGCGCTGGCATGGCGCGCCGCCAGCGGAGAATCGTCGGGGACAGCCGGAAATATCCATTCGCCGGTGCGCTGGTCACGGGACGCCAGCAAGGCTGGAGGGGAGTCTGAACTCCACAGCAGGTAGGGCTGAGTTGACACGTTGTCTCCTTGTCGATGGGATTGGCATTGGCATTGGCAAATCCATGACTGGATATTGGTCCCTGGCCCATGCGCCGACAAACGAGATTTCCGGCAGGTTCGCTTGAGTTTTTATCAATCGATTGGTCTGAGTTGCTTCTTTAAGGTGCAACGGTATCAGCCCAGAACTGCGCCAGCACCTCGGTGGGCGTGCCCATGCTGCGCTTGCGCACCAGGCCGTAGAGMCTGTTGGCGGTGGGGGTGATGCCATACCTGAAAGAGAGCAAGGCGCAGACCTCGCGGTAGAGCGCGCGGGTCTCCGGAAACTGCGTGCGCAGCGCGGCCACATTGGCGACGAGCGCGGCCTGCAGGGCGGCGTCGGGAGCGGCGTCGAGCGGCGTGGATGCAGGGCCGAGCACGGAACCGATGGCCGCATACGTGGAAGGTAAAGGTGCTCTTCCGGCCGACCCAAAGTCCCTTCCATTCGATTACCCCATGAATGGGAAGCGAGGAAGCCGGGGCAGCAACCGAGGTGGGGCAGTGCCGGGGCCCGGCGCCACCGGAGATCCCCTAGTTCAGCCGGTACCGCTTCACCATGTCCCAGTCCAGCTCGATGCCGAACCCGGGGCCCTGCGGGATCGACAGGATGCCGTCCTTTATCCGCGGCGGGTTCGCCCACATACCGGGGAAGATCGGGTCGCGGTCGGGGTCCGGGAAGCACTCCACGCAGATCCCATGCGGCACGGCGCCCAGCATGTGCGAAGCGATCTGCGGCTCTTCATGGTGCGCCATGCGCACGCCGGCTAGCGCACAGGCCGCTGCAGCGCGGCGCCATTCGGTGAGGCCGCCGCCTTCGGAGGCATCGAAGTTGACGATGTCCACCGCGCCCGCGTCCAGCAGCCGGCGCACGCCCGCCGCGCTGACCTCGCTCTGCCCCGCGTTGATAGGGATCGAGGTGGCCTGGCGCACCGCGGCCATGCCCCGCACATCATCGTGCCAGTGGCAGGGCTCCTCGAACCACGCAATGTCGTATGGCTCCGCCAGCCGCGCGAAGCGCGTCGCCTCCGCCACGCTCCAGCCGCGGTTGGCATCCACTGCCAGCAGAAAGTCCGCGCCGCCGCCTTCGCGCGCATGCTTCACGCGCTCGGCATCCTCCTCGGGCGACAGGCCGCCCACCTTCACCTTGCAGCCGGCCATACCCACCGACCGCAGCCAGGCCATCTCGCCGGCCAGATCGGACGCTGTCTTGCCCGGGAGGTAATAGCCGGCAATGGCGATGATCGGGATCTCCTGCCGGTAGCCGCCCATCAGGCGGCACACATTGACGCCGAGCACCTTGCCCGCCAGGTCCCACACCGCCGCATCGACACAGGCGATGGCGTTCATGACCAGCGCCCGGTCTGCGGCCCGGATCGTTAGCCGGAACAGCTTTTCCCAGATGCGCTCGCACGCGTGGATGGATTCGCCGATCAGCAGCGGCGCCATGTCCTGCTCGATCATGCGGGCGATCTCGGGGCCGTGCTCGCGCGGGTCGCCGTTGTAGACTTCGCTGACCAGGCCGGAGCTGGTGTGCAGGCGGGTAATCACCGTGGCGCGGCTGTCGACCTGATACGAGCTGCCGGAGAACACCTTGTTCAGCGGGATGCGCACGGCGATGGCCTCTACGCGTTCGATCTTCATTGTGGATTTCCTGTGGGCGTGGCTGGGATGGGAGTGCTGGCCACGCTCAGTCGATGGTGGCGCCCGAGCGCTTGACGATGGCGGACCACTTGACGCTCTCGGACTGGATGTAGGCGCCGAGCACCTCGGGCGTCGACCCCACCGGGACGATGCCGTCGAACATGAAGCGCTTGCGCAGGTCCGAGCTCTTGATCAGCTCCGCGATTTCGGCGCTGAGCTTGGCGACGATCGGACGCGGCGTGCCGCGTGGCGCCAGCAGCGCGTACCAGACGTTGGACTCATAGCCGGGCACGCCGGCCTCGGAGATGGTGGCCACATTGGGCATGGAGGGCGCGCGCTGCGCGGTGGACACCGCCAGCACGCGCAGCTTGCCGGCCTTGATCTGCTGCGACGCCACGCCATAGCTAGCGAACATGGCGTTGACCTGCCCCGCCAGCAGCGCGGGCATGGCGGGCCCGGTGCCCTTGAACGGCACGTGCACGAGATCGAGCCCGGCCATGGACTTCAGCAACTCCATCGACAGGTGCGGGCCGCTGCCGTTGCCCGACGAGCCGTAGGTGTACTTGCCGGGATTCGCCTTGACCAACTTGATGAACTCGGCCAGGGTTTTGGCCGGCACAGAAGGATGCACGACGAGGAAGTACGGCGCCGAGGCCAGCAGTGAGACGGGCTCGAAATCCTTGACCGGGTCATACGGCAGTTTGCGGTACAGGCTCTGGTTGACGGCCAGCTGCGAGGTCAGCGCGAGCGCCAGCGTATAGCCGTCGGGCGGCGCCTTGGCGACCATGTCCATGCCGATATTGCCGTTGGCGCCGCCGTGGTTGTCGACGATGATGCGCTGGCCCATGCGCTCCGACATGTACAGCGTCAGTGGCCGGGCGACGGTGTCCCCGCCTCCACCCACGGGATAGGGCACGACCAGGCGCACCGGGTGGCTCGGGTAGGTGTCGGCCTGCGCGTGGGCCGCATGGGTGGCGATCATGGCGCCCGCGCACAGCAGTGCCAGCGCGCCCAGCTGTCGCAATGTCTCGGCGATCCTGTTCATGGTGTGTCTCCTGTGTTGTCTTGCGATGTCTTGTGATTTTTTCGCGCCGTGCGGGGCCTGTGCAGGCCGGCGGCGCCTTCAGCCGGGCCAGCCGCTCTCCCGCACCTGGCCCAGGAAGCGCTCCACGATCTGCGGGGCCAGCCCCACGTAGGTGGCCGGGTCGAGCAGCGCCTTGAGCTCGGCTGGCTCGATGGCCGCGCGGATGGCGGGATGGCGGGACAGCGCCTGCTCGAACGTCATGCCGCTTTCCATGCCCTGCATGGCGGCGGCATAGACCAGCTCGTGCGCGGTCTGCTTGCCGACCTTCCCGCCGAGCGCGAACATCACACGCTCGGACATCAGGAAACCGCCCAGCAAATCGAGGTTGGCGCGCATGCGCGCGGCGTTCACCGTCAGGCCGGACAGCGCGTACTGCATCATCTGCAGCATGGCCGCGGCCATCATGCAGGCCTCGGGGACGGCCTTCCACTCCATGCGCACAGCGGCCACGTCGCGCTCGTGCTCGGCCATCTGCGCGTCGTGCATCATCGCCACGCTGTAGCGGATGGCGCGACTGAGCGTCACCACGGTCTCCACCACGGCCGGGTTGCGCTTGTGTGGCATGGTGGAGGAGCCCACCTTGCCGTCGCTGAACGGCTCGGCGAGCTCACCCACCTCGTCGCCCTCGAGGTTCATGATGGCGTTGGCGATCTTGCCCAGCGTGGCGCCGACAAGGCCCAGCAAGCTGACATACTCGCCCAGCCGGTCGCGCGCGGGCTGCCAGCTGATCGGCGCCACGCCAAGCCCGAGGCGCGCCATCACGCGCCGCTCCAGCTCGCCGGCCTGTGCCCCGAACGACGCCTGCGTGCCGACGGCGCCCACCATCTGGCCGACAAAGGTACGCTGCTCGAGTCCCTGCATGCGCTCATTGTGGCGGTCCAGCTCGGACAGCCAGATCGCGCACTTGTGGCCGAACGTGATCGGCAGCGCCTGCACGGCGTGGGTGCGCCCGGCCATCGGCGTGTGCTTGTGTTCGTCGGCCAGAAGGTACAGTTCGCGCCCCACGGCGGCCAGGTCGCGCATCAGGATGCCGTGGGCCTGCCGAACTTGGAGCATCATGCCGGTGTCGTAGACGTCCTGCGAGGTCGGGCCGAAGTGCACGAACTCGCCCAGCCCCCCGGCGCAGCGCTGCCGGAGCGCGCGCACCGCCGGTACCAGCGGGTGCTTCACGCGGCGCGTTTCGGCCGCCAGCGCCGGCAGGTCGATGTCCGCCACCCGCGCCTTCGCTCCGATCTCGGCAGCGGCCTCAGCGGGAATGATGCCCAACTCGGCCTGCGCGGCAGCCAGCGCGGCCTCAAAGTCGAACCACCTCTGCACGCGGCTCTCCTCCGAGAACACGTCGCGCATCTCGTCGGTGCTCCACATGTGCTGCTGGAGGGCCTGGTCGAACACACTGCAAGTCATCGCGAAACCTTTCTTTCCTGAGGAGATGGCAGCCATTCTCGCCCGCCGTCTTCTTTCTGTAAAATGACATGTTTGTAGACAATCATTGCCAAACTGGCATGATCCAACCGGCGCGTCAATCATGACCCTCCAGCAACTCCGCTGCCTGCAAGCCGTCATCGCCAGCCAACTCAGCGTGTCTCGCGCGGCCGACGCGCTGCACACCACCCAGCCCGCCGTCAGCAAGCTGATCCGCTCGCTCGAAGGCGAGATCGGCGTGGAACTGTTCGTGCGCCGGGGCAACCGCCTGGTGGGACTGACCGACGCCGGCCAGGAAGCGGCGGCGTTGTCGCGGCGCGTGCTCAACGACACGCGCGCGCTGTCGGGGCTGGCCAGCGCGGGCCTCGCCGGTGGCAGCGGCACGCTGCGCGTGGGTACCACGCACATCCATGCGCGCTACGGGCTGCTCGACGCCATTCGGCGTTTCAGCGCGGCGTATCCGGCCGTAAACCTGGAACTGCTGCAGGGACACCCCGCGCAGATCGTGCAGTGGGTCAGCGAAAACGCAGTGGACCTCGGCATCTCGACGCTGCCGGACGCGACGCCGGAAGGCATCGTCACGCTCGAGGCCTATGCCATTCAACGCTGCCTGATCGTGCCGCGGCGGCATCCGCTGATGAAGGTGGCACGCGTGACGATCGAGGACATCGCGCGCTATCCGCTCGTGACCTACGACGAGCACTTCAATTCGGGATGGATGGTGATGCGCGAGTTCGAGCGCCGGGGACTGGCGCCGCGCGTGGTGGTCAGGGCAACCGACGCCAACGTGATCAAGGCCTACGTGGCCGCCGGCCTGGGCGTGGCCGTGTTGCAGCAGATGGCGGTGGAGCCGCGGCGTGACACCGACCTCGCGGTGATCGACACCGGCGACCTCTTTCCGCCGTCGATGGCGGCGGTCAGCCTGCGGGCCGACCAATACGTGCGGGGCTACATGCAGAACTTCATCGACATGATCGTGGCGGGAGCGCAGCCCGCGCCGCCGCCTCCCCGACTGGATTCGCGGAGTCCAGGAGCTGGCAGGCGAGCCCGTTGACAACCTGGGGTGTGATGGCGCCCGCCGCTAACTCCCCCGCAAGGTATTCGGTCGCACGTGTGGCGTCGACGTCGAAATCGCCTTCCATTAGTCGCCCGAGCGCTACAACACCCGATTCAAATTCCATCCTTTCCTCTGCTGCGCAGAGCAGGAAGTCTAGGAGCATCGATCCGCCACCTTAGCGGTCGCGCGCATGCGCGGCGCTCCCCCCCCTGGCAGGAAGCCGCCGAGTCGCGCAATCAGGCGCAATACCTCGTTAAGCCGTGGGGGCAGATCAGGGACGCGCTTTTTAAAGGCCCACCCTCTCCATAAGAATAATTCGTGCACGTGGCCGTGCGGCGTTGCGGTGATCGCCCGGTGCTCGGCCTTGCCCTGATAGGTAGCGGCGACTGAGTAGCGCCCAGGCTGGGCTGATACGAGCAAGAATGGTCCACGCGCGGAAGTATCCTGCACGGCGCGTCCGTGTACATCGGTGATGGTCACTGGAACGTCGGAGAGATACTCGTTGGCGCCCTGGGCACTGCCAGCGAATTCTAGAACCATGGGGTACTTTGGTATCTGGGCCTTGATTGCCCCAGACGCGTCGGCCCCAACGCCGCCGGACAGGTAACTTACGGACCCGGCATGTTGCACGGGCGGCAGGCCGTCCGACATGGCCCACACGATCTGACCCAATCCTCCCGCCAGAAGTGCGGTAGCCATCAGACCGGCAATCATTTTCTGCTTCATTTCCTTGCTCCAACGAACGGGCCGAAGTAGCAAATATCCGCAAAGAGACACGATGAAACGATAGTGCAATGAACTTCCGACTCAGGACACCAGTGCCCTGAATCGTTGACCATTTCGATCGTGCCACCGGCGCTCAATCAGCGCCGTCGATTTGCAGAACGATCTTGCCAATGTTGTCGCCGCTTTCCAGATGGGAATGCGCCTGGGCTGCGTCACGCAGCGCAAACACGCGGTTGACCAGCGGTCGCACGCGGCCGTCCGCGACCAATGGCCACAACGTCGCCTCGAGCTCGCGGGCGATCTCGGCCTTCTGCTCAAGTGTCCGGTGACGAAGCGTGGTGCCTGTGATGTAGGCACGCTTCATCATCACGGTGCCAATATCCACCGTGAGCTCCCGGCCCAGGGGATGGGCAATGTAGACCATACGACCATCACGCGCGATGGCCGCCAGGTTCTTCGCGAAGTAAGGCGCGCCCACCATATCCAGAATGACGTCGACACCCCGGCCATCCGTATGCGCGTTCACCAGTTGCACATAGTCTTGCTCGTGGTAGTTGATCGCGACGCCGGCGCCCAGGGATCGGCACACCTCACACTTCTCGGCACTGCCGGCGGTTGCAAATATCGAAGCGCCCAGATGCTTGGCCCACTGCAAGGCCAATGAGCCGACGCCGCTGGTTCCCCCATGAACGAGCAGGCTTTCACCCGCTTTCAGGCGGCCATGTTCGATCAGTGCGCTCCACGCCGTAAATGCGGCCTCCGGCAGTGCTGCCGCCAGCACCATGTCAATCCCTCCGGGAATCGGCATGCACTGACCTGCCGGAACGGCGACGTACTCTGCATAGCCGCCGCCGATCAGCAGGGCGCAGAGTCGATCGCCGACTTTCCATCGCGTCACGCCTTCACCCAGGGCGGACACGGTGCCTGCCACTTCAAGGCCTGGCACGCTCGGTGCGTCAGGCGGCATCGGATAGATGCCGGCGCGCTGCATGACGTCCGGCCTGTTCACGCCGGCGGCCCGTACGCGAATCAGCACCTCTCCTGCTGCTGGCTTGGGCACCGGGCGCTCCTCTATGCTGAGGACTTCGGGGCCACCGGGGCGAGGGACATCGATAACAATCATGGTATCTCCTTTGTTTTCATTCATTGCGAAGGCCTGCGTCCTGCACCGCCTTGGTATAGGTGGAGCGATCCTTGCGGATGGTTTCAAGGAGTTGCTCCGGGGTACTGCCTGCAACGTCAAAACCCAGGTCAGTGAGTCTACGCTTCAGGTCCTGCTCCTTCAGCACCGCATTCACTTCCGTGCTCAGCCTGTCAACAATGGGCGCCGGCGTGCCGGCTGGCGCAAACACGCCAACCCAGCCGTCCAGCGCCAAGCCGGGAACCACGCTCTTGGCCACGGGTGCGTGCGGGAACTGCGGCGGCGGCTGGTCGCCGGCTGCTGCGATGACTTTCAGCGTTCCCGCTTGCACATGCTGCTGGACATTCGCCACCACATCGAACATGAAGGTGACCCGCCCAGCGATCACGTCGAGCAATGCTGCGGTCGAGCCTTTGTACGGGATATGGTTGATATCGATCCCGGCCGTCGTCATCAACATCTGCCCTGCCAGATGGGGCGCGGATCCGTTGCCATATGACGCATAGCTGTACTTGCCCGGATTGGCTTTCGCCTGCGCGATCAACTGTTGCAGAGACTGGATACCGCTACCGGGCGCGGTGACGATGACGAAGCGGGCGATTGCCAATTGGGCGACTGGGCGCAGATCCTTGATCGGGTCGAAGCTCAGCTTGTAAAGGCTTGGGTTGATGGCAATGGTGGCTGGGACGCCAATCACCAGGGTATAGCCATCGGCCGCTGATCTTGCCACCTCTTGCGTTGCCAGGACCCCGTTGGCGCCAGGCTTGTTCTCGATGATCACGGGTTGCTTCAGTCGCCTGCCAAGCCGCTCCGCCACCGCCCGCGCAATCAAGTCGACGCCGCCACCGGCTGTATAGGGAACAAGAACCCGTATTGGCTTGCCGGGATAGGGCTCGGCCGAGGCGATGCTCGCGCTCAGGAGCCACGCTCCTCCAACCACCACGGCGCCAAGGTGTCTACGGCAAAACTGCATGCTTGTGTCTCCTCGATGTTATGCAAAATAGCGCGAAGCGCGAGGGCTCCAGCCCCATGAGCCTGGGCTCACAGATGGTCGAGCAGCCAGTCGCACAGCAAGCTCAACGCCGGCTCCGGCCGATCCAGCTGCACGTGGGCCGCCCCGCCTTCGGCACGCGTAAATATGCGCATCGTCTTGTTCGTACTACCGATCGCATCGAACAGCTTCCGCGCATCGCTCAGGGGAGTCTGCTTGTCGTCTTCCCCATGCACAATCAGGACGGCACAACGGATGTCTTGCGCAGCCTCGCGCAGATGGAACGGCTCCAGTGCGCGTAGTGCGTCGTCAAAGCTGTTCACCCCCAGGATGTGCAGGATGTGATCGCCTGTCGTGCCCAGCGCGGCCTTTACGTCAAGCGAAACGGGCTTTCCGGGCTGAACCTGGAAGCGGCGCAACCAGACGCTATGGTAGTCGTACACGGCGCCCCAGGCCACGCAGGCCTTGAAACGTTTCTCGTAGGCAGCGGCGCGCGGCGCGTAGTAGCCGCCCATGCTGGCCGCCACGATACCGATGCGTTCCGAGTCGACATCGGATCGGCTCTCGAGGTAGTCCACAGCCGCTCCCGCCGCCACTTCCGAGTCATGGCGCGCTTTCAGGCCGGACAGCCGGAGCGTGGCGCCCTGCCCCGGATGATCGATGGCCAGTGTGGAGATGCCGCGTTGCGCCAAGGCAAACGCCACGTAGACCATCTCCTCCTTGGTGCCGTCCAGACCGTCGGAGAGCACCATCGCCGGCCGTGGACCGTCACCAGTGGCTGCCGGAACGAAGTAGCCGTGCAGTATCTTGCCTTCGAACGGAATCTCGATGATTTCGATCTGGGGGGTGAAGCGTTCAGCCCCTAGTGAAAATGCTTCCAGGTGCTTCGCGAACGTCGACCTGGCGCGTGGGTCGTTCGGCATCAGGAACGCTTCTGCCCACTGGTAGTAAAGCGCGGCGCGCATGTAGTGATCGCGTGCGGTCACCGTGCGCCCAGCGCTGGCGGCTTCGCCAGCGATGCCTTCGACCTGTCGGGCGAGCTTGAGCCAGGCCTGGTGCCAGGCCTCGTTGTCACCGTGTCCGTCCGGACCGGAGACCTCGCGCAGCGACTCGCAAGCCCAATGGATTTCTCCCAGGTGTCCACCGCTGGCCAACGCCCGGTTGACGGCCAGGGACCACATATAGTTGCCAGGAAAGTATTGAAACATGGTCACTCCCTCTGAATGTTGGTTAGCGCGAGACGACGAAGCGTTCCACCCGCTGACGGATGGCACCGAAGAGGCTCGTCCCCTCGGGGGAAAAGAGCTCGAGATAGACCTCGTCCCCGAATTGCAGGAAAGGGGTGAGTGCCTTCCCTTGCTCGATCTGTTCGTAAGCTCGGAGTTCGGCAATGCAGCCGCATCCGCGGCGGCGGTCGCGGTTGGCGATGGCCCCCAGCCCGACTACCGTGCCAGCCCCAAGATCCCGCGTGCGCGCCGCGTGCGCAATCAGGTCGTCGTAACCGAACATCGCGTCGATGCCAGGGTCCAGCTCGCCGATGCGTTCACCGCGTATTTCACACACATAGCGGCCGGATAACAGACGGCCGTTCCACAACGAGCCGGCCTCATCGGGTGTGATGAACACAGGCCCCATCGTACGCGCCGGCTTGCCTTGCATGAAGCCGAAACCTCTGCCGATTTCGCCAGGAATCACCTCGCGCAGGGACGTGTCGTTGAGCAGCCCGAGCAGCAGGATGGCATCGCGAGCAGAAGTTGAACGGGTACCTTGGGATACGTTTCCCGTCACCGCGACAACCTCGGCTTCGAAGTCGATGCCGTAGCCTTCATCCTGCGCATGCAGGATGGGATCCGCTGGGGCCAGGAATCGGTCAGAGTTGCCCTGATAGAGCAGTGGCGTGGTCTCGAACCCCGCCGGCATGGCGGCGCCTCGCACCTTGCGCACGGTCTCCATGTGAGACGGGTAGGCGCTGCCATCGAGGAACTGGTAAGCGCGCGGCAATGGCGCAGCGGCGGCGGCCGGATCGAAGCGCAATGCATCCTGGCAGTCCGACGCATTCAGGCGGTCATATACGCGCTGCAGATCGGGCAATACCTGGCTCCAGCGATCCAGAGCAGCTTGCATCGTGGCCGCTATCGTGGGCACCGCGGCGGCGGTGCGCGTGTCCCGGCTAACCACGACCAGCTGGCCGTCGGGGGTGCCGTTGTTGAGAGTAGCAAGTTTCATTGGTTCGTCGATGTCGTGTGTTGGCGATGCAACTATAGAAATCGACGGCCAATTGGCGCTAACCGTGGCCTCCGGAAACAGATCAAATCGTCCGAATGATTACGCCGCACGCAATTCCGGACGATTGGGTAAGTCGCCGGACAATGGCGCTATCGCCCGCGCGCCGCACATTGCTAGAGTGCACCTGATCGCAAAGGCGCTTGCGCCGCGGCAGGAGCGGCTGGTTGCGGTGGAGGACCATCCAGGTGCAGCGGGCAAGGTCGGTGCCGCTTCCGTGCCCAAGGCACCGGCGAACCGATCCTTCACTAACCATCCCCAGGAGATCAATGATGCTATGCAAGAAACTTCATCATGCAGCCTACCGCTGCGTGGACGCGCGATCGACGGTCAACTTCTACACTCAAGTCCTGGGCCTGAAGTTCTCTCATGCAATGGGCGAGGACCATGTGCCGTCCACTGGCGCTTACAGTCCGCATGTCCATATCTTCTTCGAGATGGAGGATGGCAGCTGTATCGCCTTCTTCGAATGCCCCAACGACCCCGGGGATGTCAAGGATCGCACGTCACCAGACTGGATCCAGCACTTCGCGTTTCAGGTCGAGAGCATCGACGTGCTGATGGCGGCAAAATCTCGCTTCGAGACACTCGGACTTGAGGTGGTAGGTCCTACGGACCACGACGGCTTTATCAAGTCGATTTACTTCCATGACCCTTCGGGCCATCGCCTGGAACTCACGACAAACACTTACGCTCCCGAACGCCATAAGGAATTCGAGGCCGAGGCACCCAAAGTACTTGCCCTGTGGGAGCAGACACACGACTGGTCCCAGCGCGAGAAACTGTTTGGAGCGAAGACCGGTTATGCGCGCGATCGTGCATCGGCTGAATCTACTCGCTGATCACGCCGCGCTTGAACTCGCTGGGCGGAACGCCCATATGTTGAGCGAAGAAACGTGCGAAGTGGCTGGGCGCAGCGAAACCCAATTCGTCTGACACCTCGGCAACGCTCTCCGTCGTTTCGGCGAGCAACCGGGTGGCCACTGCCATGCGAGCCCAATTCATGAATTGCTGCGGCGACGCACCAACGCAGGCTTTGAATTGCTCAAAGAAGCGCGAGCGAGAAAGACCCACTTGAGCGGCGATATCGTCCAGGTTGGGGTTCTGCTTTGCTTGTTCCTTGATCAGCGCCGCTGCTCGAGTGATTCGGGCATCCAGCGGTCGATCGCGCCGATAGAAGTTGGTGCGCATGTCGGCCGCGGCATAGGCATCCGTGATGGCAACCGCCAGTTCGCGCACGAGTCCGTCGTGCAGGGCTTCGCCAAACGGCGCACCGGCGTTCATCGACGCCGCCAGACGGGAAACGATGCGCTGAACATCAGCGGTGAGCACCACGCAAGGGCCGCCGAACAGCCGAACCAACGGGAGAGGACCTAGATTGAGCAGTTCGCCCAGCCAGCCGGGATGGAGCAACACCGTGAGCACCATGGTGGGATCTGTGTCGCTCGCCAGCTTTGAATGGGGCATCCAGGGGTTGATGACGATGGCAGACGCATCGGTCAACCGACACGTCTGGCGCCCCACGCGAAATCCAGTGTCCGAGCCACCGAGCTTGAACACGAAGTTGAATTCATTGTGGGCATGCTCAACCAGCGGCCGCGACGTCGTGTGCGTGCCGATGCGACCGAACGCACCTTGCACAGCCACGGAGCGGTCTGCGTTTTTCATCTCTGTCCTCTCCTTCGTGCGGACTTGAAGTCCGGACAATCCGGTAAGTCAGCGGACGGCAGGGATAGCGGTGCAAGTGGGTTATCCGCTAGCCTGCTCCCATCCTCTTGCGCGGACAAACACATGCTGAAAACTACCCTGAATGCCCTCGTAATCGGCCACGGACCGATCCATGTCATTGCATTGCACGGCTGGTTCGGCAACGCCCGGGCATGGAAGCCTCTGGCCGACTTGCTTGATGGCAGCCGCTACACGGTAGCTTACCTCGACTATCGGGGGTATGGTGCTCGAATCGGCATCCCAGGCAAATGGACGATGGATGAAATCGCTCAGGATGCGCTGCGGCTGGCCAACGAACTCGGATGGGACCGCTTTCATTTGATGGGCCACTCAATGGGCGGCATGGCGATCCAGCGTGTGATGATTGAGGCACCGCGCCGGGTCGGTCGGCTCTTTGCCATCGCGCCTGTTCCCGCAAGCGGCATGCCGTTTGACGAAGAGGCCTGGTCGCTGTTTTCCGCGGCGGCGGAGAACGAAACTGCCCGACGCGCGATTATCGACAACTCCACGGGATGCCGCCTGCCAAAGCACTGGGTGGCGAGGATGGCCGCCCTGTCCATGACGCTGTCGGACAGGAACGCATTTGCCGCTTATTTGGCTGCCTGGGCAAACACCAACTTCGCCGAGCAGGTCTGCGGGTCGTCCACGCCCTTGCACATCGTCATCGGGGAGCACGACCCCGCCGTGACGCTCCAACGCATGGAGGCCACCACGCTGCGCTGGTTCACGAACGCGTCCATCGAGGTTATGCCGAACGCAGGGCACTATCCGATGGACGAAACGCCAGTGGCGCTAGCTAGTTCGATTGAGCGCTTTCTTTTAATGGAAGTATGAACTTCGGCGAATGCGGGGGGCTCCTTATCAACCCCTTCCCCCGTAAATCGGCGAAGCCCCCAAAAAAGCTCACTTCAGCATGCCTCAACACGGTTGCGCCCATCAGCCTTGGCTGATACAGCGCCGAATCGGCCCGCGCCAGCAATTCGTCAAGGGTCGCTTCCCGGCCTCGATGCTGGCCAACCCCAGGCTTACCGTGCAGGCGGGCAGCCCCGCGATGGCCGATTGCTGCTCCACTGCCTGCCGCGTATTACGCCACTACGTGGCCAGCGTCTCCGATCGTCCGGGGAGGGCGCCGCTGCGACGCGCAATCCAGCGATCGAGCAGCCAGACCACGAGCATCGTGGCGCCCATCATCGGGAAGACCATGCCGAGCAGGCCCAGGCCGATCACCCACGCACGCATGGGCGGCAAGCTGGCCGGATAAGAAGGTGCCCCGAGTGTTCGGGCGGGCCGGCGCCGCAGCCACATGATGCAGCCAGTCACCGCCAGAGCCATTAGCCCGATCGAGATAGCGGCGCAGGCAATCTGGTTCGCCAACCCGAAATAGCGCCCCATATGGAGGGCCGTGCCGTAGGAAATTCCCTTGGCCACCGCACCATAGTCGGCGAAGCGGATATCCTTGACGACCGCGCCGGTATGCTGGTCCACATGAAGCGTCCGTTCGTCCTGCGGATCGCTCGGGAAGCACGATATCGAGTAGACGGCCATTGCCGACGTGGGCAATGCTACCTGGCATCCCGCCGATGCGCCCTGCGCCTTTACCGTAGCCAAGACCTGGTCGAGCCCGATAGGATGCCCCGCCGATCCGGTCGGCACGGTGGTCAGGCCCGTGGCCCACGGGACGTCGGTGAACGGAAGACTCTCCATCGTCTGCGCGTGCATATGGTGCCCCGCGTGCGAAGGCTGCGCCTGTGGCTGGGCTTGCGGATGCGCCTGACCGCCACCGCTGCCGTGCTGATGTGAGCCAGCGCCACCACCATCCGGGCGCCCCAGGTTCGCCGCCGTGGCAACAGCCTTGAATTGCGTGCCCCACGACGCCGTCCACGGCAGGCCCGACAGCACGAATGCCAGCGCCCCAAGCGCGAGCCACGTCCCAAGCACCAGGTGAAGTTCCTTCCACCAGCCGCGCTTGCCGTTCGATTCCGCCATCTTGAATGCACCGAACCCCGACGCACGCAGCCGCGGCCACCACATGGCGATGCCGGTGGCGATCATCACCAGCGCCCAGCATCCAGCCAGCTCCATCAGCAACTCACCCGGCTTACCTGCGAGCAAGGCACGATGCAGCATCCGCACCTGCTTCATGAAGCGATCTTCCACGCTGAGGCTGCCGAGATACTCGCCGGTATAGGGGTTCAGATAAATGCTGTCGCTCTTGCCGGATGGCAGCCGGAAAATGAACTCCGCGCTGGCATCGGGTCGCGTGGCGATGGTGTAGGTGGTAGCCACCGCGCCCGGCGGCGCCACCACGCGGGCGCGCTCCAACAGCGCCTGCGCTGACTGCGGCGCCTCGCCCGGTGCCACGGTCAGCAGCTTCGGATAGAGCAAAGGTTCAATCTGTGGCTGAAAGCAGTAGATCGTGCCCGTCACCGCCAGTACGATCAGGAACGGCATCACGAACAGCCCGGCATAGAAATGCCAGCGCCACAGCATGCGATACGACGCGGCCGTCGAAGCGGCCGTGGGTGGGAGAACATTGCTCATTGGAGAAAATGCAGGGGGATTTTTTGGCACAAGCATACCGTGAGGCGCAGAGTGGGCTTCTGCGACCAAACGCCGCGCCCTCCACCGACGCTCGTCACTGTTTCATGCCCGGCATGCCCGAGGATGTTCCACCAGCGGCGATATCGCGGACCTCCGCCGAAACCGTCTGCTCGGTCACCTTGCCGCCCTCCTGTATCTTGAGCGTAACCGGCACCTTGGTGCCCGCCGCCAATGGCGCCTTCAGCCCAATGAGCATCACGTGGTAGCCGCCGGGCTTGAGCTGCACCGCCTGCATCGCAGGCAGATCGATCGATTTCACGGGACGCATTTTCATGACGTCCCCTTCCATCTTCATTTCGTGCAGTTCGACGGTAGTGGCCGCAGGGGTGGCAGCGCCGACCAGTTTGGCGGGGCTGTGTGCCTGCAACGTCATGAACGCCCCGGTCGCCGTTTGAGCCGGGACCGTGCCACGCACCCAGGCGTCGGTCACATCCACCTGTGCGAACGCCGGGCCGGTAATCAATAGCAATAGGCCGGGCACCATAATCCCTGCAACGACGAGAACCCTCGCTTTCATCTCCGTTCTCCCTATACTCAGGTTGGCTTCGTTGAGCAGTATAGGCTGCCCCAAGGAGCTCAACAGCGCGGCGGGGATTCGAACATCGGTCTCATCCATCTCGTCGTGGATCAAACAGGAGCCGCCATGACGTCCGTTTCTTCTATTCACGCGTCGCGCAGGAGAGATTTTCTCTCCACTTTTTCGCTTTCGTTGGCGGCATATGCCCTTGGCCTGCGCCCCCTGGGCGCGCAGGCAGCAACCATCCCACTGCCTCCGCTACCCTACCCGGAGAACGCCCTCGAACCGGTGATCTCGGCGAGAACCCTGAGCTTCCACTACGGCAAGCACCACCGCGGCTACGTAGACAATCTCAACAAGCTCATCGCCGGCACGGATCTGGCCGATCTACCCCTGGAGCGGATCATTGCCGCCACGACTGGCCAACCCGACAAGATCGCGGTCTTCAACAATGCTGCCCAGACCTGGAACCATACGTTCTATTTCCATTGCCTGCGTATTCGAGGCGGCGGCGATCCGCCTGCGGCGTTGCGGCAGCGCATCGAGGCCTCGTTCGGCACGGTTGATGCCTGCAAACGGGAACTGGCTGCAGCGGCCATGGCGCAGTTCGGCAGCGGATGGGCATGGCTGGTGACGCAAGGCGACAAGCTGCGCGTCGTGCGGACCGCCAATGCCGAACTGCCACCGGGCGGACAGAAGCCGCTCCTGACCATCGACGTGTGGGAGCACGCGTATTACCTCGACTACCAGAACCGTCGCATGGACTATGTGAATGCCGTGCTGGACAAACTCGTCAACTGGGGATTCGCCGCGGAGAACCTCGGCGTGTGATGCCGGGCTCAATAGCTGATTGCCAGCGAACCATGGAATGCGCGCCCGGGCCTGGCGAGTGCACGTTCTGCGTGCCGTCGTTCCAGACATATTCGTAGTACCGGTTGGCCAGGTTCTTAATCTGGAAATCCAGATTCACATTCCGGGTCGGACGATAGCCGACGCCCAGATTGAGCACGCCCCATATCGACCTGTGCTGCTGGTCTTCTCCAGGCAATAGCGGAGCTGCTCTGCCGTCCCGCTGTCTAGCGTATAGAACAATTTGCCGGACACCGAAGCCCCTGTCCGAGCGCGGTGTGTCACATGTCCGACGCTCGAGATTCGTGCCAAAACGGGCGCAAAGTCACGAATTTCCATCAATTTGACCTAGGCATGCAAATGTGACATATGGGCGGGCCTGACCTGTCATCACATGCGTCCTTGTGTCACATGCCGGACTTGTCACAGGATTAATACAATGTGGGCCGATCCATTCAATCCGCGAGCCACTCGATCCTGTCCGGTTCGACCGACCTCTCATGCTTCGCCACCTCCCTCGCCGACCCCTTCTCGCACTGGCCACTGCTACCGCCTGCATGCCTCACGCCGCCGCACATGCGGCAGAGTCGGATTCGGCCGCCCATGAACTGCCGGCGGTCACGGTCAATGCGTCGTCTGTATCCGAACTCCGCGAGCCGGCTTCGGTAGGGTCCAACCTCGGCCTGACCCCCATGCAGACGCCCGCGAGCGTGGACGTGATCCCGCGCGAGCAGATCGAGGAGCGTGGCGATGCCTCGCTGGTCGATGCCATCACACGCGCGCCGGGCATGACGAGCCTCGGCCACCCCGGCAATGGCGGCGCTTCCCTGTCGTCGCGCGGCTTTACCGATGCCAACTCGGTGATGCGCCTTTACGATGGCCTGCGCCAGTACGGCGGCATCGGCGTGACGTTCCCGTTCGACACGTGGTCGGTGGAACGGATCGAGGTGTTGCGTGGCCCCGCTTCCGTCATTTATGGCGAGGGCGCAATCGGCGGCGTGGTCAACGTGGTGCCGAACAAGCCCACGCGCGGTGCCATCGAGAACGAAATCCAGGCGACCATCGGCACCGAGAACACCCAGCGGCTGGCCTTCGGCAGCGGCGGCGCGATCAACGACAAGTGGTCCTACCGGCTGGATGTGAGCGGCAACCGCTCTGACGGCTGGGTCGATTTCGGCGATTCGCGCAATCTTTCGCTGTCCGGCGCGCTGCAGTGGGATCTGACGTCCGAGCTGAGCGTGAAACTCAGCTATGCCAAGGGCTGGCAAGAACCACCACGCTATTTCGGCGTGCCGCTCGTTAACGGCCAGCAGGACCCGTCCTTGCGGACCAAGAACTACAACGTCTCCGACAGCCTGATCAAATACGATGACCAGTGGACCGAATTGTCGGCGCAGTGGACACCCAGCAGCAACCTCACGGTACGCTCGCGCCTGTACTACATCGACAGCAAGCGCCACTGGCGCAACGCCGAGTATTACGATTACCTCCCTGCAAGCGGCCTGATCCGTCGCTCGTCGTACGTGGAGATCCTGCATGACCAGTGGCAGGTGGGCAATACGTCGGATGCCGTCTATCGCCACGACCTGTTCGGCATGAAGAACAGCATCTCCGCCGGCTACGACCTGAACCGCGCGTCATTCCAGCATACGAACAATTCGCCGTACTCTGGCAGTTCGGTTGTAGATCCCTATGTGTTCGATCGCGGCACGTTCGTCAACGTGGCGGGCACCGCGCCGAAATATGTCAACCAGGCCACGCAGTACGCGCTTTTCCTGGAAGACCGGCTGGAAATCACACCGAAATGGTCGGTACTTGCCGGCCTGCGCTACGACCATGCGGACATCGCGCGTCACGACCTGGTCAGCAACCAGCAGGCGTACGACAAGTCGTTCTCGCACGTGGGATGGCGTGCCGGCACCGTCTACAACCTGACCGACAACCTTGCGGTCTACGCACAATATTCTGAAGCGGCCGACCCGGTCAGCGCGCTGCTGATGCTCTCGCCCGCCAACAGCAATTTCAGTCTGTCCACTGGCCACCAGGTGGAAGCCGGCCTGAAGCAATCCTTCTGGCAAAACAAAGGCGAATGGACATTCGCCGCCTACCGGATCGTGAAGAACAACCTGGTCACGCGCGATGTGCTCAACCCCTCGCAGAGCGTTCAGGTGGGCCAGCAATCCTCCAAGGGTCTCGAGGCCACGCTGGGACTCGAATTCCTGCCTGGCTGGCGCTTCGACGCCAATGCGGCGTTGCTGCAGGCTCGCTACGACGACTTCACGGAATCAGTGGATGGCGCGCCCGTTTCACGCGCCGGCAATGTGCCGACCGATGTTCCCGAGCGCGTGGCCAACGCGTGGCTGACCTGGCGCTTCCTGTCGGGATGGACGGCCGGCGCGGGCCTGCGCTACGTGGGACGCCGCTTCGCAAATCGCGCGAACACGCTGGAAATGCCGGCGTACACGACTACCGACGTGTTGCTGCAGTGGCGTCCGCGCAAGGACACGACGCTATCGCTGCGCGGCTTCAACGTGTTCGACAAACACTACGTGACGACGGCCTACTACAACTCCACGCAATGGCTGCAGGGCTCCGGACGCCGGGTGGAACTGACAGCCAACTATCGTTTCTGACCAGGGCCGGAGCCAAACGGAAGCTAACTAATCTATCAGGGATAGGTGACGCACGTCATATTGGCACGGGGGGGCTCGTGTCCACAAGCGACACATCAGAAGCCGAATGTACGGACGCAGTCGTGACCCTCAAAATGCAACCCCATCTTGCTCATAGGCGGGTGTCCATGTACGGATATAGAGCTGCAGCCCATCCTGTCGGTGTCTGAACAAGCAAAAATCTGGTGCAAACGGGACGCGTTCATATGCGTCGCCGATCCTCGGCGCGCAGCAGCAGGTAGCGCCCGATGCCAGGACCGCGCTTCACTGGATTGGTGGCACGGCGCCAAGCTTTTCAGCCAGCATCCGCTCATACACGCCAAAGTGCATATCCACCTCCGTTTGACTGACCACGACGACGTCTATGTTGACCTGCTCGGGCGCTAAGCCGAACATTGTGGCCAATGCCACTTCCAGGTGGGGCGCCGCCTCCCTGTCTTTCGCGAAGGTGGTGCCGACACTGATCACATAGGCCTTCTCGCCTTCTGCAGTGACCTCGACCAAGCGGGCCCCCGCGCTCAGGTTGTTCTCAATGGCCATCTTGGCCAGCTCCGCCACACTCCGCGTTCGCTCGGTAGGGAAGCCGCGCGCGCACTTGAGCTGTACCCGATGCTTGCCCAGCGTCAGCCACTCAGAATCGAACTCCATGGAAGTCTCCATCCGACAGTACATTGCCGCCAAAATAGGGGCGAGTCCGGCGATTTCAAGAACGCAACGTCGCGCCTTGGTTCGCCGCTGCAATGAGCCCCATTGGGGGCCAGTAGCATGCAGCCCCAAGCATCGCCCGCGCCAGAGGGGGGCTGCGCCCGCCTCTGGCGTTCCGCGTCAGCCGCCCCCTTCCACGGCCGCCAGGATTGCCCGCCTGCGTGCAGCACGCTTCGCGCAAATACATACGATGCCTCAGGATTGCAGACATCAGCTCACTTCACTTCGATCGTCCTTACGGCAGACCGCGACGACCCGGTCTTGGGGAGGCGTAGTGTCAACAGTCCTCTTTCGAATTTCGCATCGACGTGCTCCACGTCGACTCCATCGGGCAGAGGAATACTGCGCATGAATGCGCCGTACGCTCGCTCCAGGCGGTAGCAGCCGTTTTCTTCGCTCCGAACGTCCTGCTTCTTCTCGCCCCGCAACACCAGCGCGCCATCTTCGATGGTGATCTGGAGGTCTTCGCGGTCCATGCCCGGCAACTCAGCTGTGATTCTCAGGGCAGTGCCATCGTCGACCACATCGATCCGAGGTTGGAAGCGAGACGAACTAAAGTCGCCGAACCATCGATCCAAACCACCGAAGCCCGCGAACGGTTCGTGCAGGAATTCTCCCATCGCTCGCCAGGGATCGCTAGAAAACAGTCGCGCAACGTCAGGCCAGTCGGGCGTGCCGTGCCTCGGCGCGGGCACGTTGGACGCATCCCCCATCGGTTGCTTGTCACTTGTCGTCTTCCGTAGGAACTTGAAGGGGTTCCATTTGCCCAGTTCCGTTTTCATCTTACCCTCCTGCCGAATGCTCATTGGATGGGTATGAATGACCGCCGGGACCGGTCGCGCCCGGCCAACGGCGACGCCGCAAGACCCAGCCCTGGTGGTGGGGCCGCCGATACGGTCATCCGCGTCTTCTACGGGGCGACGGTGGCGCCCACCCGGACGCCACCCTGCCGTTCCGCCCCGTGAATGGCACGACAGAACTCACCCGACGCTAACCGCGATGCGACGTGGCCGTGCCTCGTCGCGGCGCGGGATCGTCAGCTTCAACACGCCATCCTGCAAGTGCGCATCTATCTTCGACGTATCGAACTCGGGGCTCAGGGCGAACGCGCGGGCGAAGTGCGGCTCGCGAATTTCCGCGTGTTGCACCCGCAGGTTGGCCGGGGTCGGCACCACGGCTTCCGCCTCGATATGGAGGTTGCCGTCGTGGACACTCACATTGAGTCTGTCCTTGGTGACCCCCGGCAGATCCGCCCAAAGGGTGACGCCGTTGCTGTCCTCGAAGATGTCAACAGCGGGAAGCAGCGTGATCTTGCGCGTTGGCCTCTCTTCCTGGCGTTGCGCCGCCGCGCCTTGGCCGCGCTCAACCACTTGGGTAGTGTCGCTCATGGCATTCTCCTCACGTTACTGGACAGTGACCGCCCGAGGCTTCGAGGATTCGTGCTTGCCGATGCTGATCGACAGGCAGCCGTTGGCGTAGCGCGCCTGTACCTTGTCGGGGTCAGCATTCTGCGGCAGTTCGACGACGCGCCGGAAGAGGCCGACGAATCGCTCCTGCGCGTACGGGCGTACCTCGGGGTCATCTTCCGGGTGCGCGGCTTCGCGTTCGCCGCTGATCGTCAGCAAGCCCTTGTCGATCGACACCTCGAGTTTGTCTTGCTTGATGCCAGGAGCGAACGCGACGATTTCGATCGAATCTTCCGTCGTGCCAACGTTGACGGCGGGGAACGCGCCGAATCGCTCGGAGCGGATGCTGGACGGGAAACCGCCGAACAAGCTCGCCATCTGGCGCTGCAGGCGGTCGAACTCGCTGAAGAGGTCGGTCCCGAAAAAGAGATCACTCATGATCGTATCCTCCTTTGATGCAGCAAGGAGGCGAACGGGCCTATGCGCTCCCACTCGCCTGCCAAACTGCTGGCAAACAAACAGAAACACGCAGCGCTCAACATCGCGGCTGCCTGGGCGAGATTAAATTAGGCTATCTGTCGCCAGTTTTCAAGGGGGCGGCATTCAATTTTCTCTTGAAGGAGCCCTGGCCGCACCTATCTCCCGAATGGGAGGACTTGGCGCAAATGGGCGAACGAATTTCGGCGCGGCGGGCAAGGCCTCTTGCGCACAAGTATTGCCATTTTGTGCTTTTGGTGGCGCAACGTCTTTGGGGCTCGTAACGGAACCATGTGGAACGCGGTGGCCGAAACCACGACGCCGTGCGGCATGGGCCATCCGGATTCTCCAGTTCGTCTCCCACCGCTCAAGGAATGGACGCGTCGCCAAAGCGGCGGGGTCAATCCCCGCAGGTGGATTCGCAATTGGGGGGTAGCCAAGTGATTCGACAATGACGCGGTGCTGCCAGTCATCGCCAAAGTCATAATGGTGCTCGAATTCGGTGGCCGAGCCGAGCGCATGGTTCAGCCGAATGCCCTTCTCCTACCGCAGGCCTTCATCCGAGACGTCCTTACGTTGATGTCCACGCAACAATTAATCGGACCCGAGGAGCCCGCCGGGCATCTGGTCCTCGCGCGGTTTGTCCACAGGCTTATCCCCTCTCGCGGTGGACAAATCCTCGCCTCCCTCCTCAGGCCGGTCCCGGCTTGAACTTGAACTTGGTTTTGGTCGCTGGCGCCTGACGCCTGGTGGTCGCCATGCGGCGCGTCGCGATGGCCTCGGCTTGCGCGCGCTCGGCCCGCCTTAGCGCCGCCTCCAGTTCGGCCCGCAGGCTGCCCTGCCCCGCCTGCCTCTCCGTCAGTTCCTGCTGCGCCGCCGCCAGTTGCCGGCTGAGCGTGTCGCGCTCGGCCTGCTGCCGCGCCCGCTCCTCGGCGCCGGCCACGGCGGCGTCCTGCGCCTTCGCCTGCACGGCCGCCAGTTCGGTGCGCAGGTCTGCGACTGCCTGCTCGCCCTTCTGGCGCAGCGTGCGTTCCTGGTCGATCTCCCGCAGTGCGCGGCGTTCGGTGGCGCTGGCCCGCTCCTGCGCGACGGCCACCTGCTCGCGGGTATGCTCCAGCTCCGTCGAGAACTGGGTACGCAACTCTCCCAATTGCCGCTCGAACACCTCAATCTGACGCGTGCCTTCCTCCTGACGCGCCTGCGCGGCCGCGAGGGCCTGGCGCGCGGCGTCCAGTTCCCCCTGTAGCGCCGCGCGCGCCCGCTGCGCGGCGTCGAGCGCGGCTTGCACCGCCGTCGTCTCCTGCTCCGCCACCACCACCGCGGCCCGCGCCAGGTCGCGCTGCGCCTCCGCCTCGCTCGCCTGCAGCCGCGCTTCGGCCCGCAGCGCGGCCAGTTCGCCGGCGGCCGCCTCGTTGGCGGCCTGCCAGATCGACTGCACGGCGTCCGCCGCGATTTGCTTGAGCGCCTCCGGCAGGCCGGGGTGGTCGATGGTGACGCGCATCTTGCCGCGCAGGTCCGCCCAGAACTGCGCCAGCACCTCGGTGGGCGTGCCCATGCTGCCCTTGCGCACCAGGCCATAAAGCTTGTTGGCGGTGGGGGTGATGCCATGCCGGAAGAAGAGCAAGGCGCAGACCTCGCGGTAAAGCGCGCGAGTCTCGGGGAACTGCGCGCGCAGCGTCGCCACCTCGGCGGCGAGCGTGGCCTGCAGGGCGGCGTCAGGAGCAGCCTCACTGGACATGGGCGGCGTGGATGCAGGGCTGGCGGTCATGTTTGGGGCAACGGGGGCGGTCAAATTCGTTGAATATTACTACGTCATACGATAGAAACCTAATTCATCACAGATATCTTTAGACATAAATGATCTTCTGTCTATAATTACGACCACATTCACCAATGTGACGCACGCCCCACCAATGGAAGCCCTTCCCCTCGCTGCCCTGCCGGCCACCCCGATCGAACGCCTGCGCCTGCCCACCGAGCTGTCCGGCGCCGCCGGCAGCAACCGGGCCCGCGGCGGCACCCCGCAGATCGCTGCCGCCGACGATCTGGCCGCCGTCACCGCCTGGCTCGCGCGCTACACCGACACGCCAGCCACCCTGCAGACCTATCGGCGCGAGGTGGAGCGCTTGCTGCTGTGGGCCGTCATGCAGCATGGCAAGCCGCTCTCGTCGCTGACCCATGAGGACTTGCTGCTGTACGAGCGCTTCCTGGCCGACCCCCAACCGGCCTGGCGCTGGGTCATGGCCTCGCGCAAGAAGCTCGCGCGCGGCGCGCCAGACTGGCGGCCGTTCGCCGGCCCGCTCTCCCCGGCCAGTGCGCGGCACGCGATGGTGATCCTCAATACACTGTTCGCCTGGCTGGTCGACGCCGGCTACCTCGCCGGCAACCCGCTCTCCCTGGCACGCAACCGGCGCGGCCAGTCCAAGCCCCGTATCACGCGCTACCTCAGCCACGCCATGTGGCAGGCAGTCAAGGACACCATCGAGGCGATGCCGGGTGCGAACGACACCAACACTGACACCGCCACCGAGCGCGACCGGCTGCACGCGGCGCGCTGCCGCTGGCTCCTCACGGTGCTGTATCTCGGTGGCCTGCGCGCGGCGGAAGTGGCCGAGACCCGGATGGGCGCCTTCTTCTGCCGGCGCGACCGTGACGGCATCGAGCGCTGGTGGCTGGAGGTGACCGGCAAGGGCAACAAGACGCGGCTGGTGCCGGCCACGGACGAACTGATCGTGGAGCTGGCGCGCTATCGCGAGGCGAACGGCCTGCCGCCGGCGCCGCATCCTGGTGAGGCGCGCCCCATCGTGCTGCCGATCATCGGCAAGGAAAAGCCCTTGTCGCGCGGCGCGCTGCACCTCGTGCTGAAGGAAGTGTTCGGTATGGCCGCCGCGCGCCTGCGCGCGCGCGGCCCCGAGTGGGAAAGCCGGGCCGCGGTGCTGGCCAGCGCCTCGGCGCACTGGCTGCGCCATACCGCGGGGTCGCACATGACCGACCAGCAGGTGGACCTGCGGTTTGTAAGAGACAACTTCGGGCACGCGTCCATTGCCACCACGAGTGCCTATCTACATACGGAGGACGATGCCCGCCATGAGGCCACGCAGGAGCGGCACCGGATCGGGTGGAAACGTTAGGGCTCGCTGCCCTCCTCTTGCAATTGCTTCATCTCGTCTTAGCGGACGTAACTGGCATTTCGAATCCGCGCGGATCATGCGCCATGATTCCCGCCACAAAGTTGTCGCTGGGCAATGCCTTGAACGCGCTGCCGAACTCGGTCTACTGGGCCGTGGTGATCGACACCGCGCCGTCGCGCGTCGGCACATTCAGCGGCATCATGCATTTCATCGCCAATATTGCCGCGGTGCTGGCGCCGACGCTGACCGGGATCCTGTCGGCACGCTATGGCTACTCGTCGATGTTCATTGCCACGTCGATCGCGACCGCGCTGGGCGTGTTCGCCATGCTCCAGGTCCGTCCTGGGGTTGGCCCCCGCCTTAAAAGCGATTTGGGTGCCGTCGCCGCAGCGGAGTGATCTTGTTCTTGATGCCCTCGTCCGGCCATCCAGCGCCCCCTCCGCTTTCGAGGGAGCGTAAGTACACTCCGGATCAGACGCATCTCAATAGAGAAGGCGATTGACGGTCGTCAACGGGCAGCGGCGACGTCGTCAAAGGTGCCGGTTGGGGCCCTCGGCCATCCGCATCCGCCCGATCCGGCATAATACCCGGCGGACCATGGCGCTACGGAATTGAACTGGGTAATGCAAATGAAGCCGGACATCTCTCGCGAAGAGACTTCACAAAGCACGGACGAGGGCGACGACTGCCCCTTGCGCTGGTTCGACGCGGATCGGGGTGCATTCGAATCGCTCGAGCAATTGATCGCCGAGCATCCGGCGGATTTCTTTGCCAGCGAGCACTTTAATCCGGTTGGCGCGTGCACCACGCGCGAGGCGGTGTTCGCGTCGGTTGAGTTGCCCGAGACTCCGACATCGCCGCAAGCGCATGCCGATCATCTGCTCAACGACGTCTTCCGGCACGTGATGCCCGTGGCATCGCCAACGTTCGTCGGACACATGACGTCGTCGCTGCCGTCGTTCATGCCTTCGCTAGCCAAGGTGGTGGCAGCGCTGAACCAGAACGTCGTGAAGCTTGAGACGTCGGGTGCGCTGACGGGGCTTGAGCGCCAGGTCATCGGCATGCTGCACAAGCTGGTATTCGCCCAGGACAGCGCGTTCTATGCGAGATGGTTGCACGATGCCGACCACGCGCTCGGCGCGTTCTGTTCGGGCGGCACGGTCGCCAACCTCACCGCGCTATGGGCGAGCCGCAACAACCTGCTGGGCGCGCGTGGTGGCTTCGCCGGCATACATCGCGCCGGACTGGCGGCCGCGCTGCGCCATTACGGCCATGATGGGCTCGCGATCGTTGTCTCGGAGCGCGGACACTACTCGTTGCGCAAGGCAGCCGATGTCCTTGGCATCGGGCGCGACAATCTTGTGCCGGTCGGAGTCGATGCAGACGGTCGCATGCGCATCGACCTGCTGCGCGAGACTCTGCGTGACTTGCGGCAGCGCAACATTCGGCCGATGGCGATCGTCGGCATAGCGGGGACGACGGAGACGGGCGCAGTCGATCCGCTCGACGCGATTGCGGATGTTGCCCAGGAGGCCGGCTGCCATTTCCACGTGGATGCCGCATGGGGCGGCGCAACACTGCTGTCGGAGCGCGAGCGCTGGCGCTTCGCGGGCATCGAGCGTGCCGATTCCGTCGTCATCGATGCGCACAAACAGTTCTACGTGCCGATGGGTGCCGG
>NZ_JBFTQG010000026.1:0-88097 GCF_056398885.1 Cupriavidus sp. 01T418
CCGGCAAGGAACACTTGCGAGATGTGCGTCTCGATGAGGCTGACTTTGGCCACGGGATGTAGGTAGGCCGTGGGGCGCATCAACGCTTGCGTGAGTACAGCCGGTTCCATGCCGGGCTCTCCCAGGTGCCTGTCTCCCCGATCGGGCAGATCATATGCCCCCATGCTATGCGCGTGGCCGAAAGTTGGATTGACGCGGAGAGCGTGCCCAGAAGCATCTTGACGAAGCGGCACGGATACTGGGGCGGCGATATTTTCGCCTGCGCCAGTCCGATATCACCGCGGAGCTGGAATTGCTGATGTCGTCCCTGGACAATGCGGGTGGCAGCTGTGCGCCGGATTCGGGCCGGCAGCCCGTCGACGGCTAGCCACGCGCCACGACCACGCGGACAACCACCGGGCAGCGAAACGCGCGTTCCTATCGCTCCAGCACATAGCTCCCCGGCGCGTCGGTGAGCGCGCCGGGCGCAGCATCGCGTGCGGGAACACGGCCTGTGGAGTGCGATACCAGCCAGTCATGCCAGCAGGGCCACCAGGAGCCCTCGTGCCGCTCGGCGTGCGCGAGGTAGTGCTCGGGGTTGCTGTACGGGCCTCGGGCCGGGCGCGTTGCCACCCGGTAGCGCCGACCGGGGTGGGACGGCTCGGAGACGATACCGGCATTGTGGCCGCCGGAGGTCAGCAGGAACGTCAACGGGGCCGAGGTCAGCAAATGCAGCTTGTAGACCGAGCGCCAGGGCGAGACATGGTCGTACTCGGTGCCTACCGCGAAGACCGGCATGCCGAGGTCGGACAAGACGACGGAGCGGCCGGTCACGCAATAGCGGCCCGCCGCCAGGTCGTTGCCGAGGAACAGCTTGTGCAGGCACTCCGAATGCATGCGGAAGGGCAGGCGGGTGAGGTCCCGGTTCCATGACACCAGGTCGTTCGGGCGCAGCCGCTTGCCGAGCAGATACTCGCTCATCATGCGGGACCAGACCAGGTCGCGCGAGAGTGCAGCATCTGGAAGGCCGCAGCCATCTGCGGGCCATCCAGGTAGCCCTGCCGGCGCATCATGGCGTCCAGCGTCGACAAGGCGCTGCTGTCGATGAACAGGCCGAGCTCTCCCGGCTCGGAGAAGTCCGTCTCGCTGGCGAACAAGGTCAGGCTCTGCAGTGGCGCGCCGTCGTCGTCCCGGCTGAGCGCCGCCGCGCAGATCGACAGCAGCGTGCCGCCCAGGCAATAACCGGCGGCGTGGATGCGCGTATCGGGGCAGCGTTCCTGCACCGCCTGCAGGGCGGCTTGCACGCCTTGTCGCAGGTAATCGTCGAGCCCGAGGTTGCTGGCTTCCGCACCCGGGTTTTTCCACGAGATCATGAAGACCGTGTGGCCCTGTTCCACCAGGTAGCGCACCATCGAGTCGCGCGGCTGCAGGTCCAGGATGTAGTACTTCATGATCCAGGAGGGCACGATCAGGACCGGCTCCCGCCATACCTCGGCGCCGGCCGGCGAGTACTGGATCAACTCGATCAGCGCATTGCGGAACACCACCTTGCCCGGCGTGACGGCGACATCCCGTCCGACCTTGAAGTCGAGCGGCCGGCGCAGCTTGGGATCGCGCGTCAGGTCGGCCACCACGTCCTGCATATCGTGCTGCCAGTGCCGTGCCCCATGGAGGAGATTGGCGCCGCCGCTGGCGGCAGTGGCCCGCAGCACCACGGGATTGAGCCACCACGCATTGCCGGGCGAGAAGGTGTCGAGCACCTGCCGTGCGCAGAAAGAGGCCAGCCGCTCATGGTGCGGAGATACGCCGCGCAGGCCGTGCGTGAGCGACTCCCATAGCGCTTCGTTGTTGTGGAAGGCGTCGCGCCAGCAGCGGTAAGGCCACTGCAGCCACGCAGGGTCGGCGAAGCGCAGGTCGGAGGGCGGCGCCGGCACGCCAGACGTCGGATGGGCGGCCGCAAGGCCTGGCCACATGCCGGCGCTCGTGGCGATTGCGCCGCTCACCCACCGCCCCAGGGCGGCATTCACCTTGCCGGGAGAGATGGCCAGGTGCAGTGCCTAGTCCAGCCCGGCCAGCCAGAGCGAGGCGATCGACAAGCCCTGCGTCGCGACGGCCAGCGTGGAGCGGATCTGTTCGTCCAGTTGGTCCCCTTCGGCCCCGGCGGGACCGCAGCCACATTCCGCCTTGGGCGCGGCGGCGACTTCCTTGCCTGGTATCGGTGCGTTCATTGCATGTGCTGCCCGCCATTGATGGCAATATTTGCGCCGGTGACGAAGGCTGCGTCCTCGGAACACAGGAAGGTGATGAGCGCGGCAACCTCGTCCGGGCGTCCCAACCTGCCGACCGGAATCTGCGGCAGGATCTTGGTCTGGAGGATGTCGGCGGGGATGTCGGTGACCATGTGCGTGGCGAGGTAGCCGGGCGACACGGTGTTCACGGTGACGCCCTTGGTGGCCAGCTCCAGCGCCAGCGCCTTGCTGAAGCCATGGATGCCGGCCTTGGCGGCAGCGTAGTTGGCCTGCCCAAACGCACCCTTGGAGCCGTTGACCGAGGAAATGTTGATAATGCGCCCCCAGCCGCGGCTGACCATGCCTTCGCACAACGGCTTGGTCATGTTGAAGATGGAGTCCAGGTCCGTCCTGAGCACCGTGTCCCAGTCGGCCTTGGTCATCCGCCTGAACGTCACGTCGTGCGTGATGCCGGCATTGTTGACCAGGATATCGACCTGACCCAGCGCGGCCAGCACCTGCGCGGCGCATTGCTGGCACGCTTCGAAATCGGCCACGTCCACCGCGAACGCCTGGAATTCCCGTCCGTCGGCCCGCTGCCGATCAAGCCAGGCCGCTACATGGTCATTGCCGATCGAGTGGGTGACGGCCACTCGATGGCCGGCGCCGTGCAGGCGAATCGCAATGGCCTCGCCCAGGCCGCCCATGCCGCCGGTCACCAGCGCAGTCCGCTTAGCTGGCATGGATGGCCTTCCTGCGCGCAGTGGCTGCCGTGCTGTTGGCGGCACCGTTGCCTGCCGGCATTGATGCCGCGGCCTGGCTGAACTTCTCGAACATATCCTGCATTGGCGCTGTCAGCGACGCGGCATTGCCGGCCTGCTGCATGCTCGCGGCCTGGCAGCGCTGCCAGGATTCGCCGGTTTCGCGCATCTGCTCGACCATGGCGTTCTGGTTGTGGATGGCGAGGCTCATCCAGGCTTGCATCATCTCGGTGCAATGCTCGGCCGCGTTGCGCAGAAACGTGGCCGGCAGCGTGGCCAGCGCGGCGAAGTCGCCGGCGTTCGCGAGTTGCGCGCTGACTTCATGCGAGGTCTTGATGTCCTTGCGTATCGCATCGAGCTGGATTTCAAGAAAGCGCTGTCGGCTCTCCTGCACCAGGGTCAGTGCTCGCAGACCCGCCTCGCAGTTGGCGCTGAAGAATGCAAGTGGAACGTTGGTCTGGTCTGTCATGGTTTCTCTCCGTGATGGTGGGGCATACCGTATCCGCTGCTGCAAGGCCGGTAGGTGTGGCTTCACCGGTCGTCGCGCGATACGGCGGCTGCGCCAACCCAATATAGCCGGCTGGCTGGCGGTGGCTTTGATCTACGGCAACTCTGACGTGCAAATAACGTGGAGCGCACGCCGCGCCGCAAGAGAATCCCGGAAGCGGTCGCGGCTAAGTGATCCCGATTTCAATGGCTATGCCGCGGCCACCGTGACTCGCAATAGACCCCGTCGTCTTCCATCTCATGGACGGGCAGGCGGAACAGGTAATTGACCGTGGTACTTCCGGTCGTGAGCCGGCGCGCCTGGCTGTTGCCGCGAAATGAAAACGTTTTCATTCAAGGCGAAAAAAATCGGGTAGCAAGCCTTTTTGCTGCTGCGGCGAGGCTGAACCTTTACAGGGCGAATTCTGCGGATACTGCTGACAACAAGAGGCACTGGCCTTCATGCTCGCCAAGCCGTGCAAGGGGCCGCACTGCACACTGTCCGATGTCCACGACGCTACCGCCTGCGTGATTCCCGCGCTGGAGCTATCAGCAAGAAAGCCGCCTCCACGCATGCACGCGCAGGCGGCGCATAGCGGCGGCGCGCAATGCCGCCGCGAGCTTCAAGCTTTCATGCCAGGAAATCAGCGCTGGCCTTGCTGGCCACCCTTCCGGCCTTGCTGCCCTTGCCTGTCGTGCTGGCCGCCTTGCTGGCCGCCCCTCTGGTCCTGGCTGCCGGACTGTTGGCCTTGCTGGCCAGATTGCTGCTGTTGCCTGCCTTGATCCTGCTGGCCTTGTCCGGGTTGCTGTTGCTGTCCCATTGTGCTCTCCATGGCGCGGCGGAATGCCGCGTTCATTGAAGGGTGCAAGCGGCGTGCCACGCATCGGGCCCCATGGAACCTCTCGAGCACCCGGGATGGCGCGCCTTTCCATGGCGCGATGGACAGGGGGCTGCGCCATCCCTGGCTGTTCCTTCCCTCTCGCCACCGGCCGCTCGGGCGCCGCGATGTTCGCGCGCCCGCACATGCCTTGCGCGATGGATCGGCGGCAAGCCAGCGCTTTTTACAAACGCAGCGGTTTTTTTACAGGCGGCGTGAGCCGGCGAATCCGGGGAGTGCCCTAGCGGACCGCTGCGTTGGCCGGGCCGGGCGACGATGCGATCGCGCGTGGCCCTTTGTGCGCGGGCAGCTTCCCGCTGAAGGCGAAGTCCACCTCGGGCACATAGCCGCTGATGATGTCGGCGATGGCGCGGCCCGAGCCACAGCCGTGCGTCCATCCCAGCGTGCCGTGGCCGGTGTTGAGGTAGAGGCCCTCGATCCCGCTGGCACCGATATACGGCACGTTGCCCGGCGTGGCGGGGCGCAGCCCGGTCCAGAAGCGCGCCAGTTCGGGCCGGCTCATGCCCGGGAACACGTCCAGCGTGCGCTTGACGATGGCATCGCAGCGCACCGGGTTGAGGTCCATCGCATAGCCGTTAAGCTCGGCGGTGCCCGCCACGCGCAGGCGGTCGCCAAAGCGCGAGAACACGAGCTTGTACTCGTCGTCGGTCAGGCTCACGCTGGGCGCGCGCGCGGCGTCGAGCACCGGCAGCGTCACCGAGTAGCCCTTGGCCGGATAGATATCGAGCTTCACCCCCAGCGGGCGCGCCAGCATTGGGCTGAAGCTGCCCAGCGCCAGCACGTAGGCATCGGCGCTTTCGATCTGGTAGCCGCCGGTTTCATCGGCGATTTCCACGCCGCGCATGCGGCCTCCTTCGGCATGCAGGCGTTGCACCCGCACGCCATAGCGAAAGCGCACCCCGAGTGCCTCGCACTTGGCGGCCAGTTCGGTGGTGAAGCGGTGCACATCGCCGGACTCGTCCTCGCTGGTGTAGGTGGCGCCAGCCAGGCGCGGCGCGATATTGGCCAGCGCCGGTTCCAGCCGCACGACTTCGTCGGGGCCGATCACGCGCCGCTCGCAGCCCAGTTCGCGCATGATGCGCGCCGGCTCGATGGCGGCGTCGAACTCCTTCCGGCTGGTGTAGAAATGCAGGATGCCGCGCGTCAGGTGGTCGTATTCGATACCGGTCTCGGCGCGCAGCGCCTGCAGGCTGGCCCGGCTGTAAGTGCCCAGGTTGAGCAACTGGATCATATTGTGGGTGGAGCGCCTGGCCGTGCACTCGCGCAGGAACTTCAGGCCCCAGGACCACTGCGCCGGATCGGCGCGCAGGCGGAACAGCAGGGGGGCGTCCTCCCGGCCCAGCCAGCGCAGCATCTTGAGCGGCGCGGCCGGGTTGGCCCACGGCTCGGCATGGCTGACGGAGATCTGGCCGCCGTTGCCAAAACTGGTTTCCCGGGCTGCGCCCGCATTGCGCTCCAGCACCACCACCTCATGCCCGGCCCTGGCCAGGTACCACGCAGAAGCGACGCCGATCACGCCGGCTCCCATTACGATGACTTTCATTCTTCAGGCTCCGGATAGCAAAAAGGGGCAGACCGGCCATCCGGCCTGTCTGCCCCCACTGTCCTTTTGCCTGAGAGATTCGCCGCACCCACCACGGGTGCCGGCTTGCCCCTTCGGCGGCCGCATGCCGCGCCACATTAGGTGGTCCGGCCCGGCGCTCTCCAGTTGTATCGTTTTCCAGTCTTTTGCACCTGAGCGTTTCAGGGGTACGCCTTCGGTAGAGGGGGTAATCCGGTGGTAGCCAGACCGCCTCATTCTCCTGGAAGCCGCACCATAGCACGCGTGGCGGGGAGACTGCAAGGGCAGTACAGGTGCCCGGCAGGCGCGCCGCCAGCCCGCTGCGGGGCCGCACGCTGTAGCAGGGTTCTGTAGCAGTCTGGTCAGCCAATACTGTCCTGGACAAAACCCCGACGCCATTCGACGGCAGTCGGGGCTTCTTTCTTGTGCAGGATTCAAGTGCAGCCATCGCTTGCGGAGCCACCGTTACCGTTGGATGTGGCGACGCGCGACTGCAGGGGCGAGGGCCGACGCGGCGACGCACCTTGCCATAGAGTTCGATGGACTTTCAATCAGAACTGCAAACAAAGAAGCGGTGAGAGCCAATCGCTGGACTATCTTTGCGATTGGGGACCTCCCCGTCACTCCCGGCCGATGGGGTTCTTGCTCGCACCTGCATTGTGCCTGCCCCACCAGCATTGCCGGCCTGCATACTAGCGTCCCCGGTTGAGACAAAGCCGGATAAAAGGTAGCAAATTGCAGAGTTCGTGGATGCGGAGAAAAAGGAGACCAGGCTGGATGTGGAAGAGACACCGAGGGCCCGTGGGAGGAAGCGGTACCAGCGAGAGTGTGATTCCAGAGAAGTCCGCCAATGTATTGCAAGTATTGGGCGTGCTTCGGCTCCGGCTGGTGGATGTTCGACGGCGCACCGCGAAAGGTGGGGGGCGGCAAAACGGACAAGTAGGCTCAGAAGGCGAACACGGGCTTTGTTAAAACCGGGAGAAAGCACATGAGCGCAAGCACAATAATTGAAGAGCCAGCGCCAGCAATCCATCTCGTGACCAAAGCGTATTCACATTTCCTGGTTGTCGGTATTGCACTTCTCCCAGCTTACCTTATTGCATACCTATTCTTCTTTCAGGACGCCACCCTGAAATTCGAGAATCACCCGTTCCACGAAGTCGCAATCGTTGCGGCAACACTTGAGGGCCTCTTCATCACGTACGTGACGTGGCGTTGTTACCTGTCTTCAGGCGAACCGCTGCTACGCTGGCTGACGTTGGGTTTTCTCGGATTCGTGCTGATTTACTCGTTACACGGCGCGTTCACTGGGTTAGCTCACCACAATATCTGGCTGTTCCTGCTCTACGGGCCAGCTTCACGCCTCGTCATGTCCATACTGCTATTCGTCGGACTGCTCTCGTTCGAGCGAAAGCCGGACACAGTCGAAATGCGCACGAAGCCAGTCGGCTGGTGGGGCTGGATTGCCGCATTCATTCTCGTCGATTTAGTGGTTGCTGCTGTGGCCAATTCCACCATCGCAGGCCATGTCGCTGTGCGCCTGTCAATGGAAGGAGGAGCACTGTTGTTCTCCACGCTGAACGTAGCAGCGATGCTTGTTCGCCGCATTCGCTCACCTCTCATGCTGATTTTTGGCATCTCGGTGACTGCGTTCGCCCTTTCCTCGGTCGCATTTATTCTTGGTCGCCCATGGAATCATATGTGGTGGCTAGCCCACGCGATTTTCGCTGGTGGCTTCTTTCTGCTGAGCTATGGGGTCGTCAAGGCGTTTCACACAACGCATTCGTTTGCGACCATCTACAGTCAGGAGGAATTGATGGCTCGATTGACCGCTGCAATGGCGCGTGCGGAGAGTGCGCTTCAGGAACTCCAACGAACCAACCAAAAGTTGGAGCATCTTGCCGCGACCGACCCACTCACCGGAGCGGCAAACCGCCGCGCGTTCATCGAGCGTGTCGAAGCCGAAATTGCGCGTGCCAAGCGAGAGGGGGCACCGTTTTCTCTCCTCGCGCTCGACCTGGATAATTTCAAGCAGATAAACGACTACTATGGACATCAGGTCGGCGACAAAGTACTGCAGGGGTTCGTGCAGCAATGCCTCGATGCAATCCAGCCCTATGACGGCGTAGCCCGTGTGGGCGGAGAGGAATTCATGGTGTTGCTACCTCAAGCTGCCCTGGGGTTCGCTTATTCGATCGGTGAGCGCATTAGGTCAGCCATAGAATGCGCCGTGTTCGAAAGCGCGATTGGGCGCAAGGTCGGGGTCACGCTCACTGTCAGCATCGGTGTTTCCCAGTTCGGGCGCGACGGTAGCACAATCGACGCGATTCTGCGCGCCGCTGACGAGCGTCTCTATCGCGCGAAGGCTGGAGGCCGTAACCGCGTAGTCGCAATGTAACGCGGCTTTCAGGTCAGGGCTTGATAGGGCGAGCAGCGCCGGCCGCACTTGATGACAGATTTGTAATCCTGGCGTCAGGTTCCTGTTGGCCTGGTTCTCTAGACTTGCTTACGAGGCTGGATAAGCCGTCTGTTAAGCAAACAGGAGAATCAAAGTGAGAACCTTAAAGAGATTAGTACTCGCCGCCGCCACCTTCGCTGCGCTTGGTTCTGTCGCTGGTGTGGCAAGTGCAGATGTTACCTCGCCACGTGACCCGTTCACCGCCGGTGGACATTCGATGGGGACTCGCGACCCATTCACCGACGGCGGCCATTCCATGGGGGCTCGCGACCCTTACACGGATGGTGGCCGGAGCCGCGTAAGTCAAGCCGACGCACGTTTCCTCTCGGCGCGCGCTGGGAAGTTTGACCCGTTCACGGATGGTGCGCGCTCGACCGACAGCCCCCGCGACCCGTTCACCGACGGCGGCAACCATGCACCCGAAAATGCGGAACCACCCGTTTCATGAGCAGGGGAGTACGGAGCTTGGGACTCGGCGGGCCACCAAATCGAATTCGTTTTAAGGTTTAAGATTCCAAGCGGGCTATCCAGCCGGACTGACCCGTCACCGATGCATGCCGCTTTGAGCCCACCAACTCGGCGCCTGGCCAGGCCCCATCGCGCACTAGCCGTTTGACCAGGGTCACCAGTTCCGCCGAAACGAAGCTGGCGGCCGGGGATATTCGCCGCGTAGCCGCATGTGCCAGCACGATTCGCCGGGAGAGGTTGGGGGAGGTAATTGGCGCCGCCGCCAATTTGCCTTTTTCCAGTTCTTCGGATACCGCCGAGCTGGGTAGAACTGTGTACCCAAAGCCCTTTGCAACCAGAGATTTTTGGACAGCCAGGGAATTGGTCTCGACCGCGACAGTGAGTTTGATTCCTGCGACAGCGCACGCATGCTCGACCATTGTGCGAAGACCGTGTGGCGCGTTTGGTAGCACAAGCGGAAGGTGTCGAAGGCTCTCGATGGTGTGCGTATCGCTTTGCGGAAGAGTGCCAGGAAGGCCGACCAGATAAAGCTGTTCGTCGAGCAGCGCCTCTACCTGCAGGCCAGCCGAAGCTTTTATGTCGTACAGCAGTGCTATCTCAACGTCGCCTGCAGCGAGCCACTGGAGGAGGTTGCCTGCGTAGCCCACGTTGAGCCGGACGACCAGGTGGGGATGCCTGCATTTCACGGTGGCGACAAGCTCGGCCGCCAGCAACTCGCACGTACTCGGCAGCAAGCCGATGACGGCAGTGCCAGAAATGGTGCCTTTTGCTGGTTGAATCTCAGCCTTCGCCCGGTCAAGTTCGCGCAATGCGCGTCGGCCGTACTCAACCAGTGTGCGCCCTGCGTCTGTCAGGACCATCCCATGCCGCTCGCGCTCAAAAAGCTCTACACCGAATTCCTGCTCAAGCAGCCTTACATGCCGGGAAATGGCAGGTTGAACAATGCGAAGGAGTTCGGCGGCCTTGGTGCAACTCCCAGTCTCCGCGATGGCCAGCAGCGCACGCAGTTGCTTGATATCCATATGCCTCCTAAGGCACTTTCCGGCCATCCAGGTTATTGATTGGAGGAATCAATTTATTGTATTTCATAATGCTTCCCAGTCAATTCCATGATGGCGGATGTCATTCCCCACCGAGACTACCTCCCATGACCAATCCAAATTCTGAGCCCCTTGCCTGGCAAGAGGAGTTGCGGCGCAACATATACAGGCGGGGCCAATGTCAACGATTCTGCCGCAGAATCGTTTATGAAGGCGGGGCACTGTGCCTTATATTCTGAGGAGGGGTATCGTGATGAAAAGATTCTGTGCGCTCGCCGCTGCAGCGCTTTTTTCGGTAGGTTTTGCTTACGCGCAAACAGCTGCACCGGCGGCCGCCGCCAAGCCTGCAGCGCCCGCCGCTGCTGCAGCTCCGGCTGCTTCCTCGAATTGCGAAGCGAAGGCGGTTGACAAAAATGGCAAACCGCTAGCAGGAGCCGCCAAGGCCTCCTCTATCAAGAAGTGCGAAAGTGGCAACAATGGCAACGCGTCAGCCACCTGTGAAGCCAAGGCAGTTGGGAAGAACGGTAAGCCACTTGCCGGCGCTGCAAAGACGTCGTTTATGAAAAAATGCGAAGCTGACGCCGGAAAATAATCTCCCATCCGCGTAAAAAGGCCGGCAACACGCCGGCTTTTTTCTATTCTCCAACACCGTGCTCGATGGCGGTCATGCTAGCGAGTTAAATTGCGGGTACGCTGCCGACGGCCGGTTCAGTGTTCCTCCGGTCGTCTTCTCGTGGTCACAAGATTCGCCGCATGGCTAACGCTGGCCGAAGCGGAGCGCCAGGGTCGGCAACACCAGCAGGTTCAGCACGGTCGAGGTGAATAGGCCGCCAAGAATGACAATCGCCATCGGTCCCTCCACCTCGTTACCTGGCTCACCAGACTGAAGCGCCAGTGGCAACAGGCCCAGCCCGGTAACGAGCGCTGTCATCAGAATGGGCGCCAGCCGCTCAGTCGCTCCCAGGGTTGCCGTCTCCAGGTTCCAGGCGTGGCCTTCGACTTGGACCAAGTGCTGGTAGTGGGAGATGAGCATGATGGAGTTGCGCAACGTGATACCGAACAGGGTCACAAAGCCGACCATCGACCCTAGTGACAGCAGTCCGCCCGTGGCAAATACCGTAAGTGCGCCGCCCACCAGCGCGAACGGCAGATTTGCCATGACGAGGACCAGGCCGCGCCAGCTGCGCAGTGCCAGATAGACGAGCAGGCCGATGCCGGCGGCCGCGAAGGCGAAATAGACCAATAAGTCTCGCTGTGCTTGCGTCTGGGCCTGAGCCTCGCCCGACAGGGCGAAGTAATAGCCCTTCGGAAACTTCACGTCAGCGGCGATGCGACGTTGGGCCTGACTGACAAACTGACCGAGCGAAGGACCGTTGAGATGCGCGGTCACGGTCTGCAACCGCTGGCCGCCATCGTGCCAAGCGAGCCACCCGATTGGTTACGCCAGACCTGTCGCTGACCCTGCCGGGCGAACTATCCGATGGTCTGCGCTCGCCAGTGACTGCGATGACGTTGCAGCTCGAGACCGCGATGGCTGTGGAGGGCACCAGCGATGCGGTCCTGGCTCGTCTCGCGCCTCTGGGGAAGAGCATCTCACGCATGCGCTCCCTGGTGGAACAATTGTTGATGTTGGCCGAGCGAGAGGCAGGCCCGCCAACGCTCAGTCACGACATCGACGCGAAGGTTGTGGTCATCGACGTTCTTGGGGAGATATTTCCGTTCGCGGATTCCAAGGATATTGACCTTGGTCTGGATGTGGGTGAGCCCCTGACGATTCAAGGGAGTCAAGAGGACTTTCGCGCGCTGGTTCGCAATGCCATCGACAATGCCGTCCTGTACACCCCGCCTGGCGGCAAGGTTGATGTACGACTGTATCGAGAGGGCAACGCTGCCGTGTTTGAAGTGGAGGACTCCGGGCCGGGCATCCCCCACGAGGAGCTTCCCCGCGTGTTTGACGCGTTCTATCGGGTTGTCGGGTCGGGGCAGCCGGGGAGTGGGCTTGGGCTGGCCATTGTGCGGAGCGCTGCGGCGCGACTTGGAGGCAAGGTCAGTTTGCATACCATCACGACGAGGGACAAGACGGGGCTTCGTCTTGTCTACGTTCAAGAAGCAGTGGACGCATCGAGAGGCTCTCCGCCTGCACGTTCAAACTTACCGGACTGGGGAAAATGAAGGTCCTCTTTGCCGCGCTTTGAAACGAATTAGTACTGCGCTTGTCGCTACGCAAGGTACCGTGCCTCCAGGGCAGAAGTGACATGACACCCAAGGGCCCGCTTACGATTTCGTTCGCCCCGCGTCTGCGTCGCGTGAGGGTGCTCGTTCGACAGGCTCGTCGTCCGCTTCGCAGGAATCGACAAGCGCGAGTTATGCAAGCTCGAGTTGCCCTGAATTTTCTTCTCGGCGTGCAATGACCTCAACGGGGGGACGGACTCGTGGCACCAGCCCAAAGTGTAAGTCCGCTGTACACTTGAGCGTTGGGTTGACCGGCGTAGACGTAGGAGGGCCATGACCACGCCAAAGTTTTCGATAGGGCCACTGGAGCGAAGAATCGCAGCTGGCCAGGACTCCGCTGTGCTCAGAATCACGCTTGCAACGGCCTACCACCAACAAGGAGACTTGGCTGCTGCCGTTTCCCATCTGGTCAAAGCTACCGAGTTAGACCCGTACTACTCGAGCGCTTGGCGGGCGCTCGGTGTTCTGTACGTGGAGCTCGGCGAGGACGCGAGGGCGCGTCTCGCATTTCAGAAAGGTATCGAAGTCGCAAGAGACCACGGCGACAAACAAGTTGAGAAGGAAATGACCGTCCGTCTCCGACGTTTGGACCGGCAATCAGGCGCTGCTGGCGGTGAATCAGGAGAGGGCAAGACGTAGTCGTGCGCAGGGACAGTCTGCCGGGGCGCGGGGAAACTGGTTGGCGATACCTTCGATACCTTCGATACCAAGAGCCCTGCCACGTAAGGCAGATAGTCGATGGTCACCCGACAGTCACCACACGGTCGGCACACATGGTCTTGCTGGCATTGGCGCGTTCAGCGCAGAGCGCGGAACTGCTGAGCCATCCTGTCCAGCAGGCCTCCATGAAACGATTACGGCCGTGCTATCAGTTGATGATGCGCGTTGACACCAATCTCTCCCCGCACTTTCCCGTGCGTTTTGCTGTCCGAGTGGTAGACGACAAGTACGGCATTGTCGTGTGTGATGGTGCTTGGCGAAATGGTGGACACAACGGCCTTGCCTTCGGCATCAGCCACAAAGTTGTTATCCGTTCCGTTCCCATCGAGCGGCGTGAAGCCAACTGGCTTCTGGTCAAAGTGATTCTCGAACAGGCTGAAGTGCCCATGGGGCTTCAGGCCAGAAAGAATCACGGTGACCTTTTCCCGCCCATCAGGCTGCTGCGTCAGAATGACCTGCCCCTTGGCACCAAGCCAGGCGCCGAGTGACATCTCAAGCGGCTGGCCCGACGCGCTCATGACAGGCAAGGCCGGTGCGTCGGCAATCAACGCATTGCGCAAGCCAGCGCTGCGCTTGATGCCTTGGGGGCCGACGGCCGCTGGTGCGCCTTTGGCAGCGACGAACACTTGTGGATCTAGTGGCGGATTCTGGTGTGTCTCATTGGAAAAGAATGCCGCATGTGTTTCAAAGTCCAACACCCGGCTTTCGGTGGCCGCATGCGTTGCCATGGCCGTCAAGCTCCCCAGGCCAGCCAGGCAGATGGCTGTGGCGTACTTGAGTCTCAGCTTTTTAGGTATCTTCATGCTCTTTCCTTTGCGAGGATTGCCAAATTCCGTAGTTTTTTTGCACGCTAACCGAATCCAGGCGCTTGGCGAAGTCCAGGCACAGTTCATTCGCAGGAGCAGCATGAACCCGGCTCCTGTTGTATTGGTGGGCATTTGTTAGTGCCATACGAACAGAAAACGCAGCAGTCACCAGCCTTGGGCCTCAAGAGGGTGTTGCAATGTTCACACTCGTAGAACCACTGACAGGCATCAGCGGGCATCGTCTCTGCTTTCACGTGCCCGCACACGGGGCAGGTGATGGTTGACTGCAGTTCGATGGTGCTCATCGTTTCTCCTGCCTGACGGTCGACGGATAGCCGGCATTTGCCGTCGCTGCCGTCAGCGCTGCCGGGGAAGTCCTGATTGGGTCGAAGACCACCGCGGCGCGCTATTGCCGGTTCAGCCGGTTCAATATGATATTGCAGTCTACGCGCTAAGTGCTCGTCCGAGTGGAAGCGAGTTTCATCATGATTCCTCCTGAAGAGCGGGTTGAGGGGAACCGGCACGTGCGTCCGTACGGTGTCTGCGCATCAGCAAGTAGACTGCCGGCACGACAAACAAGGAGAGCAACGGTGCGGTCACCATGCCGCCTACCATCGGCGCGGCGATGCGCTGCATCACCTCTGAGCCGGTGCCGCTCGACCACATGATGGGAATGAGGCCGGCGAGAATCACAGCGACGGTCATTGCCTTCGGTCGCACGCGCAGCACGGCACCTTCCTGGATGGCCTCCAGCAGCGCGTCGGTGGTGATGCTCCCATTCTGCTCACGCTCTCCCCACGCCTGCTTCAGATACAGAAGCATGATGACGCCGAATTCGGCAGCTACCCCGGCCAGGGCGATGAAGCCAACCACGCCAGCGACGGAGAGGTTGTAGCCCAGGAGATAGAGCAGCCAGAATCCGCCAATGAGCGCCAGCGGCAGCGTGCCCATGATGAGAATGGCTTCATCGATACGGCCAAACACCAGGTAAAGCAGCACGAAGATGATAAGCAATGTGAACGGCACGACCACTTTCAGCTTCGCGGTCGCGCGTTCCAGATACTCAAACTGCCCGGACCAGCTAAGTGAGTAGCCCGCCGGCATCGGCACGGCCTTGATCACCGCAGCTTGCATATCCTGTACCGCCGAGCGCAGGTCCCGTCCCCGGATGTCCACATATATCCAGCCCGAGAGGCGGGCATTCTCGCTGCGTAACATGGGTGGGCCCTGGACCACCCGAATGGTGGCTACATCGGACAGAACAATCTGCTGACCTCTGTCTGTGACGATGGGAAGGCTGCGCAGTTGCTCCACCGAGTCGCGGTAGTCGCGCGGATAGCGAACATTGATGGGATAGCGTGCCAGGCCGTCTACGACTTCCCCCACGTTGTCGCCACCGATGGCGGACGAGACAATGCTCTGGACATCCTGGATGTTCAGTCCATATCGGCCAGCGGCCATGCGGTCAATGTTCACGTCAACATACCGTCCGCCGGATAGCCGTTCGGCCAGCGCAGACGTGACACCCGGGACCGTCTTGACGGCCTCCTCGATCCGCGTCGACAAGCGGTCGATTTCCTGTAGGTCGGTTCCTGCCACCTTGATGCCGACCGGGCTCTTGATGCCCGTCGCGAGCATGTCGATACGATTGCGGATAGGCGGCACCCAGATGTTGGACAGACCCGGCACTTTCACCACCCGGTCCAGTTCCTCCACCAGCTTGTCGCTCGTCATGCCGGGCCTCCACTGGTCGCGCGGCTTGAACTGAATCGTCGTCTCGAACATCTCCATGGGTGCCGGGTCGGTCGCGGTATCCGCTCGGCCCGCTTTGCCGAACACAGACGCTACCTCAGGAACTGTCTTGATGAGACGGTCGGTCTGCTGCAGGAGCTGGGCAGCCTTGCCGGCAGAGAGCCCCGGCAGGGCCGACGGCATGTAGAGCAGGTCCCCCTCGTCAAGCGGCGGCATGAACTCACCGCCAATTCGCATCGCCGGCCATGCCGTGGCAACAAGCAGTATGAAAGCAATGGCCACCGTCGTCTTGGGATAAGCGAGCACCTTCGCCAGGACGGGCTGATAGGCGCGAATCAACCAGCGGCTCAGGGGATTGGATTGCTCCGTGGGTATCTTGCCGCGAATCATGTAGCCCATCAGGACTGGGACCAGCGTGACTGAAAGTCCTGCCGCTGCCGCCATCGAGTAGGTCTTGGTGAAGGCGAGCGGGGAAAACAGCCTGCCTTCCTGTGCCTCCAGGGTGAACACGGGAATGAACGACAGCGTGATTATCAGCAGGGAGAAGAACAGCGCAGGCCCGACCTCGGCGGCTGACTCGCCAATGACGGTCCAGTGCTCATGGCCCTTGAGGTCTCTTCCGGGATTCTCTTCATGCCATCGCTCCAGATGCTTGTGCGCATTCTCGATCATGACCACGGCGGCATCAACCATGGCGCCGATGGCGATGGCAATCCCGCCAAGCGACATGATGTTGGCGTTGACGCCCTGGTATCGCATGACCAGGAATGCCGCAAGGACGCCGAGTGGCAGGGAGACGATGGCAACCAGGGCCGAGCGCAAGTGGAAGAGGAACACCAGGCAGACCAGCGCGACGACGATGAATTCCTCGATGAGCTTGTGCGTCAGGTTCTCCACCGCACGGTTGATGAGCGCCGACCGGTCGTAGGTCGTGACAATCTCGACACCGGCGGGCAGGCTCTTCTGCAACGTGGCCAGCCTGGCTTTCACCGCCTCGATGGTTTCCAGGGCGTTCTTGCCCGAGCGCATCACGATAACGCCACCGGCCACCTCGCCCTGGCCGTCCAGTTCGGCGATGCCACGCCGCATTTCGGGGCCGAGCTGCACGGAGGCGACGTCTCCCAGCCGCACCGGGATACCGGCTTCGCTTGTCACCAGGGGTATCTGCCGGAAATCGTCAAGCGTCTTCAGATAGCCGGAGGCGCGCACAATGTATTCCGCTTCGCCCAGTTCCAGCACCGAACCACCGGCTTCCTGGTTGGCTCCCTTGAGTGCCGCGAGGACCTTGGCTTGGGACAGGTTATAGGCGCGCAGCCGGTCCGGCATCAGTACGACCTGAAACTGCTTGACCATGCCGCCGATGGAGGCGACTTCGGCGACGTTAGGCAGGGATTTCAGCTCGAAGCGCAGGAACCAGTCCTGCAGCGCGCGCAGCTGACTCAGGTCATGCTTGCCGGTCTTGTCCACCAGTGCGTACTCGTAGACCCAGCCAACGCCGGTGGCATCCGGGCCCAGCGCCGGCCTGGCAGCAGCTGGCAGGCGGGCTTGCACCTGGTTGAGGTACTCCAGCACGCGCGACCGCGCCCAGTAGAGGTCGGTGCCATCCTCGAACAGCACGTAGACAAAGGAGTCACCGAAGAACGAGTAGCCCCGCACGGTCTTGGCCCCAGGCACCGACAACATGGTGGTGGTTAGCGGATAGGTGACCTGATTCTCGACAATCTGTGGTGCCTGGCCGGGAAATGGCGTACGGATGATGACCTGGACGTCCGACAGGTCGGGCAGCGCATCTAGCGGCGTGCTGCGCACGGCCCACAGTCCCCATGCGGTCAGCATGGCGGTCACCATCAGCACGAGAAAGCGCTGATGGATGGAGGCGCGGATGAGTCGAGCAATCATGGCTTGGTCTCCCCGGCGGTGGAGGCCGGCTGCACTGAGGAGAGCACCGGCTCGTCGTCGGCGTCCATGTGGAACTTGAAGCGAACTTGTTGTCCCTCCTTCAGGCCCTTGGGCAACCCGCTCGGCGGCGCCTTGAAATCCATCGTCATGGCACCCCAATGGATAGTCGGGATGGGCCCATGGGAGAGGGTCAGCGCTTCCGGGGACATGGCCTCAATGCGCCCGATGCCTTCGTGCTCCGGTCCCGCCATTGCCGGCGCAGCCGGTGTGGAAGCGCTCTCCATGCGCGTCGCGGTACCGCGCAGGCTCGCCTCCGAGTCAAGCAGGAACTGGCCCGAAGCCACAACCTTCTGGCCGACCTTCAGGCCCGCCGTGACCTCTGTCTGCCCGTCCGCCTCCGCGCCAGTCTTCACCTCGACCGGGCTGAACCCGCCGTTGGCAACCTCGACCATGGCAATCGTGCGGGTGCCGGTGCGGATAAGGGCTTCGGTCGGCACCAGAATCTTGTCGGCCCCGCCCTGCGCGCCAAAGCGGACACTGACGAACATGCCCGGTACCAGCAAGCGATTCTTGTTCCGCAGTTCGACGCGGACTCTCAGGGTGCGCGTGCTGGGGTTGACGTCCGGCAGGATGGCGTCGACCTTGCCAGTCAGCGTTTGCCCGGGGAGGCCCGCGGCTGTGGCCGTAACCAGTTGTCCGGGCCTGGCGGCTGAGGCCTGACTCTCCGGCACTTCAGCCAGTACCCAGACAGTCGAGAGGTCCGCCACGCGGAACAGCGTCATGCCTGGCGTTACCGTCATGCCCTCACGGGCGCCGACTTCGGTGATGACGCCATCGACGGAACCGGAGATGCTGAGCCGGGGCTGAAGCTTGCCGGTGGTTTCGACCAGCCGAATCTGGCTCTCGGTCATGCCGGCTTGCCGCATGCGTGCGATGGCCGCGCCACGCAGGTCGCCCGGCAGGCTTGCGTTCATCCGCGTGACGGCAAGATACTCTTCCTGGGCGGCCACCCATTCAGGCGAATAGATGACCACTAACGCCTGGCCGCGCTTGACCGGGTCCAGCGTGGTCTTGGCATAGGCATGTTCGACGAACCCGGTAGTGCGCGCCTGGATGACCTCGATGCCGCGTTCATTGATGGCGACGTTGCCGGGCACCTCCAGTACCGATTCCATCCGGCCCGACTTGACTTCTACCGTGCGGATGCCAAGGTTCTGGGTGATGCGGCTGTCAATGGTGACCGCGGCCGAGCTGCCGCCGGCGTCCGCGTAAACCGGCACCAACTGCATGTCCATGAAGGGCGACTTGCCGGGCTTGTCAAAGCGCTGTCCGGGCACCATGGGGTCGTGCCAATACAGAATCTTCTTGCCGGCTTTGGGGGCGATGTCGCCGGAACTGGCGGTGGCCACCGCCGGTGCATGCGCGGCGTTGCCGCCTTGCGCTACGCCAAGGCGATAGGCTCCATAGAGCGCGGCCCCCGCGATTACCAGGCCTGCCACGATGGAGATGACTGGCTTCTTCATTTGGATTCCTTAATGGCAGGCTCGGCAGGCTCGGCAGGCTCGGTTTGCGCGGTCGGCAGCGGGACAAGGAAGGACAATTCGGCCCACAGCTTTGCCGTTTTGGCTTCAAGTATCAGCCGTTCGAGCGCCGTGTCGATGGCTCGGTGGTTTGCCTCGGCAACAGCGAGCAGGGGCCCGGTATTGGCCCGGTATGCCGTCAGTGCGGCGTCTGCCCGCGCGTTTGCGAGCGGCAGAATTGTCGCGTCGTAGCGTTTGAGTCGGTCGATATTGCGCTCCAACTCTGCGAGCCTGGCCGCGACCATGGCCCTGGTATTGCGTGCGACGACCTCGGACTTGGCCCGCGCCTCCCGCGCCTGTGCCAGCTTGGCGGCAACTTCGCGGTCCTGCCGATTGCCCTGGTCCCAGGGCACGGGAAAGCTGACATTAAGAGAACCCATATTGGAAAAGCCGGAGCCGCGCTGGCTGTACATCAACTCGACGGTGACATCTGGCTTCCTGTTTTCAGTGGCTGCCCGAATGTCGGCTTCTGCCAAAGCGATTTCACGTTGCGAGGCAGCCATCTCCGGCACCGCATCCAGTTCAGCCTGGGCAAATTCCCGGGCCCGCTGTGGAACTGCCAAACCTGGCCGCGCCGAGAGTGAACGGTTTGCCGCTGGACCGACCCAGCGCTCAAGATCAACCTTGGCTGCGTCGACGGTCGCGCGGCTTTCGTCAAGCCGGTCATGCAACCTCTGGATTTCCATCTCCGCAGTGAGTACGTCTGCTCGCGTGCCACGTCCGCTCCGATAGGTGGCTGTCGCGGCTTGCAGTTCAAGTTCGAGGGGATGGCCATGGTGGCCAAGGAGTACTTCAGTCTGCTGGGCATACCAGAGGTCGAGCCAGGCAGTGGCGACATTGCGCTGAACATTGGCCAGGCCGACGGCTCTCTGCGCCTCGGCGGCGGCGGCTTCCGCCTCATAGCGCTCCGTGCGCGCCCGGCGTTTGTCTGAGCGTGTGAACTCCTGCACAACGCTGACAGAGCGTTGGGTCATGAAGTCCCGGCCAAGGGAGAACTGGTCAGGGCCGGTTACCGGGACGTTGTTGAGCCCGAGCTTGAGCACGGGGTCCGGCAGTTGGCCGGCCGCCACTGCCATTTGGATGGAAGCCTCGACAGCGCCGTGAGACGTCTCCGCGTTGCCAGCGCGGGTGGTGGCCAGCGCAACGGCTTCTTCGATGGAAAGAGGTGGTGCCGGCTGGGCATGCGCGATGAACGGCATGGCCAAGCCAAACACGGATGCGAAAAACCGCACCCGCAGCAGGTGACGAGGGAAAAGCATAAAGCCTCCAGGAGCAACGACAGCTGTCCCGGACTAGCGAGACAGCACCCGAATTGCGTTGCTCAGGAGGCTAAGTTCGATAACAACAGTGGAGGATGGAGAGCGGTCGCGGTGGGGCGCGTGGAATGGCATCGCCATACACCAGCGCGAAGTGGTCGGCTGCCAGCGTCGGCGTTGGCGCCACAATGTTCAACAGGACAGGCAGAAAAGCCGGAACCTGCGGTGATGCGTGGTCGACCGATTTGGACCCGAGCTGGCAGTGCTCCAGGCAAAGTCCGTCATGCGCTCCCGCGTCCTGCCTGGCAGGCTTCGCCATCTCCGGGCACGACTCCATCGTGCCGGCCATGTCGTCCATGCTGTCCATGCCGTCCATCTGCTCAAGCGAGTAACGGCTTCCCATACAGGCGTGCGCCGCCGCTGCCAGTTGCACTGTCAGGAAGGCGGCGACGAGGAAGCCGGCAAGCCATAGCCGGCGAAGAGATGTGCGCAAGGGAAACAGTCGCTTAATGGGGCAAGAAATACGCCAGGAATAGTACCAGCGATTAGCCATGATCGGGCTGGATCGGCCGTGGCAGATTGTCGCAAAGCTATCAGTCCCCCATGGGTCGCTTACAGAGACTCCAGGCTGGCCTGGTTCAATCGTTGAGCCCGGCAAATCATTGCGGAGCGGTCCTCAGGACGCGTCGTGTGAACCCCGATATGGCGTGCAGCGACGGCGGCGCACAGCCTGGGCGCTGCATCGAGGAGCGCGCACTGGAGCGAGGGATACGAGCGGGTTGCCGGGCACACGACTGGTGCAACCGCAACTTTAGCCATTCAGTCTCGTCATCCGATAAAGCGACATCGGCCTGCGCGTGGCGCCAAGCTACGGTAGTCATTTGCCCCGCTGTCTGGCAAGGATGGCACGAGAGATGACCTTTCCGAGGTGGCCGGCTAGCCCCGGCTGTGCACGCAGGGCCAAGCCGAGAGCGTGGTCTGTATTAAGGAGATCTACAATTTCCGCGTGCTCCGCGCGGCTGGCGTTCGCAATGAGCAGCGCACCGATGGTGGCTGGAACGACGGTGTCCTCAGTTGCGCGAACCACCGTTAAGCGGCCAGGAAACGACGCTATCTGTTCGAAGACAACCGAGCGCCGCCAGCTTTGCGGCGTGCGGAGTATCTTGGTGAAGGCTGCGCCGAAGGGAACCTCGAAAGCGGCTGAATCGTAGGCGGCGCCGACCAATGTGACCAGTCGCCCGATGCGATTGTCAGGGTTGGCGGCAAGGCGCACTGCGATTTCGCCGCTCATGCTGATACCGATGACAGCGCGCGGCTCGGCTTCATCAAGGTACTTCAGCGCTGCATTTGCTTCATCGTAGCGCTTGCTCAGGGAGTTGGGTGTTCGTGCCGAACTCTCTCCGTGCCCGGAGAAATCCACGGCAACCGTCCCAATCCCATGGCTCGCCAGCTTCTGACGGAGCACAAGCCAACTTGACCTTTCACTTGTGCCTGCTCCGCCATGCAACACAAGGCAATTGGCGCGCCCCTCCACCTCAAGCCGGTCGGCGGCCAGAACTTCGGCACCAGTGTCAATGGCGAAACGTATCGGCGCGTCCATGGTCCTCATACCCATTACCAGATGTCAGCGTGAGGCTCCCTGCGACGAGTCCCATGACAAACGGCGCAATGGCCTGCATGAGGCGTGGGAGGCGCGCCGCGGGGGTGGATGCATCGCTTCGAGCGTTGGCATGCATTTTGCGGATGGGGTTTTCCCTTGCTTGCGCTAGAATGGCAGACACGGGCCCCTGCAAGCAACCCTGATGCGGTGCCATTCCAGTGTGTATCGTCCTCGGCGCACCGGTGTCGTGCATTGGCGCGCCGCTGGCGCAGCAGCGCCGCAGTAGCCCATCTTTCCCGCAGCGCTTCGCCTGCCCCATTTTCAATCTCTCATGCAGCTTGACGACACCAACCCGCAAAACTCCTTCCTGAACACCACGCGCAAAGAGCGCAAGCGTGTGCAGGTGTACCTGGTCAGCGGCATCCGGCTCGTCGGCTCCATCGAGTCGTTCGACGCGTTCGTGGTGATGCTGAGTACGCCTGGCGGCATGCAGACGATTTACAAGCGAGCCATCTCGACCATTCAGCTGGACACCGGCACGCGGCCCCCCGGCGGTGGCGGCGCGCGTCCGCCTGGCGCCGGCCCACGTCCGGCCCGCGTGGCGCCCGACGGCAACACGCAGGCTCCACTTGTGGTGACGCGCAAGCGTCGCGCCATGGTGCCCGGCGGCGGAAACGAGTAAAGGCTTCAGACAGGCTTCAGGAAGTCCCTGGCGCACTGCCTGGCCGGCGGCGCCCGCCGTGCGATGCAAGGCAGATGGAAGAACTTCGCATCCTGCAACGCGAGCGTGATGCCCTGGGCCGCTTCCTTTATCGTGTTGGACTTGCTGGTGATAGGAATGTCATTGACGGTCAGCTTGGCGTCGGCGGCTAACCTGGGGTGACCTGCGTGCGAATCCCCGACAGCGGCAGGCGAAACACTACTGGGAAAGTGGATTTGCAGCCTTATGGGACTAGCTCCTCCCAATGCGCTGATTTTTGCCTGGCTCGTGCAAGGACCGTAATCGGTGACGCTTCCCAGTCTGGTGCATTTCGTCCGGCCTCAATGCGGTTACTGAAGTTGTGGCGGGTCACCGATCGGCCATTGGTGGCCTGGTAGATCACCGCTTCCGCGCCTTTGGCCTGAAAATAGCGCGAAGCAAAATTCACCTCATCCCCCGGAGGAGGCACAGAACCGTTGTTCAGCTTCATGCTGCCGCGTGTCGGATGAAAGCCATGTTGGAGGTAAAATCCGCGTGATTCATCAAGCACATATTCGGCAACTACATTGGTCACCGACGGGAAACCATGCATCGCATGGTTCGTGACCTCGGAAAGCAGCAAGGCACCTAGCCCCGACGCTTTCGGGCGCGCCAGAATATATGTAATCACAACAGATTGTTCGGTGGCGTGATATTCAAAGTCACAGTACCCGGAATTTCGATCGTTGGAGGCATCTACATACGATATTTCCTGATTTGGACTGCCGTATTCCGGAATGGACATCTTTACAACCTGTCCGGACAAGCGGTTTTTAAAGATCTTGATCCCCATGTTTCACTGCTCCTGTTCGAACTGTTCAAACTGTTCAATCGGGTTAAGGATTGAAGCACCCCTGTAGCAGACGAATTGTGTCAAACAAGGACGGGGCTAGACATAGAATCAATTGCAATCCGATGGGATCAACGACGCCCGTCTGAGGATCAATGCGATGTGCCAGGGTGGCGGCGCTGTACCGCCTCCTCAATCGCCAGCGACGTGCTGACGTCCAGTTCCGGGCCAGGGATTCCGCTCGGTAGCGTTTAAACGGCGTCCAGGTTTAATATTTATTGGTCAGGCGGAATTAATCTCGTACTGGTCGGTGGGAATAGTCTTGTTTTGGAGTGATGAGATTAATATTAATTGGTATATTTGCCTGGGATTGGGAAATGTGTCCGGTGCAACAGCCGGTAATGCCTTGTGCCCTGCACCCTGCATGCAATGCCGAGGGTGGCGTCGCTACGTCATCGCGCTTGGAGGTGACGGGATTCTCTTGTAATGCACGCACCGCGAGCCGGGCCGCGTAAGGCCCCGCCGGCGTCGCCGGGGCCTTGCCATGACGATGGGACTGTCGGCGTCAGTTGCCGATGCCGAGCAACTCCACTTCAAAGGTCAGCGTGGCATTCGGCGGGATGGTGCCCGGCACGCCGCGCGCGCCATAGGCGGTCGGGCCCGGGCATACCAGCCTGGCCTTGCCGCCGACCTGCATCTTCTGCACGCCTTCGGTCCAGCACGGGATCACGCGGTTCAGCGGAAACGAAATTGGCTGGCCGCGCTTGTACGAGCTATCGAACTCGGTGCCGTCGGTCAGCGTGCCGCGGTAGTGCACCTTGACCGTGTCCGATGCCTTCGGCGTGGCGCCGGTGCCCTTGACGATGTGCTGGATGGACATGCCGGACGGCAGGGCTTCCACGGCGCTGGCCGGGGCGGCTGCGTGGGCGATGGAGGCCATTGCCAGGGCGGCGAGTAGCAGTGCAATCTTTTTCATATATCGGTTGCGTCGGTTTGCGAGGTGGAAGGGTAGAGTTCCGGCCGGATGCGCCGGCCGCAAAACCAGTATCTTAAACCGGGGCGGGTATCGCACCCCGTAATAAGCTCGGGCAGCAGGATGCTGACGCCGCCAGCGGCCGAAGAAGAAACATGTTCCTGTCTCTGGGGATGACGGCGGACCGCATCGGCCTGGCGGACGCGGTTGTGCGTTGTGCGCCGAGGGTCATGCGGCGCCAGTGGCACCCGGCGGCAAACTTGGCTAGAGTGGGAACCTCAGACAGCTTGCATCATGCATGAGGACATCAATGGAAGCACAGCGCCTGCAGTTCCCGGGAAGTGACGGCCAGCAACTCTCCGCGCGGCTGGACTTGCCGGTTGGCCCGATCCGGACCTTTGCCTTGTTCGCCCATTGCTTCACTTGCGGCAAGGACGTGCTGGCGGCGACGCGTATCGCGCAGGCGCTGACCGCACACGGCATCGCCGTCCTGCGATTCGATTTCACTGGCCTTGGCGGCAGCGGCGGCGACTTCGCCAACACCAATTTCTCGTCCAATGTAGCCGACCTGCTGGCAGCGGCGGACTATCTCCGGCAGCATCACCGCGCGCCGGCTTTGCTGATTGGCCACAGCCTGGGCGGCGCGGCCGTGCTCAGCGCCGCGCTCGGCATCCCGGAGGCAAAGGCGGTCGTCACCATTGCCGCGCCGAGCGATCCAGGCCACGTGGTGGGCCTGTTCGGCGACCAGGCCGCGCGCATCGAAGCGGATGGCGAGGCCGAGGTCAGCCTTGCCGGGCGTTCGTTCAAGATCAAGCGTCAATTCATCGAGGACGTGGCCGAACAGAAATTGCTCGACGGCGTGGCGAGGCTGCGCAAGGCGCTGCTGGTCATGCACGCGCCGCAGGACGATACCGTTGGCATCGACAACGCCACGCAGATCTTCATCGCCGCCAAGCATCCCAAGAGTTTCGTTTCCCTCGATCGCGCCGATCACTTGCTGACCCGCAAGGAGGATGCCGTCTATGTGGCCAATACCATCGCCGCATGGAGCCAGCGCTACCTCGACATCAATGCGGGGGAAGTCCCGGCCGCCGTGGCGGAGGAGGGGCTGGTCCGCGTGGAGGAAAGCCACGCCGGCAAGTACCAGCAGCGGATTACCGCCGGGCCGCATCACCTGCTTGCCGACGAGCCGGTCTCCTTTGGCGGGCTCAATGGCGGGCCCGCGCCCTACGACCTGCTGCTGGCCGCGCTCGGCGCGTGCACGGCCATGACGATGCGCATGTATGCGCAGCGCAAGGGCTTGCCGCTCGAACACGTGGCCGTGACCCTGCGCCACGAGAAGATCCACGCGGCCGATTGCGCGGAATGCTCGGCCACCGAAGGCAAGATCGACTGGATCGAGCGGGAGATCACCATGCGCGGTCCGCTGGATGAAGCCCAGCGCGCGGCGTTGCTGGAAATTGCCGACAAATGCCCGGTCCACCGGACGCTGCATTCCGAGGTGATGGTGCGCACGCATCTTGCGGAGGCGGCTGTCAAATAGGCTGCGTGCGGTAGTTCGGCAAGACGGAGCGGCCCGTATGGCCGCCCCTTTCCGTCCTTAGAGGAAGGTCGTCTCGATCCGCGATGCAGCCTTCAGGAACAGCGTCACCGGCGTACGCTCGCAGATTTCCGCGAGCCGCTTGCGTTCGGCTTCGCCCAGCCCGGCCCCGCTCACTTTGACCTCGCGCCGGATGATGCGCGCCTCGTCCTTGCCCTGGAAGGCCGCGGTCACTTCCACGTCCGCCACCGGCCATTGCTTGCGCTGCATATACATCTTCAGCGTGATGGCCGTGCACGACACCAGTCCGGACAGCACGAAGGCGAAGGGCGGCGGGCCCTGGTCCGTGCCGCCCAGTCCGGCGGATTCGTCGCCGGCGAGCGCGTGGCCGCCCGCCTGGATGTGCACCAGGTAGTTGGCATCGGCCGGGCCGATCCTGGCAGTGGCTTGGGAATTGGACATGGTATTTCCGTGAGTTGTTTGAGCGGATATTACGCAGGAGTGGGCGCGAGGGAAAGGCCTGGACAGGTGCCGGCGAATTGGCTTGGCGATGTGACGCAGAATAAATACGCCACCCGCCCGCCTCCGGCGTGGCTACACTGTAAACTCAGCCTTGAGAGTTGGGGGGCACATGGATTCAACGCAAATCTTGCCGTTGTTGCTGCATTTCGATCAGTATCTCGGCCCCGCCATCGCGGAGTACGGGACTCTGGTTTACGGCATCCTGTTCGCCATCATTTTCTGCGAGATTGGCCTGCTGCCGCTGTTCTTCCTGCCCGGCGATCCGCTGCTGTTCATCTGTGGCGCGTTCTGCGCCTCGGGGGCATTGAAGCTCTGGGTGCTCCTGCCATTGCTGCTGATTGCCGCCATCGCGGGGAACCTGTTGAACTTCGCCATCGGCAAGGCCATCGGGGCAAGCGTGTTGACCGGCGGCTACCGCTGGATCAATCGCGACGCGTTAAGCAGGACGCATGATTTCTACGAGCGCCATGGCGGCCTGACCTTGCTGTTTTCCCCCTTTGTCGCCGTGGTGCGTACCTTTGCGCCCTTTGTCGCGGGCGTGTCCGGCATGTCCATGGCGCGCTTCGCGCTGGCCGCCGGCGCCGGTGCCGCGGTATGGGTGATCTCGTTGCTGGCCGGCGGCTATCTCTTCGGCAATGTTCCGGTCGTGCGGGATCATATGAGCGCGATCGTGCTGCTCGGCGTCGCGCTTGGGCTGGGCTCGTTGCTGGTGGCGAGTGCGTGGCGGGCCGTGCGGCGGCGGCAGGGGGCTTGACCTTCCTTGCGGATGCGGGCGGCCGCTTACTGAGGCAGACCGGATGTTGGAGCGGGCGAAAGGAGCAACGCCATGCGGGCAGTACGCCTGTGTGCGCTCGGACCGAGCGCCGGTGCGGCCAGCACGCCGAACACCTGTTCGAATGCCATGCCGATGGCCAGCAGCCGGCGGTCACTGCCGAGGGGACCGTCCAGTTCGAGGCCGACCGGCAAGCCGTCCTTCGTCAGCCCGGCAGGCAGCGACAGGCCCGGAATACCGGCATTGCTGCCCGGATCGGTGTTGCGCAGAAACGCGTCCATTTCGTCGATCGGTGCCGCGCCATTGATAGAGACCACTGAAGAGCCGTTCACATCGTCAAGTGGCACCGCGGCGAGACGCGTGGTGGGGAACAGCAATGCATCGAGATGGTGCGCAGCGAACGTTTGTGCGTAATGCTGCTGAAGCTGCGGACGCAATACTGTCAGTGCCGTCTGATACTGACTGTCGAACGGGGCGGCAATCACCGCGTCGTATGCATTGCGCACATCCGGGCTGGCAATGCGGGCGGCGACTTCCGCGACCGTCTTGACCGGCGCATCGTTGGCGATCAGCCATGCGGGCAGATCTTCGCGCGCTTCATGGATCGAGACCGCCGAGCCGATCTGAGCATTCAGCGGCAGCAAATTGGCCATCTCGACCGGCACGCACGTCACGCCGGTCGCTTCGAGCCTGGCCAGCGCGGCGCGCGCGACGTCTTCGAGCGTATGCTCGAGACCCTCCCACAGTGGCGCGGGCAGGCCAATGCGCAAATCGCTCAAAGCGATCGCGGGCAGCGCACCATCCCCCGTCACGACGCCGTCCAGCAATGCAATATCGGCAACAGTTCGCGCCATCGGCCCGACGGTATCGCGCGTATGGCTGATCGGCACCACGGCGTTCGGGTCGTGATAGCGCCGCTCGGCGCCGCCGTCGCCAACCGACGGGCGAAAGCCGGCGATGCCCGTCAATGCCGCTGGAATGCGCGTGGAGCCACCCGTGTCGGTGCCCAGTCCGGCCGGCGCGATGCGCGCGGCAATCGCCACTGCCGTGCCGCCCGATGAGCCACCCGGTATCAACGCGGGATTGTAGGGGTTGCGTACTGGTCCAGCGTGCGGCGCGAGATTCGTGCTGGTGATGCCGAACCCGAGCTCGTGCATATTGGTCTTGCCGAGCACGATTGCGCCGGCATCGAGCAGCCGTTGCACCGAGGGCGCGTTCCCGCGCGGCACGAAATTTTCCAGCGCCGGCGTACCCGCCGACGTCGCCAGACCGGTCGTATTGATGTTGTCCTTGACCACGATGGGAAGGCCCGCCAGCGGCAATTGCGCTTTAGCCTCGGGCGGCAGCGCATCAATACGCTTCGCGGCAGTCAGCGCACCTTCGATGTTCAGCGTGATGAAGGCATTGAGGTTCGACAGCGCTCCTGCGCGCGCCAGCAGCGTCGCAACATAATCGGTCGCCAGCAGTCGTCTTGTCCGGATCGCCGCGACGGCTTCCGTTGCCGTCAGTGCCAGATGTTCATCAATGGTCCATGTCATGCAGTGTGTCTCCCCATTGATCCCGGCAGGCATGCGTGCAGGCCAATGCATTTGGTTGAGGTATTAAATGCTTGCCTTTGGAGGGGAAGTACATACCTATTGCCGATCTCCATGGTGTCGCCTGTGAGGCATCTGACCGAACATGGAGTATTGGTTGTTCATGGCCCGTGGGAGATGGGGTCGTCAGCTGTTGCCAGCGAATTTGCGGGCCCCCGACGATATGAAACATTTTCTTTTTTAGGAAATATAGACTGAACGCAATACATTGATATTAGGAAAAACGATGGCTTAAATATCGTATTTGTCTGATATCTAAAATAAATATATTGTGATCGCATCGAAATATTGAGCGCATGGAATGCGGTGCACAGCATCAAGCCAGACGCCGACAAGCAGCGTTTGGCGGCATGAATGCGGTGGCAACTGCCTTGACGCGCGCTATCACGCTGGCATGCGAGCCTGGCATGTCCTGCAGCAGTCCAGGTGGGGGTGGTCTCGGTATATTGTCGGGTTGGCGCAACATTGCCGTACAACCAGGCCAGGCATGGGCGTGCTTGTCCGGCAGGTTCGCGCCCGCGGCACGCCGGGAGGCGTCTTCAGCCTAATTTGCGATTGCTGCGCCACCTTCATCGTTTTGTCATCAGCGACACCCAGAATGCGCTCACTGTTTATGCAAGGAGAGTGGGATGACGCATGCGATTGAAGTGCGCGGCCTGTCCAAGTCGTTCCAGGCGGGACACAAGGCGCTGGATGACGTTGGCCTTGCCATTGCGCCCGGTGAGATGGTTGCCCTGCTGGGCGCCTCGGGCTCGGGCAAGTCGACGTTGCTGCGCCATGTGGCGGGTTTTATCGCAGCGGATGCGGCTGGTGCCGGCAAGGTGCTGGTCAATGGCCGCACCATCCAGCAAGGCGGCCGGCTGGCCAGCGATGTGCGCGATGCGCGCGCCGAGATCGGGTTTGTGTTCCAGCAATTCAACCTGGTGGGGCGCCTGCCGGTGATCACGAACGTGCTGACCGGCATGCTGCCGCGCGTTCCGCTATGGCGCAGCCTGATTCGCTACTTCCGTAACGAAGAGATCGACGCAGGAATCGATGCGCTTGCCCAGGTTGGTATAGACGACTATGCGTTTCGGCGGGCCTCGACCCTGTCCGGCGGCCAGCAGCAGCGCGCCGCGATTGCCCGCACGCTGGTGCAGAACGCGCGCGTGATCCTGGCCGACGAGCCGATCGCTTCGCTGGATCCCGAATCGGCACGGCGTGTCATGGAACTGCTGGCGCAGATCAACCGCACGCGCAAGGTGGCGGTGGTGGTGTCGCTGCACCAGGTGGACGTGGCGATGCGCTATTGCTCGCGCGTGGTCGCGTTGCGGCACGGCAAGGTGGTCTATGACGGCCCCTCCGCGGCGCTCACGCCGGCCATGTTGCGCGACCTTTACGGTACCGAAGCCGCCGAACTGCTGCCGCAGGGCGCGGGCCTGGATATGGCTGTTCCCTCAATGATGGCGGGCGGCCTGGCGGCAGCCTGAGTTCCCCCGGTTTCTCGACAAGTTTTCCCGCAAGCACCCCCCAACAAGGCTTAGCCACGGAGTTCCCTTATGCTGCGCAGAACCCTTCTTTCCCTGATCGTCACGAGCGCCGCCGGCGCGCTTTCGCTGCCCGCTTTCGCCCAGGAAGGCAAGGTCCTCAACATGGGCTTTATCTCGACGGAAACTTCGTCCAACCTGAAGTCCGCCTGGCAGCCGGTGATCGATGACCTGAGCAAGCAGCTGGGCGTGCAGGTGAAGCCGTTCTTCGCCTCCGACTACGCCGGCATCATCGAAGCCATGCGCTTCAACAAGGTGCAGATCGCCTGGTTCGGCAACAAGTCGGCCATCGAAGCGGTGGACCGCGCCAATGGCGAGGTGTTCGTCTYGGTGATCGACAAGGACGGCAATCCCGGTTACTGGTCGCTGCTGATCGTCAACAAGGACAGCAACCTGAAGACGCTCGACGACGTCCTCAAGCAAGGCAAGAGCCTGAGCTACGGCGCGGGCGATCCGAACTCGACGTCGGGCACCGCCGTGCCCGGCCACTACCTGTGGGGCGCCCACAAGATCGACCCGAAGACCTTCTTCAAGACGGTGCGCGTGAGCAACCATGAAACCAACCTGTTGTCGGTGCTGAACAAGCAGGTCGACGTGGCGGTGAACAACACCGAGAACATGGAGCGCTACCGCATCAATACCGGCAAGAACGCCTATGACCAGGTACGCGTGCTGTGGAAGTCGCCGCTGATCCCGGCGGATCCGCTGGTCTACCGCAAGGACCTGCCGGCCGACATCAAGGCCAAGGTCAAGACCTTCTTCGTCAACTACGGCAAGGGTGCCGACGCCGCGCGCGAGAAGGAAAACCTGGCCAAGCTGACGTACCAGGGCTTCCGTGCTTCCAGCGATGCGCAGCTGGTGCCGATCCGCCAGATCGAGCTCGCCCGGGAAAAGGCCAAGATCGAGTCGGACACCACGCTTGCCGCCGCCGACAAGGAAAAACGTCTTGCCGACCTGAGCAGCAAGCTGGCTGAACTCGACAAGATGGCCGCCAGCACGCAATAAGCGGAGCGATCCGCGCCGCTGCCAGCGGCGTCGCCGGCGCGAAAACGTGCGGCCCGTCCCGCGAGCGGGGCGGGCCGCCCCCCGGCGGCCGACGCTGCACCGATCGCCTCCATATTGCTGCTGTTGCCGTTGCCCTATTCACCGTTGTACTTGTTGTTGTCTTTGCTTCCCGCTCACATGCAGCCTTCCGCCAACACCGCCATGCCTCCAGCCACTCCGCCTCGTGCCGCCCGTCCGCCGCGTGGCAGCCTGCCAGTCATGCTCGTCTGGGCGGTGGTGCTCGCCTTGCTGGCCATGTCGTGGCAGGGTGCCGACATGCGTCCGTTCGACCTGTTGAAGGATTCGGGCAATATGGCGAAATTCGCCGCCGACTTCTTCCCGCCCAGCTTCCGCGACTGGCGCATCTACCTGGACGAGATGCTGGTGACCGTGCAGATCGCGATCTGGGGCACCTTCCTGTCCATCCTGTTTGCCGTGCCGCTGGGCCTGGCTTGTTCCTCGAACATCGTGCCGGCATGGATCTACCAGCCGATGCGGCGTGTCATGGATACCTGCCGCGCCATCAATGAGATGGTGTTCGCCATGCTGTTTATCGTGGCGGTGGGGCTGGGGCCCTTCGCCGGCGTGCTGGCCCTCTGGGTGCATACCACCGGCGTGCTCGCCAAGCTTTTCTCGGAAGCCGTGGAGGCGATCGATCCGCGCCCGGTCGAGGGCGTGCGCGCCACCGGCGCCAGCGCGATCGAGGAGATCGTCTATGGCGTGATTCCCCAGGTGCTGCCGCTGTGGATCTCGTTTGCGCTGTACCGCTTCGAATCCAATGTGCGCTCGGCCACGGTGCTGGGCATCGTCGGCGCGGGCGGCATCGGCACTGTGCTGTGGGAGATCATCCGCAGCTTCCAGTATGCCGAGACCTGCGCGGTGATCATCATCATCATTGGCTTTGTCACTGTCGTCGACCTGCTGTCGGCGCGCATCCGCAAAGCGCTGGTGTGATACCGGCATAAAGAGCCGAAGCAAGCCCACAAGAGCCCAAGAGCCCCAAAAAGCCCACAACCGAATCCTCATGACGATCCTGCGTCGCATCGAAATCCTGTTCTCCGGCCACGGCACCGCATTCTACGGCGGCGAGGCCATCACCCAGACCGAGCATGCGCTGCAATGCGCGCAACTGGCGGAGCAGGCCGGCGATCCCGAATCGCTGGTGGTGGCCAGCCTGCTGCACGATCTCGGCCATCTCGTGATGTCCGAAGACAGCACCACCGATTTGCGGCATCAGGAAGTCGGAGCCGACCTGCTGGCGGTCGGGTTCGGGCCCGCCGTGACCGAGCCGGTGCGCCTGCATGTGGCGGCCAAGCGCTACCTCTGCGCCATCGATCCCGGCTACCAGGCGACGTTGTCGCCAGCCTCGCTGCACAGCCTGGCCTTGCAGGGCGGTCCCTATGATGCCACGCAGGCCGCAGCCTTCGTCTCGCATCCGCATGGACCCGCCGCGGTGCGCCTGCGCCGCTATGACGATCTCGCCAAGGTGGTGGGCCTTGCCACGCCGCCGCTGGAGTACTACCTTCCGATGGTGGCGCGCTGTATCCGGCGCGTTTCCTGAACTGACAACCCGCGAACCAACAGGAAGAGGGCCAGGCAGCCGGCGGACCGGCTCTGCAGGAAGTCACCGGTACCGACGCCGGACTGCTGCACGTGGCCGCCTTGCTGTCCGCGATGAAAATGCCGAATGAGCGATGGGCTGCTGCTCAGGACCGCGCAGCCACCGGCATGCCAGTCTTCGCCCCATGCACGCCCTCGTGCGTCAGCCGCATCAACGCCTGCGCGGCCGTCTCCAGCGCGCCGCTGTTATCGATCACCGTCAGCCGGCAGCCCGCCGGTACGGCGAACGGTTCGCCGGCGCGCTGCAGGCGGCGGACGATGGCTTGCTCGTCTTCGCGGCCGCGCAGGCGCAGGCGTTCTCCCAGTACTTGCAGGCGCACGCTGATTTGTACTGCGTGCAGGGCGGGATAGCGGGCGTGGGCGCTGGCGAGGTGTTCGCGGGAGCCGTTGACTACCACGCATACGCCCTGCGCCAGCCAGTCGTCGATTTCGATGCCGATGCCGTAGCACAGGCCGTGGCTGCGCCAGTGCAGCGCGAACGCGCCCTGGGCGGCGCGGCGCTCGAACTCGGCGGCCGTGATCGCCACGCTGTCTTCGTCGGCGCTGCTGGTGCGGGTGATGGTGCGGCGTGCGATCCGCACGCGCTCATCGTCCCGGAGCTTGTCGCGCATCGCGCGCAGCAGCGAGTCCTTGCCGCTGCCTGACGGCCCCATCAGGTAGATCAGGTGGCTGCCGTTGGCGGCCTGCGCCGGCGGCGGCGCCATGCCGGCCCGCGCGGCGGCGCTCGTCGGCCTGGTGCTCATGGCGCGGCTTCCAGCATGGCCGCACCGATGGCGTCGGTGGTGCTGCCGTCGAAGCCGTAGTGGCGCGCCGCGACGAAGGGGGCGTCAGGCGCTGGCTGCACGAACAGGCTGACGTCGCGTACCGGCATCGGCGTTTGCAGCAGCGTGCCGCTGGCGGCTTGCAGCATGGCGATGGCTTCGGCCTGCTCGGCTTCGTCCAGCATGCCGGTCAGCGTGATGTGGAAGATGAAGGTCTCGAATGCATAGGGGTAGCCCCAGGCGTCCAGCATGCGCCGGGATTCGGCACTGAGTTGCTCGGGGCTGCGACGGGCGAGTTCCGCGCTGGTGGGCGGGGCGCGGAAGTCGTCGAAATCGCGCACTGCCGCGTCCGCCAAGGCGTGCATGCGCCCATTGGCGCACGCATCGCCGCCCAGGCACCACGCCAGGAAGCCACGCAGGTTATGCAGCGCGAGCGGCACGGCGAAGGGCCGGCGATCCAGGGCGAAGGCGCGCATGGCAGCGTCGAGCGCGGCGGGCGTCCGGCCGTGGGCCAGGCGGAACGGTGCCTTCAGCGTGGCATGCAGCCCGTAGCAGGCCGGCGCCTCGGTCCAGCGGGCAATGCGGGCATCCTCCGGTGCCGGGCGGGCCACCGGTGTGCCCGTTTCGGCGCAGCGGCCAAGCCACTGTGCGCCCACCGTCCGGAATGGCGTGGCGGGATTGAGGTAGATGGCGTAGCGATAGGCCTGGGGCATCGGCATTGGCTCGGTGCTTGGTGTCATGGGAGCGCGCTCAGGCGGCGCGGCGCGCGTCGCCGGAGCGCGCCAGCGGGAAAGCGCGGGTGGCATGCCGCAATACGCCGCCGACGATGGCGGCGCAGACCTGGGGCAGGGCGGGATCGCTGTCGTCGACGATGATGGCGTCGGCGCGCAGGCCGGGGCTGAGCGCGCCGCGGTCGTTCATGCCGGCGGCATGCGCCGGGTTGCGCGAGACCAGGTCCCAGGCGGCCGGCAGCGGCAGCACGCCGAGCTGCGCCACCCGGAATGCGGCCTGCAGCGGCGCCGGATAGTAGTAGTCGGAGGCGAGCACGTCGCACAGTCCGGCGGCGATCATCTCGGTGGCATCCGGGGCGCCGGTATGGCTGCCGCCGCGGATGACGTTGGGCGCGCCGAACACAGTGTGGTTGCGCAAGGCGCGCGCGGCGCGCGCCACGTCGACGGTGAGCGGGAACTCCGCCACCGTGCAGCCTTGCTGGTGGTAGCGCTGGCGTGTGGCGGCATCGCCGTCGTCGTGCGATGCCACCTGCAGGCCGGCGGCGCGGGCGGCGGCAATCAGCCGGGCCACGCTTTCCGGCACGGCGCCGGCCCGGGCGGCAGCCTGCTCGAGCCGCTGGCGGAAGGTGGCGGGTTCGCACTCCGCGCGGTCCGCGTATTGCGCCAGCTTGCGCGTATCGTGGACGCGGCTGGCCATCAGCGGCAGGTGGTCGTTGATCGCCAGGAAGCGCACCTTGCCGGATTCGATCCAGTCCAGGGCCGTTTCCAGCCCGTCGAGATGGTGCGCCTCGAAGCGCAGGTGCACGTGGTGCTGCGCGCCCAGCGTGCCGCGCATGCGTTCCAGGCCGTCGAACATGCGCTGCGCGTACGCTTCGCCGCGCAAGCCGCCTTCCCACGAGAGCGTGACGCCATGCAGTTCGGTGGTGATGCCATGCGCGAGCAATTGGCGGTCCACGTCGAACAGCGCGCTGGTGTACGGAAAATTCACGCCGGGGCGCGGCATCACCGCGCGCTCGAAGGCGTCGCCATGGATGTCCACAATGCCGGGCAGGACCAGCAGCTCGCCCGCATCGAGGCCGGCCGCCGGCGTCTTGCCGGGCCCTGCGAGGCATCCGTCGCGGAAGGCGAAGGCGGCCGGCGCGATGCCGTTGGCGGTCAGGACGCGCCGGCCGCTCAGGCCGGCGGGGGTGGGGTGGGGGGTGTGATGGGTATCCATGCTGGTGACCTTAGCGCAGGCGGATGACAAGCAGATGTCTAGACCAATTGAGCGACCAGTTGAGCAGCGTGAGGATGCGCTGCGGCGTGTGCAAATGCGCGCACTATGCCGCCTTCAGTCCTGGTCGGCCACGGTGAGTTGCACCCAGTCGCCGGCGAAACGCACCATGCTGTACTGCAGCGGCACGCCCTCCGGGTCGACATTGAGCGCCTCCACCTGCAGGATCGGCCGGGTCTTGGGCTGGTTGAGCTGGCGAGCCACTGGCGCGGACGGCATGGCCGCGGTGATGCGAGACCATTTGCGCGTGTAGTCGGTGACGCCGTAATGGGCGAACGCCTTGGAGATCGACATCCGCGTGCGCAACTGGTCAGCCATGTCGGCAAAGCGGGTGGCGTCGAAGTAATGATCGGCTACGTCGATGGTGCGGGCTTCGGCCTTGCCCAGCATCTGCACGCGCAGGATGGAAGCGCTGCGCGCCAGGCCGAGGTGCTTGGCGATCTCGGGCGCGCGCATCGTTTGCGATTCGAGCACCTCGATGTGCCCGCGCATGCCCTGGCTGGCCAGGTTCTGCGAGAAACGGGTGCGACGCCCGATCGCGTAGTCGATCGCGTGCTCTTGCACAAAGGTGCCCCGGCCCTGCTCGATGCGCACCAGCCCGTTCTGTTCCAGCTCGCCCATGGCGCGGCGGATGGTGTGGCGGTTGACGGCGAACCGGCTGGCCAGTTCGGGCTCGGGCGGCAGCCGCTCGCCCGGCACATAGAGCTTGTTGCGGATGTCGAGCGCCAGGGCTTCGCCGATCTGGCGCCATACCGCAACTCCCGAACCCCGTTCGACTTCCTGTTCCACCATGTTGTCCTGCCTTTTGGTCATCCTGCGTTCATCGTTGGCATGCTTCAATGAAATGCGATTGTGCCTCAACCTCGCCGTGCAGTGCGCCATGCAAACTGCGTTGCCAGCCGTCATCAAAGCTTCATCTGGCTATGTTGTAGTTCGGCCATGGATGGTATTCTACATCTAAACGTATAGACGTATAGGGGATGTGAAATGGATCGAACCAATACCGGAACCGGCACGCAGCCAGAGGCGGCGGCCCAGGATGAAGCCACCCAGGCGGCGCGCGCAGCGTGGCTGCGCGTATTGGCCCTGGCGGCGCCGGAAGCACTGGAACAGGCCGCTCTCCGGCTCGGCGCATTGCCGGCCTATCGCCTGCTGCGCAAGCCGGAGAGCGGCATGGCCATGGTGCGCGGGCGCGCCGGCGGCACCGGTGCGCAGTTCAATCTGGGCGAAGTCAGCGTCACGCGTTGCGCGGTGACGCTGGACCCGGGCGTGGTGGGCGTGGGCTACGTGCAGGGACGTACACATCGCCAGGCGGAACAAATTGCCCTGCTCGATGCGCTGTTGCAACTGCCCGACTGGCATGAGCGCGTGCAGGCCGAAGTGGTTGCACCGCTGGCCAAGGCGCACGCGGCGCGCGGCGAGCACGAGGCCGCGGTGGCGGCACAGACGAAAGTTGAATTTTTTACCATGGTGCGTGGAGAGGACTGAGATGCCAGGCCAACCGATTGCCGCCCAGGCGGCTGGATACGACAACGCGCCTGCGGGCCGCCATGGCGCTGGCGCGCCGATGCTGCTGCCCGGCTTCGACGATGCGGTGCAGTCGGCGCAGCGGACGTTCCGCGCCGCGCTGGACGCCATGTCACGCCCCGGCAGCATCGGCGAGTTGGCTGAGCCGTGCGGTGTGCCGCAGGGCTTGTCGCCAGCGCTGAGCGCGCTGCTGCTGACGCTGGCCGATAGCGATACGCCCGTGTGGCTGCCGCCGCAAACGCCCGAGGGTGTGCGCGCTTTCCTGCGCTTTCATTGCGGCTGCCCGCTGGTGAGCGAGCCAGGGCAGGCCACCTTCGTGGCGGTGCCGGCCGGCCATGCCATGCCGGATCTCGCGGCGTGCGCCCAGGGCGATCCGGCTTACCCTGATCGTTCCGCCACGCTGTTGGTCGAAGTGGCATCGCTGGACGACGGCCCGGTGGTGACGCTGCGCGGACCCGGCATCGAAACCCAGGCCATGCTGGCCGTGCAAGGTTTGTCCACCAGTTTCTGGACGCAATGGCAGGCCAACCACGCGCGCTTTCCGCTCGGCGTGGATGTGCTGCTGACCAGTGGCCACCACCTGTGCGCGCTGCCACGCACCACCCAAGCGGAGGCTTGATATGTACGTTGCCGTCAAAGGGGGCGAACGCGCCATCCTCAATTCCTACCGCATGCTGGACGAATACCGCCGCGGCGACCGCGCCGTGCCGGAACTGACGCTGGCCCAGGTACGCGAGCAGATGCCGCTGGCGGTGTCGCGCGTGATGGCCGAGGGTTCGCTGTACGACCCGCACCTGGCCGCGCTGGCCATCAAGCAGGCAGCCGGCGACCTGATCGAGGCCGTGTTCCTGCTGCGCGCGTATCGCACCACCTTGCCGCGTTTCGGCTATTCGGTGCCGCTCGATACGGGCGCCATGCGGCTGCAGCGCCGGATCTCGTCCACCTTCAAGGATGTGCCGGGCGGGCAGGTACTGGGCCCCACCTACGACTACACGCAGCGCCTGCTGGATTTCACGCTGGAGGCCGGGCGCGAGAACGCGCCACTGCCGCCGGCACGGACGACGCTGGATGCGAGCATGCCGCGCGTGACCGACCTGTTGCGCCAGGAATCGCTGATCGAGCCGGAGACGGTGCCTGCGCACGATCCCGCGCCGCCCGACCTGACGCGCGAGCCGCTGGAACTGCCCGCCGCGCGTCCGGCGCGCTTGCAGAACCTGGCGCGTGCCGATGAAGGCTTCCTGCTGTCGATGGGGTATTCGACCCAGCGCGGCTATGGCAACTCGCATCCGTTCGCGGCGGAGATCCGCTACGGCGAGGTCGAGGTCGAACTGTTCGTGGAGGAACTGGGCTTTGCCGTGACCATCGGCGAGCTCGAGGTCACCGAATGCCAGATGGTGAGCCAGTTCGCCGGCAACGCGCAGGAGGGGCCGAGCTTTACGCGCGGCTATGGCCTGGTGTTCGGCTACGGCGAGCGCAAGGCGATGTCGATGGCGTTGGCCGACCGCGCAATGCGCGCCGCCGAACTGGGCGAAGCCGCCGACGCGCCCGCCAACGATCTGGAGTTCATGCTGTATCACAGCGACAACGTGGAAGCCTCCGGTTTCGTGCAGCACTTGAAGCTGCCGCATTACGTGGACTTCCAGACCAATCTCGAACTGCTGCGCCGGCTGCGCGCCGAGCGTGCGCAGGGCATGCAGGCCCCGGCGTCCACGCCGCCTGCGCAAGGCACTGCCGACATCGCCCAAGCACAGGCGCAAGAGGCCATCGCATCATGAACGACACCAACGCCAACGCCAATCCCAACGCCGCCGTGCGTGACGAACACTACAACTTCGGCTATCTCGACGAGTCCACCAAGCGCATGCTGCGCCGCGCGCTGCTCAAGGCGGTGGCAATCCCCGGCTACCAGGTGCCCTTCGGCAGCCGCGAGATGCCGCTGCCATATGGCTGGGGCACCGGCGGCATCCAGGTCACGGCCTCCATCATCGGCGGCGACGATGTGCTCAAGGTGATCGATCAGGGCTCGGACGACACCACCAACGCCATCAATATCCGCCGCTTCTTCGGCCGCGTCACCGGCGTGCGGACCACGGAGCGCACCGCCGAGGCCACCATCGTGCAGACCCGCCACCGGATTCCGGAGACGCCGCTGGCACAAGGCCAGATCATGGTGTTCCAGGTGCCGGTGCCGGAGCCGCTGCGCTGGCTGGAGCCGAGCGAGACCGAAACCCGCACCATGCACGCGCTGGCGGAATACGGCGCCATGCATGTCAAGCTGTACGAGGACATCGCCCGCCACGGACGCATCGCCACCACCTACGACTACCCCGTGATGGTCAACCAGCGTTACATGATGCGGCCGTCGCCCATCCCCAAGTTCGACAACCCGAAGCTGGATCACAGTCCGGCGCTGATGCTGTTCGGCGCGGGGCGCGAGAAGCGGGTCTATGCGGTGCCGCCCTACACCAGCGTCAAGAGCCTGGACTTCGACGATCATCCCTTCGCCGTCGAGACGTGGTCCGGCTGCTGCGAGCTGTGCGGCTCCACCCACAGCTATCTCGATGAAATCATCACCGACGACGCCGGTGGCCGGATGTTCGTCTGCTCCGATACCGAGTACTGCGCCACGCGCCAGGAACAAGGCGAAACAGGGGCGGGCGGCCCGGCCGCCAAAGCCCGCAAGGAGGCAGCATGAACCGCACCGACCCGAACCAGCCGCTGTTGTCCGTGCGCGGCCTGACCCGCACCTGGGACGGCGTGCATGGCTGCCACGATGTCAGCTTCGATCTCTTCCCCGGCGAGGTGCTGTGCGTGGTGGGCGAATCCGGATCCGGCAAGAGCACCTTGCTGCAGGCCGTGTCCTGGCAGGCCGCGCCGGAGTCCGGCAGGGTCTGCTACGACACCCGCGAGCATGGCCTGGTTGACCTTGCGACGCTGTCCGATGCCCGGCTGCGCTTGCTGGCGCGCACCGACTGGGGCTTCGTGCGCCAGAACGCGCGCGATGGCCTGCGCATGCGCGTCAGCGCCGGCGCCAATATCGCCGAGCGCCTGATGGCGGTGGGCGGGCGCCACTACGGCGAGCTGCGCGAGGTGGCCGGCACGTGGATGGAGAAGCTGGAACTCGACCTGGGCCGCCTCGACGAAGCGCCCACGAATTTCTCCGGCGGCATGCAGCAGCGCCTGCAGATCGCCCGCAACCTGGTGACGCATCCGCGCCTGGTGTTCATGGACGAGCCGACCGCATCGCTCGATGTCTCCGTGCAGGCCCGCCTGCTCGACCTGCTGCGCCGCCTGGTGGCGGACCTCGGTCTGGCCGCCATCATCGTGACCCACGATCTCGCGGTGGCGCGACTGCTGGCGCACCGCACGCTGGTGATGCAGGGCGGGTGCGTGGTGGAAAGCGGCCTGACCGACCAGATTCTCGACGACCCGCACCATCCGTACACCCAGTTGCTGGTGTCCTCCATCCTCCAGAGCTGAACATGACGCAAGACATGACGCATGACGCCAGCCGCATCCACGTGCGCGGCCTCGGCAAGACCTTCGTACTGCATAACCAGGGCGGGACGCGCCTGCCGGTCTTGCAGGCCATCGATTTCGACGCCGCCGCCGGCGAATGCGTGGTGCTGGCCGGCAGCTCCGGCGCGGGCAAGAGCACGCTGCTGCGTTGCCTTTACGGCAACTACCTGGCCACCGAGGGCAGCATCCGCATTCGCGCCGGCGACGACTGGGTGGAACTCACCCGCGCGCCCGAGCAGCGCATCCTGCAACTGCGGCGCGAGGTGATCGGCTATGTCAGCCAGTTCCTGCACGTGATCCCGCGCGTGAGCACGCTCGACGTGGTGGCCGAGCCGCTGCAGCAGCGCGGCGCCAGCGTCGACGAAGCGCGCGAGCGCGCCGCGGCGCTGCTGGCGCGGCTGCAGGTGCCCGGCCGGCTGTGGAGCCTGCCGCCGGCGACCTTCTCGGGCGGCGAGCAGCAGCGCGTGAATATCGCGCGCGGACTGATCGGCGGCCATCCGGTGCTGTTGCTCGATGAGCCGACCGCGTCGCTCGATGCCGACAACCGCGCGGTGGTGGTGGCGCTGATTCACGAGGCGCTGGCCGAGGGTCGCTGCCTGGTCGGCATCTTCCATGACGAAGCGGTGCGCGAGGCCGTGGCCACCAGGCTGCTGCCCTTGCATCCGCCCGCTATGGAGACCGCGCCCGCCGGCAGGCTTGCCGCGGTGGCCGGCTGAGTACAATTCCTATTGCCGGATTTTTGCCGCTAACCGTTCCTAACCGTTTCCGGAACCGACCATGCTTCCTGCTTACCTGACCCATGCGCGGATCGTCCTGCCCGACGGCGTGCTCGCCGACAGTGCCCTGCTGATCGAGAACGGCCAGATCACTGCGATCGAGCCGGATGCCGCCGCCGTGCCGCGCGCCGCGCAGGTGATCGACCTGCACGGACAGACCTTGCTGCCCGGCCTGATCGACCTGCATTGCGATGCCATCGAGAAAGAAGCCGAGCCGCGCTCGCGCGTGATGTTCCCGCTCGACTTCGCCGTGGCGCAGGTCGATCGCCGCAACGCCGCCGCCGGCATCACCACGCCTTATCACGCGGTGTCGTTCGCCGGTGACACGTTCGGCGTGCGCAACTACGAAACCGCCGGCGAACTGGTGCGCGCCGTCACTGCCTTGCGCGATCACAGCCTGGTGGACAACCGCGTCCATTGCCGCTACGAGGTGACCGATGCCAGCGCGCTGCCGGTCCTTGCGCAGCTGATGGAAGCCGGCGTGGTGGATCTTGTCTCAGTGATGGATCACTCGCCCGGCCAGGGCCAGTTCAAGACGCTGGAAGCGTACCTGGCCTACATGGTGGGCAATCATGCCATGAGCCATGAAGAAGCCCGCGCGGCGGCCGACAAGAAACTGGTGGAGAAGCAGGGCGCGCTGGATCGCGTGGAGTACCTGCTGGCGTTGGCTGCCCGGGTGGGCATTCCTGCCGCCAGCCATGACGACGATTCGGTCGAGCGCATCGCCACCATGCAGGCGCTGGGCGTGTGCATGAGCGAATTCCCGATCAACCTGGAGACCGCGCGGGCGGCCAAGGCGAAGGGCTTGCCGACCATACTCGGCGCGCCCAATGTGCTGCGCGGCCAGAGCCAGAGCGGTTCGATGCGCGCCATCGACGGCATCCGCGCCGGCGTGGTGGATTGCCTTTGCTCGGACTACCAGCCGTCCACGCTGATTGCCGCGGCCTTTGCCGCGGAGCGCCAGGCTGCGTTGAGTCTGCCGCAGGCGGCCGCGCTGGTCAGCGCCAACCCGGCCGCAGCCTGCGGGCTGTCCGACCGGGGCCGCATTGCGGCGGGGCTGCGCGCCGACCTGGTGGCAGTCGCGATGGTGGCAGGGCAGCCGCTGGTGACGCATACATGGTCGTCGGGCCGCCTGGTGTTTGCCGCGCGATATCCCATGGGCGCGGTGGACGCGAACCGCGCGAGCGTGATCCGGATGCCCGCTTCCGGGCAGGAAGGCCGGGCAGTCGCATGACCATGCACAGTGACGACAAGGGGGCCGTGCCCCCGCCATCCGCGCGAGTGGTCGCGGTCAGCCTTAGCGCGACGCATACCTTCAGCAAGGCGAACACGACAGTCATCCGCCTGCTGGCGGGGCTGGGCGTGGAGGGCGACGCGCATCTCGGCGAAACCGTCAAGCATCGCTCCCGCGTCGTTGTGGACCCGAGCCAGCCGAACTTGCGGCAGGTTCACCTGCTTTCAGTCGAACTACAGGACATGTTGCAGGCCGCGGGCCATGCGGTGGCGCCTGGCGCGCTGGGCGAGAACATCACCACGCAGGGCATCGACCTGCTCGCGCTGCCCGCGGGCACGCACCTGCAACTGGGCGAAACGGCGTGGGTCGAAGTCACCGGGCTGCGCAATCCCTGCGCGCAGATCGAGCACTTCCAGCCGGGCTTGCTGGCGCAAGTCCTTGGCCGCGATCAGGAAGGCAGGCTGGTACGCAAGGCCGGCATCATGGGCATTGTGCTGGCCGGCGGCGAGGTGAGGGCAGGCGACGGGATCCGCATCACGCTGCCACCGCCGCCGCACCGGCAGCTGGAGCGCGTCTGAGCGCTAACGATGGGAAGCGCGGGCGTTGACGCGGGGAGAGGCGTGCCAGTCGCCCGGTATGTCGGGGAAGATCTCGCACTCGCCGCGCACGATCAGTTCCACGGTTGCGCAGACGCCCTTGACACCGCGCGGGCCGACGCATACCAGGCTGTGCGGGTGTTCCGAATGATTGGGAATGGCATACACGCGCATTCCCTCCTGATACAGGGGATGGGCGGGCAGCCTGGCGTTCAGCAACTCGACAAAACGCAAGGGGCTTACAACTGGTTTTTCCATCGTGCTCTCCCTAGGAGCATGGACGTGGACTCCGGCAGGCTCCGGATGACCAGAAAATACTGGCGGACAGAAGGCGGGATCCCTCCGGGCGTTAGCTCTGCGCAAAACAGGGATGTGGTCCAGGCGCCGCGGCAGGCGCGCAATGCGGCGCGAAAGCCGCTCGCGCGGTTCTCGAAACAGGGGGCCACAAGGTAAGGTTAGGCGATCCGCTGGCCGGTTCAAGTTTGTCCTTGGCGTGAAACGACCGATGGGACGAGGGCGGTACTCCAGGGGCGGCAGGTGGCCGGAATACGGGCCGTGCTGCCGATGCCGGCCTATGTGCATGCTTCGGTGCATATGGGCTCAACCCCGGGCGCGGACCAGTCGGGCAGCCCGGTTGCCGCGCTGAGGTATATTGCACGGATGCCAGAATCCGGGACGCCAGCGGCGGCCGTCCCCCGCGCCCCCGGGCTGCTGGCCATGAATACTTAGCCGGGCCTGCGTGTGAAGGCGCGCCCCTTACCGAATCTGCTTCCCGCATGAACGTTACGCCAACCCTTGCCGCGGCCGCCAGCGCCGCTACAGCCGCCACAGCCTCCGTGGCCGCGTCCGCTGCCACGCTGCGCGCGCACTACGATGCCGCCATCCTGCCGCTTTGGCTCGGCCCGGGCTGGAATGCCGCCATGCAGTTGCCCTACGAGGCGCTGTCGGCCACCGCTCACCAGCCGCTGCCGGTGACGCGCTATCGCACCATGGCATGCGCGCGCCAGCTCTATGTGTTTTCCCAGGGCGATGGCGCCAGCGAGGCCGCCCACGCCGCGCGGCTGTTCGCGTCGCTGCACGGCCGCTTCGCCGATGGCGGGAACGGCGGCTTCGTCTACAGCATCGACGCGCAGGGCAGGCCGCTCGATACCAGCAAGGACCTGTACACCCACGCCTTCGTCGTCTTCGCCTGCGCGGCGTATTGCAAGCGGACGGGCAGCGCCGAGGCGCGTGCCCTGCTGGATGACACGGCGCGGCTGATCGAGCAGCGTTTCCGCATGGCGGACGGCCTCTACCACGCCGCGCTAGCGCAAGACTTCAGCCCTGCCGGCGGCACGCCCCTGCAAAACCCGATCATGCACCTGACCGAGGCCTACCTGGCGGCGCATGAGGTCACCGGCGAGCCGGTCTACGCGGATCGCCTGGCGGGCATCGCCGCTGCCGTGCTGGCCGGCTTTGTCGATTCGGCGAGCGGGTGCATCGCCGAGCTGCCGCTGGATACCGATAGCGCCGGCAACCGGATCGAACCCGGCCACCAGTTCGAGTGGTTTTCGCTGCTCGCTTCGGCACCTGCCCTGTTCGATGGCTCGCCGCTCAGCCAGGCGCTGGCGCGCGCCTTCGACTTTGCCCTGCGACACGGTGTCGATACCGGCACCATGGGCGTGGCCGCGGCGCTGAACCTGGATGGCTCGGCGCGCGACCCGATCCAGCGGATCTGGGCGCAGACCGAATTCGCGCGGGCGCTGGCGGTGCGTGGCGATGGCGTTGCGCTGGCGCACCTGCAGGCCTGGCTACGGGCCTTCCCGGCACGGTTTCTCCATGCGGGCGGCTGGTACGAATGCCTGGCGCCTGACGGCAAGGTCGAGCGGGCCGAAATGCCTTCGACCACGCCTTACCACCTTGCCACGGCCTACCAGGCGCTGGCGCAGGGCCCGGCTGCCTAGCCGGCAACAGGGCTCAGCAAACGGTCGAACTCGCTGCGCACGATGCGGTAGGACTCGCCGGAAAAGCCTTCCAGCCCGGCCCGGTCGATGACGGTGATATGCCCGCGGCTGTGGCTGATCATGCGCAGTTGCTCAAGCTTGCCCACCGCTTCGGTAACGCCTTCGCGGCGCACGCCCAGCATGTCGGCAATGGTCTGCTGGGTGACATCCAGCTCGTTGCAGGGAGAGCGGTCCAGTGCCAGCAGCAGCCAGCGGCACAACTGGGTGGTCAACGAGTGATGGCGGATGCAGACCGCCGTCTGCGAAACCTGCGTGAGAAGCGCCTGCATATAGAGCAAGGCCATGCGCTGCAGTGTGGGCAACTCGGCGTAGATGGCGCGCAGATCGCTGGCGGCCACGCGCAAGCCGCTTCCGCTTCTGCGTACCTCGATGCGATTGGGCATGGTTTCGCCCCCGGTCAGCGCGGGCAGGCCCACCATCCCCTCGCGGCCCACGGAGGCGAGTTCGACGGTGGCGCCGCTTTCCTGCAGCGACATCATCGAGATCACCGCGGTGCTGGGAAAATAGAGATGGCGGATGCGCTGCCCGGAATCGCTCAGCAATTGGCCCGTACGCAGTTTGACGCTATCCAGGCGCGGCGAGAGCAAGCGGCGCTCGCGCGGTGGCAAGGCACCCAGCAAATGATTGCCGGATAAATCCAGTTCGATGTCGGTCATTTTGTTTCTCCCCATGTCCAAAAGTCCCCCCCGCTGCGTCAGTTGCTTCCGTTCTTCTCTGTTCGGTTTGCCACGCAGCCGGACCTGACCTGTTACCGTATTTAGCGGCATGCGTGCGTTTACCGACAGTGGCCGGAGGTTGGATATCGCTCGGGTATTGGAGGGAGAGGCTTTTGGCTGGGCTCATCCTTTTGACGGGCAGAGGGATTAGGCATGGATTAGGCATCCGGATGCGGTCCGGCGCACAGGGCGGAGCACGGCGCAGGCGGCGTGCGCGCGTGCGGGCCACCGCACGCGCAAGGAGGCGGCGGGTGTCAGCAAGGAATCTGAAAAAAAGCTGTAAGTTCTCGCGGRTGCTGGCGACGAATGGGCACATTCACCCAGTTGGAGATCGCCATGTACCCGAACCGCATCAAGTCGCTGTTTGCCGCCGCCGCCATTGGCGCAGCCGTGTTTGCCCTGGGCAACGCCCAAGCCGCCAGCCCGGCTGCCAATAGCGCCGGCAGTGCGCCTTATGCCCAGTCGATGCACAGTGGCGCGCGCGATGTATTCAGCGACGGCGCGCGCACGGCACCCGTGGACGCCTTCACCGATGGCGCGCGTGATGCGAAGTTCGATAGCTTCACCGGCGCTGCCCGCACCCGCAAGATCGACCCCTTCACCGACGGCGCGCGCATCGCCGGCCTCGACCGTACTGGTCCGTCCGCCGATCCTGCCCGCAGCATCGACCCGTACGCCGACGGCGCGCGCATTGCCGGCATGGACCGTACTGGCGTCTCGTCCGATCCGGCACGCAGCATCGACCCGTACACCGACGGCGCGCGCATCGCCGGCAGGGACCGTACTGGCGTCTCGTCCGATCCGGCGCGCAGCATCGACCCGTACACCGACGGCGCGCGCATCGCCGGCAGGGACCGCACTGGCGTCTCGTCCGATCCGGCACGCAGCATCGACCCGTTCAGTGACGGCGCGCAGAAGCTGGCTGGCATGGATACGCGCGGCGTATCGGCGCCCCCGGCCCGCGCTTTCGATCCGTACCAGGACGGCGCCAAGGCCTGAAGCCGGCAGGGACGGCGCAGGTGCGGGCTACTCGTCCAGCCAGGACCCGCGCAGATCGCTTTTTTGCAGTAGTTGCAGCAGCGTCTCGGCGGGCCGGCTCAGGCGGCCCGCGCGCAGCGAGATGAATTCCACCTCCGGCAGCGCCGGCAGGCTGTCGCTATTGGCCAGCGGCGACAGGCCGCGCCCGGATAAGTATTGCGCCCTGACGGTAATGCCCAGCCCGCCGCGCGCGGCGGCGATGCAGCCCGAGTGACTGCTGCTGGTGCAGACGATCTGCCAGCGCATCCCGGCCTTGGCCAGCGTATCGAGCACGATGGCACGCGTGACGCTGGGCTCGGTGACCAGGATCAGCGGCAGGGGTTGCCTGAGGTCCGCCACCGTGCCGGGCCGTGCCAGCCACTCCAGTTTGCCCCGGAACAGCGGGGTACCGCGCCGATCGCCTTCGCGGCGCTTGCCGATCATCAGGTCCAGCGCGCCGGCATCCATCAGCTCGTAGAGCTTGCCGGTCATGCCGATGGTGATTTCCAGCTCCACATCCGGATGCGAGTTGCGAAACGCGGCCAGCACATTGGGCAGGGGCCCCAGGGCCAGGTCGTCCGACGTGCCCAGCCGCACGCGACCCTGCAGCCGGGGCGCATTGAACTGGGACTCCGCGCGCGCGATGGTCTCCAGGATCAGCCGCGCGTGCGCCAGCAGCGCCTCGCCGTCGGCGGTCATGGTCAAGGTGTGCGTATCGCGCACAAACAGCCGCCGGCCCACGTGCTGTTCCAGGCGCCGGATATGGTCGCTGACGCTCGACTGGGAAAGGCCGAGCTGGCGCCCTGCGTCGGTGAAGCTGTGGGCGGCGGCAACGGTGGCGAAGGTCTGGATCCAGACGGGATTGAGCATGCTGCATTGTCATCGGTATTTCCGATCACAGTCAATATATCCAGTGGGGTTCACGATTGGCGCCCCAATCATTAACATCGATAGCATTCATGCCCTTGGTTCTTCCCGGATCTGCCTCCTGTGATCCCGGCCAATGGCCGCGCCGGTGCCCCACCGGTTCTTGCCGAGATGTACATGATAAACAGCCAATCCTCGCAAAAGGCCATGCTGTGGATCGTCGCAGCGGGCTTTTTCATGCAAACGCTCGACACCACCATCGTCAACACCGCCTTGCCCGCGATGGCACGCAGCCTCCACGAAACGCCTCTCGACATGAAGCCGGTGGTCGTGGCCTACACGCTGACCATGGCCATGCTGACGCCGGCCTCGGGCTGGCTGGCGGATCGCTTCGGTACGCGCCGGGTTTATTTCGCGGCGATTCTGATCTTTGTGCTGGGCTCATTGTTCTGTGCCGGCGCGCAGAGCCTCGACCAACTTGTGATCGCCCGCGTGATCCAGGGCATCGGCGGCTCGATGCTGTTGCCGATCGGCCGGCTGGCGGTGCTGCGCAGCGTCTCCGGCGAGCAGTACATGGCGGCGCTGGCTTTTGTCTCGGTGGCGGGGCAGGCCGGGCCCATCTTCGGGCCGGTGCTGGGCGGCTGGATCGTGCAGTCGGTGGCGTGGCACTGGATCTTCCTGATCAATGTGCCGGTGGGCGCGATCGGGATGCTGGCCGTCTTGCGCTACCTGCCCGATGACACCATCGGCCGCGCGCCGCCGTTCGACTTTCTCGGATGCGGTTTGCTTTCGCTATGCATGGTGGCGTTTTCGCTGGCGCTCGACACGCCGCACGGAGCCAGCCACGCGGCGTGGAGCGGGAGCCTGTTTGCCCTGAGCCTGCTGTCCGCGCTGCTTTATATTCCGCATGCGCGGCGGCGGCAGGATCCGCTGTTCCGGCTGGCATTGTTCCGCGAGCCCAACTTCAGCGTCGGGCTGGCCGGCAACCTGGTGTGCCGCATCGGCTCGGGTGCGGTGCCGTTCCTGATGCCCTTGTTGCTGCAGTTGCAGATGGGCTATTCGCCGTTGCATTCCGGGCTGATGCTGCTGCCGGCCGCGCTGGCCGGCGTGGTCGCCAAGCGCTGGATCGTGCCGTTGATCAAGCGCTTTGGCTATGACACGTTCCTGCTGGTCAACACCTTGCTGGTGGGCGCATCGATTGCATCGTTCGCCGCCATTTCGCCGGGCTGGCCGACGGGCCTGGCCATTGCGCAGCTCGCGCTGTTCGGCGCGACCAATTCCATGCAGTTTGCCGTCATGAACGGCGTGACGCTGAAAGGTTTGAGCGTAGAGGACGCGGGCAGCGGCAACAGCCTGTTCTCGATGGTGCAGATGCTGGCGATCGGCCTTGGCGTCACCATCGGTGGCGGACTGGTGAGCCTGTTCAGCGTCCAGCCTGGCGATGCCGGCACGGCTTACCGGCTGGCGTTCCTGACCGTCGGCATCATTACGCTTCTGTCGGCGCTGGTGTTCAGCCGGCTCGACGGCGAGCACCTGGAAAAGGGCCGCGCACCAAGCGTGGTCAGTCGTTGAGCCGCGTCAGCGAACGCGCCGCCTGGGGCGCCTCACTCGGTCACGCCATTCTCGCGCAGCAGCCGTTCGCACTCGTCGAGCAGGTCGTGCGCGAAGGCGGACTGGTAGTTGGGATCGAGCGCTTCCATCATCTCGTGGGCGGTGTACAGCCCGGCTTCGCGCGACAGGGTCGCGGCAAGCTGCCTGGCGAACTGATCGCTCAGTTGCGAGAGCACGCGCCGCTCGGCGAGCGCCAGTTGCAGCTTTGAGCGCGACAGCCACAGTCCCGCCAGCGTCGAGCCCTGGGCATCGGTCATCCACTGGCGGTGCTCGTAGTACGCCGACAAACGCTCGGCGGCAAGGGCGAACAGCAGCGCCTTGCGGGTATCGAAGTCCAGCTTGAGCGGTGCGGGGGCAGGGGCGGAAGCGTCGGAAGGCGAGGATTTCATATTGGGTGCGGATAATGCGGCGGGCGCGAGCCTGGCGTGCCGGGGCTCGCCGCCCGCCTGGACGGACATGCAGTGCCTTTCAGGCTTCGGGATATTACGTCTGTTCGTCCGCCGCGAACCGCGCGGTCAGCCATGCGCCAATGTCCTTGATCTCGTCCAGGCAGACCGAGTGCGGCATGCGATAGGTGTGCCATTCCACCTTGCAGCCCGATTGTTGCAGGGTGTCGCGCGCGAGCATGCCCAGTTGCACGGGCACGACATCGTCCTCCGTGCCGTGCCCGGCGAAGACCGGGGTGGCACGGTTGGCCTCGCTGAACTCGGCGGCAAGCAGCGCGGGCGAGGGAATATAGGTGGAAAGGGCGATGATGCCGCCCAGGCCCTCGGGATGCGTCAGGCCTGTGGTGTAGGCCACTGCGCCGCCTTGCGAGAAGCCGGCCAGCACGATGCGATGGCTGGGCACGCCGCGCTGGTTCTCGCGCGCGATGAGCGCGCGAATGGCCTCGCGGGAGACCCGGATGCCCGCCTCGTCCACGTGGCGGCGCGCGTCGTCCAAGGAGTGGATGTCATACCACGCCGGCATGACGTAGCCCCCGTTGCAGGTGACCGGGATGGCCGGCGCGTTGGGGAACACGAAGCGCACGCCCGGCACGGGCGCCAGGCCCAGCTCGGGCACCACGGGGACGAAATCGCTGCCGTCGGCGCCGAGCCCATGCATCCAGATGACGGACCATGCCGGCGATGGCGCGGTTTCGATTTCAATGGCTGGCAGCAGTTCGCTCATGGCAATTTCCGGTTGGCGCCTCTGGCCGCGCGGGCGAAGACGCCGCGCTGGTGCGCGGCGGGGCGAGGCCTTGGGTCTGTGTCGCTGGCGCGGGGTGCCGCGCAAAGGCGGCCAGTATCGCACAGCGTTCGCGCGGCGCACGGAAATGCGCCACGGGCCATGGGAAATGCCGCGCGCAATCACGACGCGCGACGATGCCGCACGTGACCGCCATGGCACCGGCCGCATCCTCGCACAGGCGAGGGACGCGCCAGCGCCTTGCCGGCGCGGGTTGCGCCGGCAACGGCGAAACGTCAGGCTGCTGAAGGTACGGCGGGGACCGTGATGAGTCCGTGCGCGGAGCGGGGCGCTTGCACGGGCTCGGCGGCGGCAGGCGCGCGCCGCTTGTCCACCACGCTCTCGACGCCGGAGGCGCTCACGTCCTCCAGGAATGCGACGAGGTCGCGGTAGTAGTCGACCTGCATCTGTGCTTCCAGCAGGCGGCGCTCGGCCTGGAATAACGTGAGCCGCATTTGCTGCAATTCCCTTGCTGCAATTTTCTCCGGGGTGGGCGGACTAAACCTGTCTGCAAGCGAACGCATGGCAACCTCCCTATCAACGGCTTCGAATTGAAGCACCTGCCATGCAACCAATATAGTAAATAAATGCGCGTTTCAGGCTCTGTCGCGCGCCGTCCACACGGCCGATTGCCGGCGCACCTGGGCTAGGGTAAATTCGTTGTCCTGTCGTTCCAGGGTGCGCGGCATTCAGGGAATGCGCGTTTTAATTGCCGGACAATGCCGCGCCTTACATGGCGAGCATGCCCGGCTCCGGCTGCTTCAGTTTCGCCAGGTAACCGTGGATTTGGGCGACCACCGCGGCGCCTTCGCCCACGGCCGCCGCCACGCGCTTGGTGGAGCCCGAGCGCACGTCGCCTATTGCGTAGACACCGGGTACGCTGGTCTCGAGCGCGGTGGCGGGCGCTTCGCCTTCGTGCGGCGCATCCGTGCCGGTCAGCACGAACCCCTTGGCATCCACGCGGACATTGCAGGTGCGCAGCCACGCCGTGTTGGGATCGGCCCCGATGAACAGGAACAGATGCCGGATCGCCATCTCGGTCAGGCGGTCGCTATCGCGCGTGCGATAGCCGATGGTTGTCAGGCGTTCTTCCCCACCCAGCGCCACGACTTCAGCGCCGGTATGCAGTTCGATGTTGGGCTGGGCCGCGATGCGCTCGATCAGGTAGCGCGACATGCTGGCCTCCAGGCTCGCGGCACGGATAAGCACGTGCACGCGCTTTGCGTGTGCGGCGAGGAAGACCGCGGCCTGCCCGGCGGAGTTGCCACCGCCGACCAGCATAACCTCGTCCCCGCTGCATAACCGGGCTTCCACCGGGGACGCCCAATAGTAGACGCCGCGTCCCTCATAGCGATCGAGCGATGCGATGGCAGGCTGGCGGTACGATGCACCGCTGGCAATGACAACGGTGCGGGTCGGGATCTTGCGCCCGTCGGACAATTCAATGCGCTGCGGGTCCTCGCCGCAATGCAGCGCAGCCACCTTGAGCGGAATCGCGAGGTGAGCGCCGAACTTCTGCGCCTGCACAAAGGCGCGGCCGGCCAGTGCCTGTCCGGAGATGCCGGTGGGAAAGCCCAGATAGTTCTCGATGCGGGAACTGGCGCCGGCCTGTCCACCCGGCGAGGACTCGTCGAACACCGCCACGGAGAGCCCCTCGGACGCGGCATAGACCGCCGTTGCCAATCCGGCGGGGCCGGCACCCACCACGATCACGTCATAGACATGGTTCGGATCAAACTCGGGCAACAGGCCCAGGCAGGTGGCAAGCTGGCCGGGGTCGGGGGCGCGCAGCACCGAGCCGCCCGGGCAGATGACCAGCGGAAAATCGCTCGACGCGGCCGCGCTGAATTCGAGCAGCGCGCAGGCGTCGGGATCGGTGTCGGCGTCGACCACGGTGTAGGGATAACCGTTGCGCCGCAGGAATGCCTGCAGCAGCAACAGGTGCGCATCGCTGCCGCGGCCCAGCAGGGTCAGGCCTTTGCCTCGCTCGATCAGGCCGACGCGGCGCAGGATCAATGCGCGCATGATCCGCTCGCCCAGTTCGGCTTCTGCGACTAACAGCGCGCGCAGCCGCTCGGGCGGAATCTCGATGGCCTCGGTGTTTTCCAGGGCGAAGGCGTCGACCAGCGCGGGCTTGCCAGATAGCGATGCTACCTCCGCGAGGAAATGGCCAGGCCCGTGCTCGTTCAGCACCGTGGAGCGGTCCAGCGCATCGCGCTGGGAAATCTGCACCTGCCCGCGCAGCACCACCACCATGCCGTGCGCGCGACTGCCGATGCGGAACAAGTATTCGTTGGCGCGCCATTGCCGTACGGTGCCGAAATGATGGAGTCGCGCGATCTCGCTGGCGGTAAGAACGGGATACATCTGGTGCCGGCGAGACTCCATCGGGGAGAACGCCACCACTGCCTCTTGCTCAACTGGCACTCCCGTAGGGGCCACGGCTGCCGAATCGGCGTGTTCGGAACTCGCGATGACATTGCCTGCGCTCATGAGTACAGCCTCCCGGTGGCACCGCGCGGGCGGTGCAGATCGATTCGCGTGCTGGCGGCGCTGTGCCGACTATTGCACACATCGACAAGCGGGTGCCAGTGGTGGCGCGCTTGCACATGCCAAAAGCCTAGTACACACAGAGGGCAGGCGCAGATGGCTTGACCAAAAGACCTTCCATCAAGGTATTTTTTGTCTGCTTGCAGCTTGTAGTTAGTGACTCGTATACCCCATCCAAATATTCCTAAGCGCAATCTGGTAAAAACCCTTGACTATCTACCTACAGGTAGATAAGATGTGTTCCATGGATGCCGCAGCATGGAAACGCCAGGCAGACAAGGCCCAGCCAGCCGGTTTCCGACGCAGCAAATCAGTAACAACGACGAAAGTCATTTTTTTTGCCTCACTGATCTACCTAGTGGTAGGTAAAACGAAGAAAAAGTGGCGATCCCGCTAAATCCCGGTCCCCGCGGCCAAAGCAGACCCCCGGACCCATGCTTCGATTGGAGAACATCATGAACACCAAGCGTTTTGCCAGGTCCCTGCTCACCGCCGCCACCCTCGCCGCCGCGTTTGCAGCCGGTCACGCCCAAGCCGCAACTGTCCCCGCCGACAAGTACGGTTATGAATTCCGCACCCGCGACGTATATAGCGATGGCGCCCGCACCGGCAAATTCGACACCTTCACCGATGGCGCCCGCACCGGCAAGTTCGACACCTTCACCGACGGCGCCCGCACAGGCAAGTTCGACGTATTCAGCGAAGGGGGCCTGACCGCCGGCCTGGACCGCGCCGGCGTGTCCTCCGCACCGAGCCGCAGCTTCGACCCGTACACCGAAGGTATGCGCAACGGCCAGCGCGACGTGTACACCGACGGCGCGAATGCCTGAGCAAACAACCGGTACGCCGTGAGGTCAGCATGGCCGCGGCGGACAGCAATCCATGCATCATCCCGCGTGTTCGCCATGGCGACGCACGGATTTCAGGAGCACATCATGAGCCGTTGGAAGAGTTTCCGGATATTGGCAGGCTGGGCACTGGTTTGCGTTGCCAGTGGCTCCATGGCTACCGTGGTGGCGCAGACGCTTACGGCCTGAAGGTCTTCGCGAGCAGCCTCATCAGTTGTCCTTGTCCTATCGCAGCGCCGACGCGCTGGCCAGGATCGGCGTGCCCTTTGCGGCACGCCGAAATTGCTTTTGCGCCTCGCGAATCCAGCCCGCTGCCAGCCGCCCCTTAGCCTGCGAGGGTTTTCCTCGATGCGCCAGGCTGGGAACGGGTACGCTATTTCGAGGGCTTGCTGCGCGACGAGGAGGCGGTGTGGATTCCGCGCCGCCGACCACCGCGATCCTGGCCGCGCCATCGATGAGCGGCGCGCCTTGCCGGGTCAAGGGTAAATTTCGGGCACGGATTGCCGTTATACCTATCGACGTCCCGGCACGCAGGCCGAGCCGGTTTCGTCGATCCCAGCGCGCGCAAGCGGCTCTCCTCACGGACGCAGACGCTGCGCGCGGCGGTATCGACCTTCCACCTGCATCCACCTGCCCCCTACATGCCTCGCATCCAAGGCCCTCCCGCCGAGACCGACCTTTTTCGCACGCTTGTCCTCGGCGTGACCGATTACGCGATCTACGCGCTGGATCTGTCGGGGAGCGTGAGCAGCTGGAATGCCGGCGCGCAGCGCGCCAAGGGATACACGCAGCAAGAAATCCTGGGCGCGCATTTCTCCTGCTTCTACACCCCGGAGGACCGTGCCGCAGGGCTGCCCGAGCAGGCGCTGCTGCTGGCGCGCGAGGCGGGCCGCTTCGTGGCCGAGGGCTGCTGGCGCGTGCGCAAGGATGGCAGCCGCTTCTGGGCCCACGTGCTGATCACGCCGATCCTGGATCGCACCGGCAAGCAGCTGGGCTATGCCAAGGTCACGCGCGACATGACGCAACAACGGGCCGATGCCGAGCGCCTTGCCGAGGTGACGCGCAAGCTCGACCTGGCATTGGAGAATATGTCGCAGGGGCTGTGCCTGTTCGACCGGGAGGGCACGATCATGCTGACCAACCGGCGCATGGACGATATTTTCCACGGCGCAGCCAGTTCGCTTGCGCCCGGCGCGGATTTCCTCGCCCTGTGCCGCACCATGGCCGGCGCGCACGGGAGCGAAGTCGCGGCGCCGGGCACGCTGGCGGGCAGCTCCGGTGGCGAGCAGTACGCGCTGGCGCTCCACGAGCGGCACCGCGAGATCCTGCGCCGGCACAGGCAATGGCGCAGTGTGGAGGTAGTGCCCGACGGACGCGCCATTGCGTTGTCGCACAGCGCCATGGCCGATGGCTCCTGGGTGTCCACCTGCGAGGATGTCACCGAGCAGCGCCGCATCGGAGCCAAGATCCAGTACATGGCGTGCCACGACGGGCTGACCGGCCTGCCCAACCGCAGCTATTTCAACGACTACCTGGATGAGGAACTGCTGCGTGCGCAAAAGCAGGGCTGCCAGGTGGCCACACTGGGCATCGACCTGGATTGCTTCAAGGAAATCAACGACCTGCACGGGCGTGCGGCGGGCGACACCGTGCTCAGGGCGGTGTCCAAGCGCATTGGCGGCCAGCTTGAGCCGGGTGAATTCATTGCGCGCATCGGCGGCGATGAATTTATCGCGGTCAAGCGTTTCGAACGGCGGGCCGAGCTGAGCGACTTTACCGCCCGCCTGGTTACCTGCCTGAGCGAGCCCGTGCGGCTCGACGGATTCGATCTGACCACGGGCGCCAGCATCGGCATCGCGATCTTTCCCGGCGACGGCGCCCATCGCGACCAGCTGGTCAGCAATACCGACCAGGCCATGTATCGCGCCAAGGCCAGCCTGTCGGAATCGATCTGCTTCTACGAGAGCCGGATGGACGAGGCGGAACGCGAGCGGCGCGCGCTTGCCGGCGAGCTGTGGACCGCCATTGCCGCGCACCAGTTCGTGCTGGACTACCAGGTGCAGAGCGCCATCGCCAGCGGCGAGGTGATTGGCTGCGAGGTGCTGCTGCGCTGGCAGCATCCCGAGCGGGGGCTGATCCCGCCCGACGACTTCATTCCCTTGGCGGAAGAGTGCGGCGCCATCCTGCCGATCGGCGAGTGGGTGCTGCGTACGGCGTGCCGGGAGGCCGCGCAGTGGACCTACCCAAAGACGATCTCCGTCAACCTCTCGGCGGTACAGATTACCCACGGCGACCTGGTCACGCTGGTGGCGCAGGTGCTGGAGGAAACCAGGCTGGCCGCGAGCAGGCTCGAACTCGAGATCACCGAATCGACCATCATCGGCGACAAGGAGCGGACGCTGGATATCCTGCGCCGCATCAAGGCGCTCGGCGTCGCCATCGCCGTCGACGATTTCGGCACGGGCCAGTCCTCGCTGGATACCTTGCGCTCCTTTCCTTTCGACAAGATCAGGCTGGGCCGCGCCTTGATCGCGGAGATCTCCGATAGCCAGCAAGCCAAGGCCATCATCCGCGCGATTCTTGCCCTGGGGCAGAGCCTGGCGATCCCGGTGCTGGCCAAAGGCGTGGAGACCGACGAGCAGCTCAGCCTGCTGCTGGCCGAGGGTTGCGACGAGGCGCAGGGATTCCTGCTCGGGCGCCCGCAACCGCTCGAATATTTCCGTCGCGTTCATGCGCTGATCGGGCCTGGCCGGGCGGAGCTGGTGCCGCTTTCCTAATAGTATTAATACGATAAGAGTGAACCTTCGACGTAGTTTCAGGCACTCAGGAGGATGATTCTCCAACGGAGCCTACCTCATGTTTTCGATCTCCCATCAGTTGAACGCCCTCGCGGCGGACTCGCCCCCTGCTGAAGCGGCGCAGGCTTCGAGCACCACGTGCACAGGGACTCCCCCCCAGGTCGATGCGGTGACCCGCAACGCGGCAGCCGCGACACTGCGGAGCATGGGCTTTCTSGATGACTTGATGCGGGACATCGCGCTGTGGCTGATCCCCACGCACCCCGACTGGCCGCCGGGCGTSCAGATTCAGCTGCATGTCGACGGCAGCCCCCCCGGGGCGTCCGCGCTCCAGTACGGTACGCCCGCCCGGCCTGGCCCGTCCGGCCCGGTGCACATAGTGCGCTGTGCCGATGGACAGTACGCGGCTCTCGCTACTAGCGCTCCACACGTGCAACGGRTCTATTGCGGCRMGCGGCCGAACAGCCTGTTCGATGCCGTGCGCCTGGGCCTCAGCATGCTTGACCCGAATGCGTACCACAATTTCACGCGGGCGTGCCGGCGCGACACACCGATGCCTGGCGAARAKGCAGCGCTGCTGCGCCATTGCCTGGCCGACCAGCTTGAGCGYTCCTGCGATCTCGGCGAATCCGTCCTGCGAGCGCTTGACGCGTACGGACAACAACAGGCGGCGCTTCAGCGCGCCCAGCCGGAGCAGCCCGGTCATCTTAGCGTAGCCGCCACCGCAGAGCGGTCCGGCCTCAGCCCGAGCGGGCTGACCCTTTCGGGCGGCTCGGTAAGCCGAGTGCGCAGCGAGCCGGTCTTCAGGGTGTTCTCCGCGGAACTGGCCGCCATTCGCAACGCCGTGCCGCGCCGGGACGGGGAAGCCGATATGCACTACGCCCGCCGACTGTACGAGCAGAGGCCCGGCCTCGACCTGGACGATCTGTCCCTGCTTTCGGGTGCCAGGGGAGCCCATCTGCGCCGCGATCCGGCCTTCAAGGCGCTCTCCGCGGAACTGGCCGCCATTCGCCACGCCGTGCCGCGCCGGCACGGGGAACCCGGTGTGCCCTACGCCCGCCGCCCGCGCGAGTAGCGATCCACGAACCCGGGCCTACATCGACCGTCGCACGAAGGAAGGTATGTCGAACAAGGAAATCCATCGTCGCCTCAAGCGCTATATCGCTAGCTAGTTGCTCGCTAAGGCGCGCCGCCGCTCGCCAGCCACCACGCCACCGTCGCACCCAGCCACGCCGGATCGTCGTGCGGCAAATCGTGCCCCGCCCAGGGATGGCGGCGGTGCGGCACGCGCCAGGCCGCGGCAAGGCGGGCCGAGCAGGCCGGGTCGACCAGGCGATCCGCCACCGACGACAGCACCAGCGTCGGACAGGCCGGTGGCGTGGGCGCCGCGCGATAGCGCGCCGCGGCCCACAGCTGGCGCAGCGCATTGGCGCGGCTCACCGGTGCGCTGGTGCGAATCGCGCACCACGCCGCCACGTCGGCGGCGAGCGCCGTGCGGGTGTTGCAGGTCAGCCGGTGGATGGTGCGCTCGCAGTAATCGGCGTGATGCCAGGCCAGCGCCATGCCAAGCATGGCCGGCCAATTGCGTGGCGGGAGGCGTTCCGTGACCGCGCTAAACGGCCGCATGCTGGTATTGATCAACACCAGTGCCCCGATTTCCCCCGGATGGCGCTGCGCCCATTCGGCCGCCACCATGGCGCCCAGCGACATCGCCAGCAGCCGGTAAGGTTTGGCCAGCGCCCGCTGGCGGGCACGTTCACGCATGAACGCCACCATGGCAGCCACGTTGGCTGGCGCGCGCCCGGCCGCCTCCGTGCCGTTGCCAGGCAAGTCCAGCATGGCAACCGGCCCGATGCCGGCGGCGGTTTGCAGGACGCCGGGCAGGGCGCCCCAATGGCGTGTCTCGCGCGTCAGGCCGCGCAACAGGATCCAGTCGCTCATCCGGTCATCCGCTCATCTGCCCTGGCCGCCTTGCCACTGCGCGCTGGCGATTTCGAGCAACTGCTGCCGGCGTTGCCCGCGCGGCAGCCAGCGCTCCGGTGCGTAGGCCACGCGCGCCAGGAAATCGAGCAGGTTGGCATGGCGGCGCAGCACGCGCGCAGTGCGATGCGCCTTGACCGGGTTGAAGAAGCCCTGGCGCGAGAACAACTGGCGGGGATTCTTCTTGATCCACAGCCAGGAACCCAGCTCCAGCGTCATCGGCAGGAAGATATTGCCCGGGGGCGTGTGGTCATAGGCCCAGTCCCACAGGTCGCCGTGCACCAGGTATTGGCGGCTTTGCGGCTCGAAGGCATAGCCGTGGTGCGGATGCGCCTGCTCGAACATGGTCTTCAGGGCGAACATCTCGGGCAGATGCGCCATCGGCGCAGCGGTGCGCGCGTAGGGAAACCAGATGCTGTCGCCCCAGCCGTAGCCCGAGTGGCAATCCAGCGCAAAGCTCAAGGGACGGCCCTGCAATTGCTGCGCCACCACTTGCAGCATGGCCGTGCTCTCCACCTCCATGGGCGCGCCGCGCCTGCCGCGATACCACGGCAGCCACGCCCCCACGCGCTGGCCGCCGGCAAGCAGCGGCACCCGGCCGACCGCGTCCTGCGGCGCGTTGCGCATCAGGTCCACGCCGTTGGGATTGGCCCGCGTGGAGGCCCACATGCCGCCCGGATTGACAATGGGCATGAACAGCAGCCGCACCGATTGCAACTGGCGTTCCAGCAGCTCGTCCCACTCCAGGCGCCACAGCAGCATGCGCATATAGTCGAGCAGCAGCTGCGTGCCGATGCGCTCAAGCCCATGGATGCCGGCAAAGAAGCCGATGGCGGGGGCGTGCGGATCGTTCGAGCCGATGCTGGCGGTGTAGAGCGGGAAACGCTGGCCGCGCGCTTGTACCTCACCGACGCGGCAGGCCTCCAGGCGGCTGGCGCCAGCCTCCAGGATGACTTCCAGCTGATGCAATTCAGCGAAACCGCCGGCGGTGGTTGACTGCGCCATGCGCGGCGGCGTCAGTGGGCCCGGCGCGCCGCGCCGGGGCGGCTGGCGGTGGAGGTGACGCGGGACGGGCAATCGGACATGGGCGAGGGCGAGGGCGGTTTCCTGGGATCGGCGCCGGCCAGCTTAACTGAACGCGGTCGGCAGGGGCGGTACGATCGTCATGACGCTAGAGCCAATATAGGCGCTGGCGCGGGTCCGGTTATAAAAAAACCGCGCCCGCCATCATCCCCCAATCATGTGAAAGTCCCGTGACGCGTGCTGCGCTTCAGGCGCCAGTCAGCGCCGGCGCGAACAGGGCCAGCAGCGGCCAGCCACGCGTGGCCGCCAGCGCGCGCAGCGCGGCATCCGGATTGGTGGCCACCGGATGGCTGACCGCTTCGAGCAGCGGGATATCGTTGCGCGAGTCGCTATAGAAGACGGTGCGCTCGAACTGGTTCCAGGTCATGCCGAGCGAGTCCAGCCACTGCGCCACGCGCTCGATCTTGCCCGCGCCGAAGCTCGGCACGCCTTCCACGGCGCCGGTGAAATCGCCCTGCGCGTCGTGTTCGGCCTGCACCGCGATCAGGTGGGCCACGCCCAGCGCTTGCGCAATCGGCTCGGTGACGAAGCGGCAGGTGGCGGTGACGATGCAGCACAGGTCGCCGGCCTGCTCGTGGGATGCCAGCAAGGCGCGCGCTTCGGGCAGGATGGCCGGTTCGATCACGTCGCGCATGAAGCCGCTGCGCCAGGCCTCCAGGCGTGCGCGCGGATGGCGCGCCAGCAGGCCCAGGGCGAAGCTGGCATGGCGATGGAAATCGAGATGCCCGGCGCTGTACTCGGCCAGCCACAGCGCATTGTTGGACTCGACTTCGCGCGCATCGGCGGCCCCCACGTCCACCAGGTAGCGTGCCCATTCATATTCGCTATCCAGCGGTAGCAAGGTGTGGTCGAGGTCAAACAAGGCAAGGCAGGACATGCGCCGTCTCCGGTCGGAAAAGCGGCAAGCATGCGTACCGGCAGTGACCTGCGGATGAAGCGCGGCGCAAGAATGCCAATACCGATATCGGAAAATTTCGTGCGCGGCTACGCCGCCGCGCGCGGCGCCAGGCAGCCCAGGAAGGCGCCGATCAGGCGCGTGTGCGTGCGGCCTTGCAGGCAGTAGAGATATTCGTGCAGCACGGGTGGGTCGCTGGCGAACGGCACCACGCACAGCGCCGGGTCGCGCGGGACCTCGCCGAGCGGCACTACGCTGGCGCCGAGCCCCTGCCGGATCGCTTCGCAGATGGCTTCGCGGCTGCCGATCACGGTACTGGCGGGCAGCGGCAGGCCGGCGTTGCCCAGCGCGGTCTCGGTGGCCTTGCGCGTCATCGAGCCATGCTCGCGCACCAGCAGGTGGCAAGCTGCAAGCTGCGCCAGGCTGACGCTGGACGCGCGTGCCAGCGGATGGGCCAGGTTGACCACCAGCACCATCGGGTCGGTGGCAAGGGTGATGCGGGCCAGGCGATCGTCGTCGACGGCGTGCGACGAAACCGCGACGTCGATGCGGTACTCGAACAGCGCATCCAGCATCTGCTGCGAGTTGCCGATCTCGATGCTGATCTCGATGGCAGGGTGGCGCGCGCGGAAGCCGGCCACGCTGCGCAGGATGTAATAGGGCCCGGTGGCGCCGATGCGAAGATGGCCCAGGTGCAGGCTGCCGGCATTGCGCAGCAGGAAATCCGCGCTGCCTTCATGCTGCATCAGTTGCTCCACCACCGGCATCAAGGCCACGCCGACGTCGCTCAGGTCGACCCGGCCGGCGCGCCGGTAGAACAGCTCCACGCCGTAGCTTTCTTCAAGCTGGCGGATGCGGCCGGTCACCGTGGGCTGGCTCACGCGCAACTGCTTGGCCGCGGTGGTGATGCTGCCCTGCCGTGCCACTTCATAGAACGTCGTCAGCAGGTCGCCGAGCATGGGGGTCCGTGGAAATAAGGCAAGCGCGCCAGTCTAGCGAGGAAATATGACAGTTCATATGACAGTTCATATGACAGTGCCTCATCGCGCCGCCGTTGGCGCGGCGGCGCGATAAGGCAAGGGAAGTAGAGCGCACGCGAAGCCGGGCGGCAGGCGAGCCGCCCGCCGCCCGGCCTCGTTCAGGGCACGGCCCGCGCGGGCTTGCCCAGTGCGGGGTCGGACACCGCGTCGGCGCCGGTCTCCAGGCGGCCGGCAAAGCGCCGCCTGAAGCTGCCCTGGGTGGTGGTGACGACGAAGTCGTACCAGTTGCCCTGCAGCCCCACCGGCCAGTGCTGGTCGAGCTGCTTGCCCGGCGGGATCTCGAAGGTCCAGGGGCCGTCATCGCGGTAGGCAGCGGGCGTGACGGTGAAGGTGCAGGCCGCGGCGCCGGTGTTGATCATGGTCAGGTAGACCGCGGCATTGGCGATGTCGTAGCACACGCGGATTTCCGGCGCGGTGCCGCCCGCGGCCGACACGGTGCTGACGTCGCCCTGGAAGCTGCGATGGAAGCCGTTCGGGCCAATCACCCACAGGTCGTACTTGCCATTGTCGGCGGTGAAGACGTCCCAGCTGCCATTGAGCTGCTTGCCCGGCTCGACCGCATAGCGGCGCGGCACGCGGTCCAGGTGCAGACGGTCGTAGACGTGGAAGACGGCGGCGGCCTTGCCGGTGTTGCTGAACAGCAGCCACATGGCCCGCGCGAGCGGGTCCTCGCGGCCGCTCACGTGCAGTTCATAGGGCAGGGCGCGCGAGAGCCGGGTGCCGATTTCCTGGTTCGCCGGGTTGGCGCTCTGGAAGTTCACGGTGGGCAGCGCCACCTGCGGCTTGCCTTCCTGCGCCGTGCGCGCGCTGTCGACCGAGGCCTTGGTCAGGCTGGAAACGGCGGGCGGCGCTGCGCTGTTGGGATTGGCGAAGTCGAACGCCGACAGCAGGTCGCCGCAGATGGCGCGGCGGTACGGGCTGATATTGGTCTCGGCCACGCCGAAACGGGCTTCCAGGAAGCGCAGCACCGAGGTGTGATCGAACACCTGCGAGTTGACCCAGCCGCCGCGGCTCCACGGCGAGACCACGTACATCGGTACGCGCGGGCCCGGGCCGTAGGGGTGGTTGTCGGTGTGGTACTCGCCAGTGGTGGCGATGGTGGAGTTGCCGGCCAGCACGCCGTTGGCGTCGTAGGCGGGCGCGCACGGCGGCGGCACGTGATCGAAGAAGCCGTCGTTCTCATCGAAGTTGATCAGCAGGACGGTCTTGCTCCAGACGTCCGGGTTGGCCGTCAGCGCATTGAGGACTTCCTGCGTGTACCAGGCGCCCTGCACCGGGCTGGAAGGCCCGGGATGTTCGGAGTAGTTGGCCGGCGCCACGATCCACGACACCTGCGGCAGGCTGCCCGCTGCGATGTCGTCTTTCAGGGCCTGCAGGAAGCCACTGTCCGGCATGGTGTTGCCGATGCCCTTGATCAGCGGGTTGATGACATCGTCCGCGATGGTATAGGCCGGGTAAGGGCTGCCATTGGACGTGTTGCCGCGCGCCTCGTTGGCCTTGCGGTACTGCACGAAGCCCGCCAGCGGGTTGTCCGTGAAGTTGTCCGGCATGTTCTGGTAGAGCTTCCAGCTCACGCCGGCCGCCTGCAAGCGCTCCGGATAGGTGGTCCAGCGATAGCCGCTGGTGGACGCGCCCATGGAGTCGCCGCTGTTGTCGATCACCGGGCCGCCATTGGCGCCGGTGGGGTCGTTGGTGCCGGTCCAGTGGAACAGGCGGTTGGTGTTGGTGCCGCCGTGGAAGCCGCAGTGGTAGGCGTCGCACAGGGTGAAGGCATTGGCCAGGGCGAACTGGAAGCCGAGTTCGGCCTCGGTGTAGTAGCCCATCGACTGGGTGTTCTTGAAGGTGGGCCACTTGCTCATGCGGCCCAGGTCCCAGGCGTTCTGCGCATCGGGATAGCTGTGCGGCGTGCCGCTGACGCGCTGCGCATTGCCGGTCGCGCTGTCGAGATGGTACGGCTGGACGATGCGGTTGGTGTAGCTCTGCTGCCAGACATTGAGGCCGCCGGCGAGCGGGATCGGGAAGCGATCGCCAAAGCCGCGCACGCCCTTCAGGGTGCCGAAGTAGTTGTCGAAGGAGCGGTTCTCCTGCATCAGGATCACCACATGCTCGACGTCGCGGATGCTGCGGGTGGCGTTGTTGGCGGGTATCGCCAGGGCGCGGCGGATCGAAAGCGGGAAGGCGGCCAGCGCCGCGGCAGCGGCGGTGCCGCCGCCGGCCAGCTTGAGGAAATTACGTCTGCTGTGAAGGCTCATCTTTGTTTTCTACTGGACTGTTCGGTGTGGTGCCGGACGTGCGGGCCGGGCGTGCTGATGCGTGTCAAGGCGCGCAACGCAACTGCGGGGTGACCGCGGGCGCTTGTCCTGGCTGGGCCGGCTGGGCCGGCTGGGCCGGGTCGGCGGGCTTGTTGTCGGCGGAGTCGCCGCCGCAGGCGGCCAGCGCTGCGCACAGCGCCAGTGCCGCCAGCCAGCCCGGGCGTGCGAGAAGGGAAATCGAAGGCTTCATGGTCACGTTTGCTCTCGTGGGGGTGTCAGGTTCAGGGATTGAGCGTGGACAGCGGCTGGCGCGAGCCGGTGATGGTCTGCAGCTCGGCCAGGCTGAGCTGGCGCGTCCACATGGCCAGGTCGTTGAACTCCATCACGCCCTTGAGCGCGCCGGCGTTGTTCGGCACATAGGCGTGCGTGGCATCGTCGTTGATGCCCCAGATCCTGGTGGCGAGTCCGTTGAGCTTGGTCACGTCGGTATTGACGATGGCCTTGTTCTCGGTCTTTTGCAGTCCGAGCACCGGATCGATGATGTAGGCGCTGAAGGTCTTGGCCGTGGCGTTGACCGACAAGGCCACGTAGGCCCACTGGTTGGCGCTGAACTTCATGCCCTGGATGTCGTCGCGCTTGCCGCCGCTGCCGATGTTGAAGCGGATCTCGCAACTGGCGAACAGGCCGAGTGCAATGCCGGGGTTGGAGCCCGAGACATAGTTCTTGTTCGACAGGATGGGCTCGCCGGTGCCGTTGCCCTGCGTGCAGTCGGACTTGAACCAGAAGCCGATGGTGAACTGCGGGGAGAGCGCAATATCGGCGCCGCTCTGCGTGAGCTGGTAGGCATCGATTCGCGAATCGACCTTCAGCGACTTGGCGCCGAAGTTGTCGCTGCCCAGCGAGCCGCCGTCGGTGCCGGGCACCCACGGGCCGATGGTGGTAGTGCCCTTGCTGTCGGTCGCGGGCAACGCCTCGAAGCTGTAGTAGGCGGCCAGGTTGTTGCGCAGCGTATCGGCCAGTACGATCGGCTTGACGTAGTTGATCTGCGCCAGCATGGAGACCGGCACGCCGTTGCGAACCAGCGTGTAGTTGAAGCGGTAGATGCCGCTGGCGGGCGCGTTGAGCGTCTTGTCTTCGTAGCTGGTGGTCCCCGCCGGCAATGTCGCGATCTGCACGCCATCGCGCAGCAGCGTCATGTCGCCGCTGGCCGTGGCCGGGTTCTGCCAGGACAGCAACAGCGAAGCGTTGTAGGCGCCCACCACGGAAGTCAACGCGCGCACGCCTGTGTCGCCGGTCAGGGCCGAGCCATCGAGCCTGTTCGAGGCCGCGGGCACTGCCGCGCCGGTATGCGCAAGTATGGTCGGCAACAGGTCGGCTTCGGTCGGCAATGCCGAGAGGGCGGTCGCATTGGCGGGTGCCGCGGCCAGGTTGGTGGCCAGCACCGCATTGAACGGCTTGTTGAGGGCAATGAAGGTGGTGCGGTTTTGCACCGTCGGCAGCGTGGTGGTGGAGCCGGTCGCGTCCAGGCCGTGGCTGGTGGTCACGGCCACCAGCCAGTCTTCGTTGGCATTGGCCTGGCGGCGCGCCTGCACGGCGGCTAGCAACTTGCCAAGCGCCTGGTCGAAGCCGGACAGCGCGCTAGCGTAGCCGCCGCCCTGGAAGCCTTGCGCGGAGGCGGCGATAGCGGGCGCGCTGTATTGGGCAAAGACCACGTCGTAGCCGGACTGCACCAGCTGGATGCCTTCCTGCGTCACGCAGTTGTCATCGGCATTGCAGTCGCGCAGCGCGTTGAGATTGCCCGCGGTGACCTCGGCCTTGAGCAGCGCCGGCAGCATGGGCGCACTGGTGGCGCCGCCCAGGCGCAGCGGGCTTGAGCCGGCGGTGGCGGCGCGCAAGTACTGGAACAGGCTGGGCGCCTTCAGGCCGGCGGCAGCGGCTACGTCGTCGGTGACGCCGTGGCGGTCGACCCAGCTGCCGCTGAGTACGGTGGCCCAGCTTGGGCCGTCGAGCGGAACCTGCTCGGTGGTGGTGCCGAGCCTGCCGCCGGTGGAGGCGGGCGTGATCGCCAGCGTCGCCAGGTTCGGCAGGCTGCGCTGGGCCATCGCGCTCTGCAACTGGATATAAGTGGCGCCGTCCACGCCGACCAGCAATACCTTCTTGCCGGCGGGACCGTTCGGGGCCGGGTTGCTCTGCTCCGGGGCAATCGCCGCCGGCGTATCGCTGCCGCCGCCTCCGCATGCCGCTACCGTGCCCGCCAGGGCCAGGCTACATGCCATGCGTGCCTGCTGTTTCCATGTCATTTCCGGTTCCTCTTTTCTGATGTGTGAAGCGGCGCGCGCTTTGGCGGCGCTGCCGATCGCGCTCCCCGCGACGCGTTCGCAGAGTAAGAAAAGGGGTTGTCACCCGGGTGACACGGAGGCAAAGAATGCTGATGGGCTTATTTGTATTCTTGAAGGGACAGGCAGCGCGGGGCGCACACCTGTCCTGGCTGCGGCCTGCAGGTGGCGGGAATAGGGGGAATCGGGGGGGCGGCCGTGGACGTGGCCTTCGGAGACAGCGGGGGAAGTGCGGAAACGCGGAAACGCGAAAAAGCGGAGGGGTAAGGCGGGGATGCTGCGTGTAGTGGTGTCTCAGCCGCGCAGCGCTGTCTCCGTCATGGCGATGGAGGCAGCGCGGCGGTGGCGGCCAGTGCCGCGATTCCTACACTTCGGCTGTTTGCGTGGACGTGCCGCTTGCCTGCGTCACTGGACGCCGGGCCATCAGCGCAAGCAGCGCCGCGATCACGCAGGCCGCGCCCGCCGCGTACAGTGCCGGCGTATAAGTCAGCAACAGCGTGCGGGTAAGTCCCGCGCCAAACGCGGCCGTGGCGGCGCCGACCTGGTGGGCGGCAAAGATCCAGCCGAACACCATCGGTGCGCGTTCCTTGCCGAACTCCGAACTCGCCAGCTTTACCGTGGGCGGCACCGTGGCGATCCAGTCCAGGCCGTAGAACATGGCGAAGATCGACAAGCCGTACAGCGTGAACGTGGAATGCGGAAGCCAGAACAGGGACAGGCCGCGCAGGCCGTAGTACCAGAACAGCAGCTTGCGGCAGTCATAGCGGTCCGACAGCCAGCCCGACAGGATGGTGCCGACGAAGTCGAATGCGCCCATCATCGCCAGCGCGCCGGCGGCGGGCACCGCGGCCATGCCGAAGTCCGCGCACAGCGAGATGAAGTGCGTCTGGATCAGTCCGTTGGTACTCAGGCCGCAAATAAAGAAGGTGCCGGCCAGGATCCAGAAGCTCTGGTTGCGGGCGGCATCGCGCAGCACCACGAAGGGTCCGCGCAGGGTCAGCGGCGCGGGCGGGGACGCGGCGGCGGGCGTGGCTTGCCTATGTACATGCACGGGCACTTCGCCGAAAGCGTTCAGGCCCACGTCGGCGGGGCGGTTGCGCATGAAGCAGAACACCAGCATCGCCAGCAACGCGCAGGCACCCAGCACCGGCAGCACCGCGATGCGCCAGCCCATATGCTCGATCAGCCAGGCGGCCACGGGCAGGAAGGCCAGCTGGCCGGTGGCCGAACTGGCCGTCAGGATGCCGACCACCAGCCCGCGCCGCGCGCTGAACCAGCGGCTTGCGACGACGGCGGCAAGCACCAGGGCGGTCAGGCCTGAGCCGACGCCGAGCATCAGGCCCCAGGCGATAAACAACTGCCAGAGTTCGGTTGCCACCGTAGCCAGCGCCATGCCGCCAGCGATCAGCGCCAGCGCGGCCCAGACCACGTTGCGCACGCCGAAGCGCTCCATCAGGTTGGCCGAGAATGGCGCCATCAGGCCGAACAGTGCAAAGCGGAAAGCGAGGATCGACGAGATCTGGTCGGTGTCCCAGCCCATCTCGCGCGTCAGCGGCTTGAGGAAGGCGCCGGGCAGGCCGAGCGCGGCCGATGTGGTCAGCATCACGCAGAAGGTGATGGCGGCGATCAGCCACGCGTAGTGGATGCCGCGCCGGTCGAGCCGGCTGGAAAGCGCTTGAGCGAACATGGGAAATCCGGAGGCGTTGGGGTATTCGAGGGGCGTTGGTGTTATTGCGCGCGCGCGCCCAGCAGCATCTCGCGCGCGGCGGCGAGGATGTCGTCGGAAAGGGCATCGCCTTCGGCGGCGCGCGCGAGCGTCACTGCACCCACCAGCGTGGCGAGTTCCGCCAGGGCCAGCTTGCGCCGCTCGACCGGGTCTTCGTGGTCCACCGTCTTCAGCCATTCGTCGACCATCTGCCTGAGGCCGTCGATATAGACCTGGCGCACCGGCTTGTCCGCCGGCTCGCGGGCAATGTCGCCGGCCAGGGCTGCCGCCGCGCACCCGTCGCCGGGGTTGGTGCAGTGCGCCTGCGTCAGGTAGGGCTCGATCAGGTTGGCCCGCATCGCCCGCTTGTCGCCTTCGGCGTGCTCGATGCGGTGCGACCAGCGCCGCGCGGATTCCTCGAAGGCGCGCTTGCTGGCCAGCGCGACCAGTTCGTCCTTTGACGAGAAGTGGCCATAAAAGCCGCCGTGCGTGAGGCCCGCGCTGCCCATCAGCTCGGCCACGCTGACGCCGTTCAGTCCACGTTCGCGAAACAGCTTCGAGGACGCCTGCTCGATGGCCTCCCGGTGTTTTTCCGCCTGCTCTCGTGATGCGCGCGCCATGTTCGTCTCTCCTGCCAAAACTTTGCTTGACCGTATTTTAAATGATGACCATAATTTATTCAATAAATGTTGATCGTCATTTAAAAAACGGCGCCGCCCGCAACATCACTGAAACGGGAGCGCTGCCTTTCCCTCAGGAGAACTTGTCATGCTGAATCTGTTCGATCTCACTGGCCGCGTGGCCGTTATCACCGGCTCCACCAGGGGCATGGGCCTGGAAATGGCCCGGGCGTTGGGTGCCTCCGGCGCCGCACTGGTGGTGTCCGGTCGTGACCAGGCCACCGCCGAGGCGGTAGCAGCCGCCCTGGAAGGCGAGGGGTTCAAGGCCAAAGGCATCGCTTGCGATATCAGCGACGTGGAGAGCGTCCAGGCGTTTGCCACGCGGGCGCTGGACGCCTATGGCCGTGTCGACGCGCTGGTGCTGAACGCAGCGGGCAATGGCATCGCCGGCTCGCTGTTGAGCCAGGGCCCGGACGTGTTCGACCAGGCGATGGCGGGCAATGTGCGGGGCAACCTGGTGCTGGTCAATGCACTGGCACCGCAGATGATCGAGCGCGGCGACGGCTCCATCGTCTTTATGTCGAGCATTGCCGCCAAGCGCGGTTCGCCCATGCTTGGGATGTACAGCATCACCAAGGCCGCGACCGACGGTGCCGTGCGCAGCCTGGCGCTGGAACTGGGGCCGAAGGGCATCAACGTCAATGCCATCAACCCCGGCCCGGTGCGCACCGAGTTCTCGCGCGAGGTGTTGTGGGGCAAACCGGAGCAGGAGGCGCGGTACGCCGCTACCATACCGATGCGCCGCATCGGTGAGGCGAAGGATGTGGCGGGGCTGGCGGTATTGCTGGCGTCGCCGGCCGGGCGCTTCATCCACGGGCAGAGCATCGGCGTGGATGGCGGATTGTCCGCCTGAGTCCGGTGCGGCGGCCCAGCCTCAGCCATGCATGCCGGCCAGGCCCATGAGCAGGCGCAGCACAAGGGCCGCCGCCCCCAGCGCCGCCACGCTGGCCAGCCAGATGGCTACCAGCCACCCGATGCGCTTGAGCCAGGGCTTGCGCGGCGGCGCACCGCCGCCGCCGGGGTTTGCCAGCGCCATCAGTGATACCCCTCCCCACGCCGCACCTTGCCCCGGAACACGTAGTATGACCACACCGTGTACATCAGGATGAAAGGGATGATGAAGAGCGCGCCCACCAGCGCAAAACCCTGGCTCTGTGGCGGCGCGGCGGCCGCATAGATCGAGATATCGGGCGGCACGATATTGGGCCACACGCTGATCGCCAGCCCGCTATAGCCGAGGAACACCAGCGCCAGCGTGTACATGAAGGGCGCCAGGTGCGCATGCAGCCGGAGCGAGTGGATCAGCCGGTACATGGCGAACGCCACCAGCAGTGGCACGGGCGAGAACCACAGCAGGTTGGGAAAGCTGAACCAGCGCTCGGCGATGCGCGGCTGCGAGAAGGGTGTCCAGATGCTGATCACGACGATGACCGCCAGCAACGCCCAGGCCAGCTTGCCGGTGAGTTCCAGCATGCGCTCGTGCAGCTTGCCTTCGGTCTTGACGATGAGCCAGGTGCTGCCGAGCACGGTGTACGCCACCACCACGCCGACGCCGCAGAACAGTGGGAAGGGTTGCAGCCAGTCCAGCGGCCCGCCGGCAAAGCTGCGCCCGCTGACCTTGATGCCATCGATATACGCGCCCAGTGACACCCCCTGGAAGAAGGCCGCCATCAGCGAGCCGCAGATGAACGCCTTGTCCCACACATGGCGCTCGCGGTCGTTGGCCTTGAAGCGGAACTCGAACGCCACGCCGCGGAAGATCAGCCCCAGCAGCATGAGGATCAGCGGCAGGTAGAGCGCGCTGAGCACCAGCGAGTAGGCCAGCGGGAAGGCAGCCAGCAGCCCCGCGCCGCCCAGCACCAGCCAGGTCTCGTTGCCGTCCCACACTGGTGCCACCGTGTTCATCATCACATCGCGGTCATGGCGGTCCGGCACGAAGGGATACAGCATGCCGATGCCGAGGTCGAAGCCGTCCATCACCACATACATCATCACGCCGAAGAAGATGATGAGGATCCAGATCAGAGAGAGGTCGATGCCCATGATGTTCAGCTCCTGCGATCGGCCAACTGGTTAGCGCTAGCGAGCGCGGTCGGTACATCGCCGGGGTCGTCCACCGCGGACAGCGGACGCGCGGGCGTACCCCCGATGCCGTGGCCGCCATCGGGCTCGGGGTCGCCTTCATGCATCACCGGGCCCTTGCGCACCAGCCGCATCATGTAGGCAATGCCCACACCGAACACAAAGAAGTAGGTCACCACGAACAGCGCGAGCGAGAACGCCAACTCCGGCACGCCGTGCCGCGAGACCGCATCATGGGTGCGCATCAGGCCGTAGACCACCCATGGTTGCCGGCCGATCTCGGTGGTGAACCAGCCGGCCAGGATCGCCACCAGCCCGGTCGGGCCCATCCACAGCGCCATGCGCAGAAAGGCGCGGGATTGGAACAGTTTCCCGCCCCGGCGCAGCAGCAGGCTCCAGATCCCCAGCAGGATCATCAGCATGCCCAGCCCCACCATCACGCGGAAACTCCAGAAGATGATGGTGGAGTTGGGCCGGTCCCGCGGCGCGAATTCCTTGAGCCCCTGGATCTGCCCATCCCAGCTATGGGTGAGGATCAGGCTGCCCAGGCGTGGGACTTCCACCGCGAAACGGGTTTCCTCGCGCGCCATGTCGGGCCAGCCGAACAGGATCAGCGGCAGTGCCTCGTCGCCGTGGTTTTCCCAATGGCCTTCGAGCGCGGCGATCTTGGCCGGCTGGTGCCTGAGCGTGTTGATGCCGTGCATATCGCCGATCACGGCCTGGATCGGCGCCACGATCAGCAGCATCCACATCGCCATCGACAGCATCTTGCGGATGGCCGGGTTGTCGCGCCGGCGCAGCAGGTGCCAGGCGGCGGAGGCGCCCACGAACAGCGCGGTAGCCAGGAAGGCCGCCACGCTCATATGCACCAGCCGGTACGGGAACGACGGGTTGAGGATCACTGCCAGCCAGTCCACCGGGACCACGCGCCCATCGATGATCTCGTAGCCCTGCGGGGTCTGCATCCAGCTATTGGACGCCAGGATCCACGTGGCCGAGATCAGCGTGCCGAGCGCCACCATCAGGGTGGCGAAGAAATGCAGGCCGGGGCCCACCCGGCTCCAGCCGAACAGCATCACCCCGAGGAAGCCCGCCTCCAGGAAGAACGCGGTCAGCACCTCATACGCAAGCAAGGGGCCGGTCACGCTGCCGGCGAAGTCCGAGAAGAAGCTCCAGTTGGTGCCGAACTGGTAAGCCATGACCAGCCCGGATACCACGCCCATGCCGAAATTGACGGCAAAGATCTTGGACCAGAAATGATAGAGGTCGCGGTAGACCGTATTCTGGGTGCGCAGCCAGCAGCCTTCCAGCACCGCCAGGTAGCTCGCCATGCCGATGGTGATGGCGGGAAAGATGATATGGAAGGAAATGGTGAAACCGAACTGGATCCGGGCCAGGTCGAGCGCGCTCAAACCGAACATAGCTTGATCTCCATGAAGCTGCTGTGGCGGGCAGGGGCGGTCGGTCGGGAGCGGGTCCGTGCACGGCGCGCCGAGGCAGCACAAGTCGCTAGAGTAAGCCACATGATGAGCGCATTGGATGGCTCTTTTTTTGGGCGCGGTGGATCAAGCGGCAGGCTGCGAGGTGCCGCGGCCGTGGCGGAGCCTGACCAGGCGGGCAGGTTTGAAGCGGGGATGTCCATGAGCATTGCCGGGAAATTGGGCACGATGCCCGATCCCGCGCATTGCGCATCTTGTGCGGTTTTGCGTTTTGTGCGTTTGGCGCCAGGCGCATGCCATGGACATCATGCTACCCGCCGGGTGAGAAACATACCAGTAGCAACCGCTGGGAAAAAGACCGTATCAGATTTGCCGGCGGCCCGGGGACGGCAACTGCCGCACATCCAGGCCGGCGGCAGGCTGGCCGATGGCGTTCAATGCGGCGCATTGCCCCGCGTGGCATGGTGTGCTTGTCCTACATCGGCCGGCGGCATTCTCCGACAACCAGGCCGCCCGGCAAGGCTATGCTTGGAGTAACGCCGTCGCCGGCGCGCCTCGCGCACGACTTTTGCACCCAGACAGGAACGGGCAAGATGTCCACCGTTACCCTCACATGCCTTGGCATGGCGCCACCATGCCATCCTTCACCCGGGAAAGCCGACTCCCATGGCTGAATTGAACGCCGGTTCCGCCACTGTTGCCGGCACGGACAGCCACGTATCCGTAGCCGCACCCGAACCCTCAGTAGCCGCACCACCGCCGGCAAGCGAGCCGCCGGCAGCCGCGCCCAGTCTTGTGCCTGTCGGGCGCGGCGAGCGGGCGCTGACCGTCCTCGCGGTGCTGGCGTCGCTCTATGCGCTGCACCTCGCCCGCGAATTTGTGATCCCCGTGGTACTGGCGGTGGTCATTGCCTACATGCTCGATCCGCTGGTCACCCTGCTGTGCGGCCGCCGCATACCGCGCGTGCTGGGTGCCTCCCTGGTGCTGCTGGCGCTGCTGGCCGGCGTGGTTTGCTGCGCCTACCTGCTGCAGGACCAGGTAACCGGCCTGGTCGACCGCTTGCCGGAAGTGGCTACCAAGGTGTCGCGCTCGGTGGGCGCCTTGCTCCGCGGCGACGATTCGATGGTGCAAAAGATCCGGCGGGCGGCCACGGTCCTGGGCGGCACGGGGCAAGGGCCGCCGTTGCGGGGCTCGCGGGTCATCGTCGAGCGCGCGGAGGATTCGCTCAACAATATTCTGCTGGCAGGCTCGGTAGGCGTCTTTGCCGTCGTCGCCCAGGTGTTGGTGGTGTTGTTCCTGACCTTCTTCATGCTGGTGTCCGGCGACATGTTCAAGCGCAAGTTCGTCAAGATGGCAGGTACCACGCTGTCGCAAAAGAAGATCAGCGTGCACATGCTCGATGAAATCAACCGGCAGATCCAGCGCTATATGGTGATGCTGTTCGTTACCAACGCCATGGTTGGCGCGCTGACCTGGGTCCTGTTGCGGGCACTGCACGTGGATAACGCCGGCACCTGGGCGCTGGCCGCCGCCGCCTTGCACCTGGTGCCCTACTTCGGCGCGGTCCTCATTGCGTCATGCATCGGGCTTGCTGCCTTCATGCAGTCCGGCGACTTCGGCACGGCGGCGATGGCGGCCGGCGGTTCGATGCTGGTCGCCACCCTGATCGGCTTGGTGGTCACCACCTGGATGACGGGGCGCATGGCGAAGATGAACGCGGTCGCGGTGTTTATCGTGCTGCTGCTGTTCACCTGGCTATGGGGCGCCTGGGGCGTGCTGCTGGCGATTCCCATCGCCGTGATCGCCAAGGTGGTTGCGGATCACGTGGAGGGGCTGGAAGTGGTGGCGGAGTTTTTGGGCGAGTGAGGTTCATTGTGCCTTGGTCATGAACTAAGCTGGTTTCGACAGCGGCTCAATGGTGCTGTTCAACCAGCGGACCAGTGGATGACGGAGAGGAGAAAACCAGATGCGTATCTCGACATCTCAGGGGCATATGATGCTCGCCGGCCTCGTGTTAGCGGGGGCCATGACCCTGGCGCATGCGGCGCCGCTCTCGTTCAGCGTGCCGCTTACCGGCGCGCAGGAGGTGCCTCCCGTCGAGAGCCGGGGCAGCGGCTCCGCCGACCTCACCTACGACCCCGCCACACGCGTCGTGACCTGGACGGTCAGCTTCAACGGCCTGTCTGGCGAGGCCACCATGGCGCATTTCCACGGACCTGCCGCGGCTGGCAAGAACGCGGGGGTGAAGGTCTGGATTTCCGGGAAAGGTGCCCCGCTGACCAGCCCTGCCAAGGGCCAGGCCACGCTGTCCCCGGCCGACGCGCAGGAGTTCCTTGCGGGTGAGATGTACATCAACGTGCATACCAAGGACCATCCGGCCGGCGAGATCCGTGGCCAGGTGGTGCCACCGAAGAGCAACTGACGGCGCGCCTGGCCCGTGGCTCAGCGCGTGGCTCAAATATACGCCGCGAGAAGCGCCGCGCAGGCGGCGCCAACTGCCAGCAGCAGCAACGCGAGCGTCGTGGACGCCAGCCGCGGCGCGGCGATGCGCGCCGGCAGGGGTTTGCGGCCGGTCAGCATGGGACGCAGCAGGTTGTGGCCCTTGGCGGCCGCGTACAGCGCGATGGCCAGCACGTGCAACGCCACCGCTGCCAGCAGCGCGTCCCACAGGATCGCGTGCAGCGCCGTGATCGCGTTGGCGACCGATGCGGGAACCCATTCGGTGAGTGGCCCAGCGTCCGCGATATCGTTGTTGATGTAAAGCCCGCTCAGCGTCTCGCCCAGCATCAAGGCGAGCAGCAGCAGCACCATCCACCCTCCCGCCGGATTGTGGCCGACCTGCAGGTCGGCCTCGCGCCGGAACATCTGGCGCAAATGGTGGCACGCGGCAGCGGGCGGGGCCAGAAAGCTGTGGAAGCGGGCGGTCTCGCTGCCGAAGCAGCCCCAGAGCAAGCGGAACAGCACCAGCGCGAGCAGGGTCTCGCCGATCCGGATATGCCAGTCCATCCAGTTCAGCTTCCAGGTCACGTAAGCCCCGGCCACCAGCATCGCCGCCAGCCAGTGGAACAGCCGTGTCGGCACGTCCCAGACCAGCACGGATCTACGCTCAGGTTGCCCCGGCGGCATGCCCGGTGCGTCAGGTTTCATAGGTCGGCCCTTGTGCAGGTCGCCGGTTGTTCCGATACGAAGCGAGCCGCCAGCGCGGCCGCGGTGGGCGGCACGGCGTCCGGCGCGCAGGCCCGCAGATACACGGTGGTACCCTCTGGCAACGTCATTTCTGCATCGTACTCGTCGAAGCGCAGCGTGCCCTGCGCGAACACACGCTCCTGGCGAATCCCCTGGCTCATCGAGACAAACCGCAGCGGCACTGGCTGCTGGCTATCGCCGCCGGCTACCCACAGCCACTGGTATTTGCGCGAACGCGGCGCATCGGCTGACAAGCCGAGGCGTTTGATCTCCAGCACCGTGCCGGCTTTTCCGGTGAAAGCGAAAAGGATCTCGTAGCTGGGAGCGGCGGGCGCGGTTTGCGTCATGGCTTCACTGGAAACGGGGCGTGCCGGCTGGACATGTTTATCTCCGGTGTTGGATCTGGCAGTCGATATGCCGAAGGCGACGCATATAACACCGCCCAACAGGGCTCCAGCCTCCCTGCCGCTAACTTAGCCTACCCAGGCGGCAACAGGCAATTCAGTGTGTTCGTGCCGCGATCTGAATTGGGGTGGTGAATCGTATCGCGGCGATAGCGCGTCCTGAAGCGCTGTCCGCCTTCGCCATTGACACGCCGCCGTGCCCGCCGGCTTTACTCCTCCACGATCTGCTCGAAGCGCAGGGCGAGAAAATCGATCAGGGCACGCACCGCGGGCAGCAGGCCCCGGCGCGAGGGATACACGGCATGGATGACGCCGCCTTTCGGCCGCCATTGCGGCACCAGCATGACCAGCCGGCCTTGCATCAACGCCTCTTCCACCACCATGTTCGGCAATGCCACCGCGCCCACCCCCGCCAGCGCGGCGAGGCGCAGGGCGAGCATATCGTCGGTGACCAGCCGCGGGTTGTGCCGGATTTCCGTGCTGGCGCCGTCAGGTCCTTGCAGTTGCCAGCTATGCGCCGGTTGCGGCGGCCCCAAGTCGAGCGTCGGCAGCGCCGCTACATCGGCCGGCACCGCGGGCACACCGCGGCCAGCGAGCAGCGCGGGACTCGCGACCAGGCACCAGGCGCGCCTGGCCAGCGTGCGCATCACGAGGTCGCTGTCGCGCAAGGGCGGCACGCGCACGCGGATCGCCACGTCGATGCGCTCGGCGATCACGTCCACGCTGCGGTTGGTGGCCTCGAGATGCACGATCACCCTGGGGTAAGCGGCCATGAACTCCGCCACCATGGCGCCGATCCGCGCGTGCAGAAGCGCCACCGGGCAAGTCAGGCGCACGATGCCCTGGGGCTCGGAATGCGTCAGGTCGACGGCCTGCTGCGCGGCATCCGCCTCGACCAGCATGGCCTTGCAGTGGCCGTAGTAGCTCTGCCCGATCTCGGTAACGGAGAAATGCCGCGTCGAGCGCTGGATCAGGCGCGTGCCCAGGCGCTCTTCCAGCACGCCGATGCGGCGGCTGAGCTTCGACTTCGGTATGCCGAGGGCACGGCTGGCCGGTGCAAAGCCCTGGTGGTCCACCACCTGGGCGAAGTAGAAGAGGTCGTTGAGGTCGGGGTGCATCGGGGCATCGTCCCATCGATAGGACACTGAGGATAGCGCACGGCGGCTACCGCCGTTGCCGGAGCGGGCCTAAGCTCTTTGTCACCAAGGGCGCCTTCAGCCCGCCATCGTTCCGGAGTCGTCATGAAGCAGATCATTGGCATCTACAGCAGCCCGGGTGCCCATTGGGTAGGCGACGGTTTTCCCGTGCGCACGCTGTTCTCGCAGCAGAGCCTTGGCAGTCATCTGAGCCCGTTCCTGATGCTGGACCATGCCGGCCCGGCCAGGTTCGCGCCGGCCAACCGCAAGCGCGGCGTGGGCGAGCATCCGCACCGCGGCTTCGAGACCGTGACCATCGTCTACGAGGGCGAAGTGGAACACCGCGATTCCGCCGGGCAGGGCGGACGCATCGGCCCGGGCGACGTGCAGTGGATGACGGCGGCATCCGGCATCCTGCATGAGGAATTCCACTCGGAAGACTTCACCCGCAGCGGCGGCACGCTGGAAATGGTGCAACTGTGGGTCAACCTGCGCGCCAGGGACAAGATGGCAGCGCCGGGCTACCAGACCATTCTGTCGGCGGATATTCCGTCGCTGCCATTGCCGGGCGGCGTCGGCGAGATGCGGGTGATCGCCGGTGAATACCAGGGCGCACGCGGACCCGCCCACACCTTCACGCCGATGGATGTGTGGGACATGCAACTGCGCAAGGGAGCTGACGTGGAACTGGAAACGCCGCAGGGCCGCACGGTGGCGCTGGTCGTGCTGCGCGGCAATGTGCGGGTCAACGGCATCCAGGCCGCGCAAGCGGGGCAGATGGTCTTGTTCGACCGCGCGGGCACCGTATTCTCGCTGGAAGCCACCAGCGCCGCGATGGTGCTGGTGCTGCACGGTGACCCCATCGACGAGCCGGTGGTGAGCTATGGGCCGTTCGTCATGAACACCGAGGAAGAAATCGCACAGGCGGTGCAGGATCTGCGCAGCGGACGCTTCGGACGTATCGAGGCAGCGCAGGAGAGGCGCTTGCAGTAAGCGCCGCAGGATCGGGCGGGCCCGCGTGCCCGCCGCAAACGCTGGATTCCCATCCGTGCCGCGCGACGATCTTCTTGACATCCTTACTTACGATATATATCTTACGATATGTCTTTCGATAGTAGGAGTCGCGATCATGCGTCACCATCCGCTTTGGGACCGGCTTAGCCATCACATGCTGGGCCACCTGTCTGCCCATTTTTCCTTTCCTTCCTCGTCTCAAGGGGCGCGCCATGCCATTGGCCGCCATCGTCATGGCGGCGGTCCGGGTGGTTTCTTTGGCGGCGGCGGGGATGGCTTCGACGGCGACGGCGATAGCTGGCGGCGCGGCCGCAAGTTCAGCTCGGACGATCTCCAACTGATGCTGCTGTTCCTGCTGGAGGAAAAACCCAGCCATGGCTACGAACTGATCAAGGCGCTGGAGACCCGCACCAACGGTTTCTACAAGCCCAGCCCGGGCATGGTCTATCCCGCGCTGACCTTCCTGGAGGAGGTCGGCTACGCCACGGTGGATACCGAGGGCAACAAGAAGCGCTACCAGCTGGCGGAGCCGGGGCGGGCGCATCTCGACGCCAACCGGGAACGGCTGGCCCTGATGCTCAACAAGCTCAAGCATGTCGCGCGCAAGATGGAGTGGGTGCGTCGCGCGCTGTCCGGCGAGGGGGGCGAGGCCGGCGAAGAGCGTGAGGCCGAAGGCGGCTGGCTGCCCGAGTTCGTCGAGGCACGCACGGCGCTCAAGCGGGCGCTGCTGCTGCGCACCGACGCCACGCCGGCCGAGCAGCGGCGCATCGCCGCCATCCTTGCCCGGGCCACCGCCGAGATCAATGCCGGGCAGGACGGGCAAGACGGGCAAGACGGGCAGGGCGCCTGATGCTGACCCGTATCCCCTCACTCCACATCGCCTATCCCATATCCCCGACACCCAGGAAATCCATGACTACTCGCGACCTTACCGTGCAACGCGTTCGCCATGAACTCAAGATGCGCCTGCTGCAAGTGGTGCGCACCCAGGCCATTGCGCCGCAACTGCTGCGCGTCACGCTGGCCGGCGACGACCTGAAGGGTTTTGTCTCCGCTTCCTTCGACGATCACGTCAAGGTGTTTTTCCCGGCGCCGGGACAGGCCAAGCCCACGCTGCCCGAAGCCGGCCCCAACGGCCCGGTGTTTGCCGAAGGCGTGCCGAAGCCTGCGGCCCGCGACTACACGCCGCGCCGCCATGACGCCGCCGCCGGCGAGCTTGATATCGACTTCGTACTGCATGGCGATGGCCCTGCCTCCACCTGGGCCGCGCAGGCGGCGCCCGGCCAGTATCTCGGCGTGGGCGGTCCGCGCGGTTCGTTCGTCATTCCCGAGGGTTTCGACTGGCACCTGCTGGTCGGAGATGAAACCGCGCTGCCGGCCATCGCCCGCCGCCTGGAGGAATTGCCGGCCGGCGTGCGCGCGCTGGTGGTGCTGGCGGTGGACAACGCCGCCGCTGAAATCCCGCTGCCCAGCCGCGCCGATGCCAAGATCCGCTGGCAACACCGCGACAGCGCGCCGGCGGGCGCAACCACCGGCAATCTGCTTGAAGGCGCCCTGCGCGAGCTCACGCTGCCGCGCGGCGAGGGCTATGCCTGGGCAGCCGGCGAAGGCGCGGCGATCCGCGCGGTACGACAGTACCTGGTGGCCGAGCGGGGCATCGAGAAGGGGCGCATCCGCGCCGCCAGCTACTGGAAAGCAGGTGCCGCCGCCGTGCACGAGAATATCGACGACTGACATTTGCCCTGCCGCTTGCCTGGGCCGGACGATGCGGTGGTGCGCAAGGTGAGGTGGGCGGGGAGACATCTCGAAACCCGTAGACGCCGCGCCGGTTCGCCGCTAACATCTTCCGGTCGGCCGCACCAACGGCCGGCAGCGTCGCTCGGACGGTTCCGGGCGCTTACGTTCAAGGAAAATCCATGTCCGCCTCCGCAGGCAAGCGCCGCTTCGCGCGTATCGATCGTCTTCCCCCCTACGTCTTCAATATCACCGCCGAGCTGAAAATGGCGGCGCGCCGCCGTGGCGAAGACATCATCGACATGAGCATGGGCAACCCGGACGGCGCCACGCCGCCGCATATCGTTGCCAAGCTCACCGAAGCCGCCCAGCGCCCCGACACCCACGGTTACTCCGCCTCCAAAGGCATCCCGCGGCTGCGCCGCGCGATCTCGCACTGGTATCGCGAGCGCTACGACGTCGAGATCGATCCGGACACCGAGGCCATCGTCACCATCGGTTCCAAGGAAGGACTGGCCCACCTGATGCTCGCCACGCTCGATCGCGGCGATACCGTGCTGGTGCCGGATCCGAGCTACCCCATCCATATCTATGGCGCGGTGATTGCCGGCGCCGATATCCGCTCGGTGCCGCTGGTGCCGGGGGTGGACTTCTTCGCCGAAATGGAACGCGCCATCCGCGGCAGCTATCCCAAGCCGAAGATGATCGTGCTGGGCTTCCCGTCGAACCCGACCGCGCAATGCGTGGAACTGGACTTCTTCGAGCGCGTGATCGCGCTGGCGCGCAAGCACGATATCTTCGTGGTGCACGACCTGGCTTATGCCGACATCGTGTTCGATGGCTGGAAGGCGCCGTCGATCATGCAGGTGGAGGGTGCCAAGGACATCGCCGTGGAGTTCTTCACGCTGTCCAAGAGCTACAACATGGCCGGCTGGCGCATCGGATTCATGGTGGGCAACCCGGACCTGGTGGCCGCGCTCACGCGCATGAAGAGCTATCACGACTATGGCACCTTCACGCCGCTGCAGGTGGCTGCCATCGCCGCGCTGGAAGGCGACCAGCAATGCGTCAAGGACATTGCCGCGCATTACCAGACGCGCCGCGACGTGCTGGCGCGCGGGCTGATCGAGTCCGGCTGGCCGGTGGAGATTCCCAAGGCCTCGATGTATATCTGGGCGCGTATTCCAGAGCCGTATCGCGCGCTCGGTTCGCTGGAGTTTTCCAAGCAGTTGCTGGCCAAGGCCAAGGTCTGCGTTTCGCCGGGCATCGGCTTTGGCGACTACGGTGACGAGTACGTGCGCTTCGCGCTGATCGAGAACGAGGCGCGCATCCGGCAGGCGGTGCGCGGTATCAAGGCGATGTTCCGTGCGGATGGGCTGGTGAAGGTGCCGGTGGATGAGCATCCGCCGCACGGCCACGTGACGAAACCGAAGGACTGAGCAGGGGGGCATCGAGCCCTTGGCCCAATGCCGCCAGCGGATGGGCCTCACGCGGCCATGGGCTATCGAAGAACGATTGCACCATGGCCTCGCTGACATCGTCCGCGGTCTTCACGCGCCAGCGCGGCGCATTGTCCTTGTCCACGATCAGCGCGCGCACCCCTTCGATGAAATCGCCCTGCGTGAACGCATGGGATACCACGTCCAGCTCCATGCGGAAGCAATCGGCAAGATCGAGGCCAGGGCCACGCAGCAGCAGTTCCCGCGTCACCGCCATCATCAGTGGCGAGCGGCCGCGCAGGATCTCCAGCGTGCGCGCGGCCCAGCCGGCATAGGCTGGATCGGATTCGGCCGCCAGGCTGTCGAGCAGCTCGGCCAAGCTCGCGTCGGCGCGGAAATGCCGCAGCACGGCGGGCAACGCCGCCTGCAACGGCGCGTCGGCGACGCTGGCGGCGGCCGTTGCCTGAAGCGCGGCGCGGAGGTCGGCCAGCACATCGCCGGTCCAGCGAATGCCGGCCAGCGTCTGCTCGATATCCTCCAGGCTCGCGGCCGGCACGGCGATATCGGCCAGCTTGCACAGCAGCGTATCGGCAGCGCCCAGCGTCACGCCGGTCAACCCGACATAGAGCGCAAGCGCCAGCGGCAGCTTCGACAGGAAATGGCTTGCCCCCACGTCCGGCACCAGGCCGATGCCGGTCTCGGGCATTGCCACGCGCGAGCGCTCGGTGACCACGCGCAGATGCGCGGCCTGCGCCAGCCCCATGCCACCGCCCATGACAATGCCGTCCATCAGCGCCACCACGGGTTTGCGATAGCCATGCAGGCGATAGTCGAGCCGGTACTCGTCGACGAAGAACTGCTGGCGCAAAGTCGTGCCGGCATGGAAGCTGTCGTACAGCGCGCGGATGTCGCCGCCGGCGCAGAAGGCCTTGCTGCCCGCGCCGCGCAGCAGTACGGCGACGATGTCGTCGCGCGCGGCCCAGGCGGCAAGCTGCGTATCGAGCATGCCGATCATCGGGTACGACAAGGCATTCAACTGGCGCGGCCGGTTAAGCGTGATCACGCCAACGCCGTTGATCTCCTGGAACAGCACCTCGGGTTCGGGAGTCATGGCAGCGGGGGGGCGCTCTTGCGCGGCATCTGCAGGCCCTCGGCATTGAGGGCATTGGYGGGCGGGCGCTTGAGGGTCAGGCGGGCGATATGCCAGTCGATCGCGTGTTCGGTCATGCTGCCGGCTCCCCTTGCGCCATGTACTGGCGGATCACGCCCGAGAAATCGAGCTGCCCGTCGCCGGCCTGGCTCACGGCCTGGTAGATCTGCTGGGCCAGGGCGCCCAGGAAGAGCGGCTGGCGCACGCTGCGGGCGGCGTCCGCGGCCAGGCCCAGGTCCTTGAGCATCAGGTCCGCGCCAAAGCCGCCGCTGTAGCCGCGCGAGGCCGGGGCGGTCTCGATCACGCCGGGGTAGGGATTGCAGGTGTCGGCGGCCCAGCAGCGGCCGGTGGAGGTATTGACGATGCCGGCCAGCACGCTGGCGTCGATGCCGAGCTTGACGCCGAGCGCCATCGCCTCGGATACGCCGATCATGGAGATGCCGAGGATCAGGTTGTTGCAGATCTTGGCGACCTGGCCGGTGCCGGTGCCGCCGCAATGGACAATGTTGCGGCCCATGCCGGACAGCAGGGGTTTCAGCTGTTCGAACAGGGTTTGTTCCGCGCCCACCATGAAGGTCAGCGTGCCGGCTTGCGCGCCACCGGTACCGCCGGAGACCGGGGCGTCGGCCATCGGGTTGCCTTGCTTGCCGGCCTCGGCGGCCAGCGCGCGGATGGTGGCGGGGTCGATGGTGCTGGAGTCCACCAGCGGCACCCCAGGGCGAACACCGGCGAGGACGCCTTCCGCATCCAGGTAGGTGGCGCGCACGTGGGCGGCCGCGGGAAGCATGGTAATGACGAAGTCGGCCTCGGCCGCTGCCTTGCGGGCGGATTGCGCAATGGCGGCACCGTCGGCTTGCAGGGAGGCCAGCGCGGCGGGGTTGAGGTCGAATACGGCCAGGCTGTGGCCTGCTTTCAGCAGGTTGCGGGCCATCGGTGCGCCCATGTTGCCGAGGCCGATGAAGGCGATGTGCATGTGTGCTCCTTGCTTGAGGATCGGGCGGCAGTGACTTCCCGGGATTCATTGTCTGCTCCCCTCTCCCGCCTGCGGGAGAGGGGAGCAGACCGGCGATGTGCTTAACGCAGGCTGATGGTGGTATTCACCCCATCGTTCACCGTGGCGTCATCGAACCACCGTGCCGTCACCGTCTTGGTCTGCGTATAGAACTGCACCACCTGCTTGCCGTAGGGGCCCAGGTCGCCCAGCTTGGAGCCTCGCGAGCCGGTAAAGCTGAAGTAGGGCACCGGCACCGGGATCGGGATATTGATGCCGACCTGGCCGACGTCGATCTCGCTCTGGAACTTGCGCGCCGCCGCGCCGCTTTGCGTGAATACGCCGGTGCCGTTGCCAAAGGGATTGCGGTTGACCAGCGCAATGGCTTCATCCAGCGTGTCGACCGCAATCACCACCAGCACCGGGCCGAAGATCTCCTGGGTGTAGATCGACATTTCCGTGGTGACGTCGGCGAAAACGGTCGGGCCGATGAAGTTGCCGTCGGGGTGGCCAGGCACCTGCACGTTGCGGCCGTCCAGCAACAGGGTGGCGCCTTCGCGCTCGCCGGCATCGATCAGGCCGACTACGCGCTGTTTGGCCGCTACCGACACCACCGGGCAGACATCGACGCCCGGCTCGCTGCCGGCGCCAACCTTGAGCGTCCTGGCCCTGGCCACCAGATCGGGCAGCCACTCGCGCGCCGCGCCCACCAGCACGGCCACCGAGGTCGCCATGCAGCGCTGGCCGGCCGCGCCGAAGGCCGCGCCAACCAGGGCATTGAGCGTGTGTTCGCGGTGCGCGTCGGGCAGCACCACGGCGTGGTTCTTGGCGCCCATCATCGATTGCACGCGTTTGCCGTGCGCGCCCGCCAGGTCGTAGACGTGGGTGCCCACGGCGGTGGAGCCGACGAAGGAGACGGCCTTGATGTCCGGGTGCGTGCACAGGGCATCGACCACTTCGCGCGCGCCGTGCACCACGTTGAGCACGCCCGCCGGCACGCCGGCCTCGACGGCCAGCTTGACCAGTTCCATGGTGGACAACGGGTCCTGCTCCGAGGGCTTGAGCACGAAGGTGTTGCCGCACACGATGGCCATCGGAAACATCCACAGCGGGATCATGGCCGGGAAGTTGAACGGCGTGATGCCGGCGCAGACGCCGATGGGCTGCTGCAGCGTGTAGGTGTCCACGGTGGCCGCCACGTTCTCGGCGAAGCCGCCCTGCTGCAGCGTGCCGATCGAGCAGGCGTGCTCCACCACCTCCAGCCCGCGGAAGATATCGCCTTCGGCATCGGCCAGGGTCTTGCCCTGCTCGGCGGTCAGGATGGCGGCGATCCGCTTGCTGTGTTCGCGGATCAGCGCCTGGTACTTGAGCATGACGCGCAGCCGCGCGCCCAGCGGCGTATGGCGCCAGGTGGCAAAGGCGCGATGCGCCGCACCCACGGCAGCATTGACCTCGGCCGCGGTGGCCAGCGGCACTTGCGCCAGCACCTCTTGCGTGGCGGGATTGACCACCGGGCGGAATTCGGTGGCGGCGGATTCCACCCACTCGCCGTTGATCAACAGCTTGACGGTGGGCACGGCGGTGGTGGCGTTGGCGGGCTGGGCACTCATTGTGTGATCTCCGTCGGTTCTGGGTTCTGGTGGGTCAGGGCTGGAAAAGGGCAGGGTGCCTAAAGTGCGCTTAAAGTGCGCTTAAAGGCTGCGGGCGATCAGCATGCGCTGGATCTCGCTGGTGCCTTCATAGATCTGGGTGATGCGGGCGTCGCGGTAGTGCCGCTCGACCGGGTAGTCTTCCAGGTAGCCGTAGCCGCCGTGGATCTGGAGCGCCTTGGAGCAAACGCGCTCGGCCAGTTCGGAGGCATACAGCTTGGCTTGCGAGGCTTCGGACAGGCAGGGCTGGCCCGCCGTGCGCATATGCGCGGCGCGGTGCACCAGCAGGCGCGCGGCGTTCAGTTCGGTGGCCATGTCGGCCAGCATGTTGGCAATCGGCGGGTGCTCGCGCAGCGGGCGGCCGAACTGCACGCGCTCGGCGGCATAGCGGCAGGCGGCTTCGAAGGCGGAGCGGGCGATGCCGAGCGCCTGCGCCGCAATGCCGATGCGCCCGCCTTCCAGGTTGGATAAGGCAATGCGCAAGCCCTCGCCGGGTTCGCCAAGTAACGCGTCGTGCGGCAGGTGGCAGTCATCCAGCGTAATGGCGCAGGTGTCCGAGGCGCGGATGCCGAGCTTGCGCTCCGGCGTGTGTACCACGAAGCCGGGCGTATCGGTGGGCACCACGAAGGCCGACAGGCCGCGCTTGCCCTGCTCCGGTTCGGTGGCGGCAAACACAATGGCCACGCTGGCGCGCTGCCCGTTGGTGACGAACTGCTTGCTGCCGGACAGCACCCAGCCGTCGTCCGTGGCGCGCGCACGGGTGCGCAGGTTATGTGCCTCGGAGCCGGCCTGCGGCTCCGTCAGGCAGAACGCGCCGATGATCTCGCCGCTGGCCAGGCGCGGCAGGTAGCGCGCCTTCTGCGCCTCGGTGCCGTAGTGCAGGATGGGGCCGCAGCCTACCGAGTTGTGCACGCTCATCAGCGTGGCGCAGGCGGCGCAGCCGGCGGCGATCTCCTCGATGGCCAGCGCATAGGCGAGGTAGTCGGTATACGTGCCGCCCCATTCCTCGGGCACGATCATGCCGAGCAGGCCAAGCGCGCCCATCTCGGCCACGATTTCCGGTGGCAGCTTGCCGGCGCGGTCCCAGTCCGAGGCATGCGGCGCCAGCCGTTCGCTGGCGAAGGCGCGCGCGGTGTCGCGGATCATGGCTTGCTGTTCGCTGAATTCCTGATGCATGGCGGCTCGGGTTGCGCCGGGTCTGGCGCGGGGTGGTTTGTCGGGCGGCCCGCGCAGCGCGGGAGGGCATGGCAGCAAGTGTAGGAAGACAGCCGGGACGCTCCTATGCCAGAATCCGCCAACCTTGCTGAACTCGTTTGCCACTGCCGGCAAGCCCGGGCAGGCAGACCGTCCCGTACTGATCGTTGCGCTCCATGGAAAAACACAGCGTCGCCATTTGCTTCGTGCATCACGCCATCACGGGCCTGCGCGCGCGCGGCATCGCGCCGGAGCCGGTGCTGCAGGCTGCCGGCATCGTGCCGGCGCTGCTGGCGGTGCCGCAGGCGCGCGTGTCCGCCGCAAGCTATAGCGCCCTGTGGATGGAAGTGGCCGCCGCGCTCGACGATGAATTCTTTGGACAGGATTCGCGCCGCATGAAGCGCGGCAGCTTTGCCATGCTGTGCCACGCGGTCGCCGGCAGCAAGACGCTGGCGCAGGGCCTGGAGCGGGTGGTGCGTTATTTCGGCCTGCTGCTCGACGATATCGGCGTGCGCCTGGAGCGCGAAGGCGCTGGCGAGGACGGCGCAGGCAAGCGGGGGCGGGCGGCGCTGGTGCTCACGGCGCCATCCGAGCGGCCGCCCGGCGTGTTCGCCCAGGAGACCATGCTGATCATGCTGCACGGGCTGATGAGCTGGCTGCTGCGCCGGCGGGTGCCCATCCTGCTGGCGGCGTTCAGCTATCCGGAGCCGGTCTACAGCGCGGAATACCGCCTGATGTATTCGCGCCACCTGGCGTTCGGCCAGCCGGCCACGGCGCTGGTGTTCGACGCCGCCTGGCTCGACCAGCCCGTGCACCAGGACGAACGCAGCCTCAAGGCCTTCCTGCGCGACGCGCCCCACAACGTGGTGGTCAAGTACAGCGACCGCGGCAGCATCATGGCCCGCGTGCGGCGCTGGTTGCGTGCCCAGCCGCCGGAGCAGTGGCCCACCTTCGACCGGCTGGCGCACGACATGCACATGTCGTCGTCGTCGTTGCGGCGCCGGCTGATGGAGGAGGGCGGCAGCTACCAGCAACTGAAGGACGAAATGCGGCGCGACCTGGCCATCGAGGCGCTCAGCCATTCCACCCGCCCGCTGGCGGAGATCGCGGCCGAACTTGGCTTTGCCGAGCCCGGGGCTTTTCACCGGGCGTTCCGGCGCTGGACCGGGCTGCGGCCCGGCGCGTATCGCGCCACGACGCCTGCGTTGCGCGACTAACGCTAATCATGTCGACATAAACTAACCTGTGCTGCTATCATAGCTTGCACCCAGGACGGGAAGGTCATCGCGGGTGATGTAGAAATGGCCTGCATGGCACTTTCACGTTACTGAGGCGGTCGTGAAAGATGGGATGATGAAAATAGAAAAAATCGTTTGTAACAGGCATAAAAAATCCACAAAAGGAGACGAGGTGGTGAAATCATCCAGCAAGCTGAGCAAGCTCAATCTTGCACTTATCGCTGCGGGCGCAATCTGCGCCGGTAGCGCACATGCGCAGAGCAGTGTGACGCTGTACGGCGTGGCAGACATAAACATCGAGTACGCCAATCATGTTGGAGTCGTCCCCACGGCAGCCAACAAGTTCAATGCCGGCCCGTCCAACAATGCCTACCGCATGAACTCCGGCGGCCTGTCCGGCTCGCGTTGGGGCTTGCGCGGCGTGGAAGATCTTGGCAGCGGCCTGAAATCCATTTTCGTTCTGGAAAGCGGCTTTAACCTGGACACCGGCACATCGCAGCAAGGCGGCCGCCTGTTCGGTCGCCAGGCCTACGTGGGCATCCAGAGCGCGCAGTTTGGCCAGATCACCTT
>NZ_JBFTQG010000027.1:0-85802 GCF_056398885.1 Cupriavidus sp. 01T418
TTGAGCATTGAGCAGCGCGCGGTTCACGGCCTGCTTGTCGGCGAGCGTGATGCCGGGGGCGGGCGCGGCCAGCAGCGCGGAGCCGCCGCCGGAGATCAGGCACAGCACCAGGTCGTCGGCGGTGAGGCCCTCGACCAGTTCCACCATGCGTTGCGCGGCGCGCTGGCCGGCTTCGTCGGGTACCGGATGCGCGGCTTCCACCACCTCGATGCGGCGGCACGCCGCGCCATGTCCATAGCGCGTGACAACCAGCCCGGACAGTTCACCTTGCCAGTGCGCCTCGACGGCCTGCGCCATGGCGGCGGCAGCCTTGCCCGCGCCGATCACCACCGTGCGGCCCTTGGGCGGCGCCGGCAGCTGCGGCGGCAGGCAATGGGTGGCGCTGACGGCGCCGACCGCGGTATCGAACAGGTCGCGCAGCAGCGCGCGTGGATCGGAAAGACCGGCCGGGCGCCGGGGCACCAGCAGCGTGGAGTGGGAATCGGTGGCGTACATGACTGGATCCGGAAGTGCTGCGTCTCCGGCCGCGCGCGGCCGGAGAATGATGCGGGCCTGCCCAGGGCAGGCCGTGATGGTGCTGCTTACTTGGCGCCGCCCTTGGCGATCTCATGGTTGGACATGATCTCGATGGCGCGGCACAGTGCCGAGTGATCCTGTTTGCCCAGGCCGTTGGCGGCGCAGGTGTTGAACAGCTCTTGCGCGGTAGCGGTGTTGGGCAGCGCCACGCCCAGCGCCTTGGCGCCTTGCAGTGCCAGGTTCAGGTCCTTCTGGTGCAGCTCGATGCGGAAGCCCGGATCGAACGTACGCTTGACCATGCGCTCGCCGTGCACTTCCAGGATGCGCGAAGCCGCGAAGCCACCCATCAGCGCCTGGCGCACGCGCGCCGGATCCGCGCCCGCCTTGGAGGCGAACAGCAGTGCCTCGGACACGGCCTGGATGTTCAGCGCCACGATGATCTGGTTGGCCACCTTGGTGGTCTGGCCGTCGCCGTTGCCGCCAACCAGCGTCACGTTCTTGCCCATCAGGTCGAACAGCGGCTTGACCTCATCGAACGACTCTTGCGGGCCGCCGACCATGATGGTCAGCGATGCCGCCTTGGCGCCCACTTCGCCGCCGGAGACCGGCGCGTCCAGGTAAGCGGCGCCGAGCTTGTTGATGCGCGCGGCGAAGTCCTTGGTGGCGATCGGCGAGATCGAGCTCATGTCGACCACGATCTTGCCGTGCGCGGCTTCCTTGCCGGCGGCCTTGAGCGCGGCGGCCACGCCCTTCTCGGCAAACAGCACGGCTTCCACGTGCGGCGTGTCGGGCACCATGATCACGATGATGTCGGCGCGCTTGGCGACTTCCTCGGCGCTGGTGCAGACCGTGACGCCGGCATCGACCAGCGCTTGCGGCGCGGGACTGACGTCATGCACGAACAGCGTGTGGCCGGCCGCGCGCAGGTGGCCCGCCATCGGTGCGCCCATGATGCCCAGGCCGATAAAGCCGACGTTGCGTTGGTTTGCCATGTGATGTCTCCTTGATGGAATGTCGAAATCTGTCTTGGTGATGCGATGGTTCGTCTGCTTACTGCACGCCGTGTTCAGCGCGCCAGCCCAGGCCTTCCGTGGTGGTCGTGCGCGGCTTGTATTCGCAGCCGACCCAGCCGCCGTAGCCGATCTGGTCGAGCCACTTGAACAGGAAGTGGTAGTTCAGCTCCCCGGTGCCCGGCTCGTTGCGGCCCGGGTTGTCGGCCAGCTGCACGTGCTTGATCTTTGGCAGGTGGGCTTTCAGCGTGGCGGCGATTTCGCCTTCCATGCGCTGCATGTGATAGATGTCGTACTGCACGTAGAGGTTGGGCGCGTTGACCTGTTCGATCAGGTCCAGCGCCTGCTGCGTGCCTGACAGGAAGAAGCCGGGAATATCGAAGGTGTTGATCGGCTCGACCAGCAGATCGATCTGCTCGGCGGCAAGCGCCTGCGACGCAAAGCGCAGGTTTTCCACCAGCGTTTCCTGTGCCTGTTCACGCTTGACGTTCTGCTGCTGGATGCCGACCAGGCAGTTCAGCTGGCGTACGCCCAGCACCTTGGCGTACTTGATCGCCTCGCCCACGCCGTCCTGGAACTCGCCCACGCGGTCCGGGTGGCAGGCAATGCCGCGCTCGCCCGCTTCCCACTTGCCGGCGGGCAGGTTGTGCAGCACGAGGTCGAGCTGGAAACGGTTGAGGCGATCCGCGATCTGGTCGGCGTGGAAGGCGTAGGGGAAGAGGAACTCCACGCCGCGGAAGCCCGCGCGCGCGGCGGCTTCGAAGCGGTCGAGAAAGGCCACTTCGTTGAACAGCATGGTCAGGTTGGCGGCAAGTTTTGGCATTGCAGTTTCCGGATGACTTGTCTTGTGCGTTCCGCTCGCGCGGATGCGGTGATTGGGGCGGAGGGATGCAGCGCTGCGCGCGGGCTCATGGCCCGCGCTTGTCAGCCCGCGTTGCTTACGCCGTTTCCACTTCTTCGCGGAGGATGGCTTCCTCGATGTCTTCGATCGGCTCGAACTCGTTGATGTTGTCGATCTCGGTGCCCATCGCGATATTGGTCACGCGCTCCAGGATCACTTCCACCACCACCGGCACCGAGAACTCGGCCATGAGGTCGCGCGCTTCGGCAAAGGCCGGCGCGATGTCTTCCGGCTTGAACACACGGATCGCCTTGCAGCCCAGGCCTTCCACCACCTTCACGTGATCCACGCCGTAGCCGTTGAGTTCGGGCGAGTTCACGTTGTCGAAGGCGAGCTGCACGCAGTAGTCCATCTCGAAATTGCGCTGCGCCTGGCGAATCAGACCGAGGTAGGAGTTGTTCACCACCAGGTGGATGTACGGCACCTTGAACTGCGCGGCCACGGCCAGTTCCTCGATCATGAACTGGAAGTCGTAGTCGCCCGAGATGGCCACCACATCCGATTCCGGCGAGGCCACCTTCACGCCGATGGCGGCGGGAATGGTCCAGCCCAGCGGGCCGGCCTGGCCGCAGTTGATCCAGTGGCGCGGCTCGTTGACCGACAGGAACTGCGCGGCGGCGATTTGCGACAGGCCGATAGTGGACACATAGCGGACATCGCGCGGGAAGTACTGGTTCATCTCGCGGTACACGCGCTGCGGCTTGACCGGCACGTTGTCGAAGTCGCTCTTGCGCTGCATGGTGCGGCGGCGCTTTTGCACATCCGCCACCCAGCTCTTGCGGCACGGCAGGCGGCCGGCCATCTTCATTTCACGCGCCACTTCCACGAACTGTTCCAGCGCGGCCTTGGCGTCGGAGACGATGCCCAGGTCCGGGCCGAACACGCGGCCGATCTGGGTGGGCTCGATATCCACGTGCACGAACTTGCGGCCCTTGGTGTAGACCTCGACGCTGCCCGTGTGGCGGTTGGCCCAGCGGTTGCCGATGCCGAGCACGAAGTCCGATGCCAGCATCGTGGCGTTGCCGTAGCGGTGCGACGTCTGCAGGCCAACCATGCCGGCTTGCAGCGGGTGGTCGTCGGCCAGCACGCCCCAGCCCATCAGCGTGGGGACCACCGGCACGTTGACCAGTTCGGCGAACTCCACCAGCAGCTCGGATGCATCGGCGTTGATCACGCCGCCGCCGCACACGATCAGCGGACGCTCGGACGCGTTGAGCATGGCAATGGCCTTCTCGATCTGCGCGCGCGAGGCGGACGGCTTGTACGGTTGCAGCGGCTGGTAGGTTTCCGGATCGAATTCGATCTCGGCGACCTGCACGTCGAAGGGCAGGTCGATCAGCACCGGACCCGGGCGGCCGGAGCGCATCAGGTGGAAGGCCTGCTGGAACACTTGCGGGACCAGCGCCGGCTCGCGCACGGTCACGGCCCACTTGGTCACCGGCTTGGCGATCGATTCGATATCGACGGCCTGAAAGTCTTCCTTGTACAGGCGCGCGCGCGGCGCCTGGCCGGTGATGCAGAGAATGGGGATGGAGTCAGCCCAGGCCGAGTACAGGCCGGTGATCATGTCGGTGCCGGCGGGGCCCGAGGTACCGACGCACACACCGATATTGCCGGCTTCGGCGCGGGTGTAGCCCTCGGCCATATGCGAGGCGCCTTCCACGTGGCGGGCCAGGAAATGATCGATCGTGCCAGCACGGCGCATGGCCGAGTAGAACGGGTTGATGGCGGCGCCGGGCACGCCGAACGCGGTGGTGATACCTTCTTTTTCCAGCACGGCGATGGCCGCGTCAACTGCTCTCATCTTCGGCATATCTGTCTCCAATCGTTGATGCGATGTTTTGTGAATGGCTATGAATTGCTGCGAATCACTGCTGGAGTCCATGCTATTCCCGCAAGCGGGTTGGGATAAAGGGAAGGGAGATTAGTTGATTCGATACCAGTGATATCGAATGAAGGCGCGCGGTGCCGGAAACTGGTTGCCGGGGCGCCTCGCGGCCGTCCTGTTCCCATACGTTGTGTGACGACAACGATGCGTGGAGAATTGCAGCAATAGACCCGCCAGCGACCGTGCCGCGCACCCCGCGGGCGCGCCAAATGGCGACAATGTGCAGGTATTGCGCCGGTGCCCGCGCACCGCGCAGGCGCAGGAACCACCCAATCCCAACCGAATCACCATGCAGACCAGGCTCCCTCCCACCCGAGAGCTGCTCGACGCGCTCCAGCGGAAGCCGCCCGCCGAATCCGATGCCGCCGCATCGCCTGCGGCCGCCATCAGGCTGATGCGGCTGCAGCGTGGCCTGCTGTGGCTGTTCCAGGCTTGTTCGCTGGCCGCGCTGCTGGTGACCGGCGCGGTGCTGTACACCAAGTACCAGATCAGGCAGACGCCGGCCCCGTGGCAGGCGCGGCTGGTCTACAGCCTGCTGGGCGGCAGCGCGGCGGGGCTGGCGGCGCTGCTGCTGACGCACCTGCCCGCGCTCGCGCGCAGGCTGCGCGACCCGCTGGGCCAGCTCGCTGACCAGGTCGACCGGCACGATGAGGCGGAAAGCGCGCTGCTGCGCACGCTGGCGCGGATACCGGCCCAGGCGCTGCGCGCGCGGGCCCGGCGCGTCAACGCGCAGTTGCGGATGTGGGAGGGGATGGCGCGGACGATCGGGCTGCTGCTCGCGGTGAGCCCGTTTGCGCTGGCGCTGGTCAGCGGGTTGATTGAACTGCCGCGCAAGGGCGGCAGCCTGCTGCCGCTGCTGTCGCTGTACGGCATTGCCTTCGTCCTGGGTGCGGCGCTATCGGTCTTCCTGCAACTGCAGGTCAGCCGGCCACTGCGGCGGCTGCTCTACGTGCTGGCCGAAGCGGCGGAGATCAGCGCGCAGCTGGGGCTGGCGGCGATGCCGGCGGCAATAACGCCGGCAACCCTGCCCGTTACAGCGCCGGCGGCCCCTGCGGTGCCATCGCCGGCGCCGGTGCCACCGGAAGTCCGCGATGGCGGCACGCCCGCGCAAGCGGACGAGGCGGCGCAGGCGGACGACGCCGCAGCGGGTCCGCCCCTGCGGTCTCAGGCCGTCAGGTAAGTCTGCGCCAGCCGGACCCAGCAAGCGGCGCCCAGCGGCAGCACCTGGTCGTTGAAGTCATAGCCGGGGTTGTGCACCATGCAGCCGCCGAACTCGCCCTCGCCGTTGCCGAGGATCAGGTAGCAGCCCGGTACCTCGTTGAGCATCCAGGCAAAGTCCTCGCTGCCGTTCAGGCCCTTGGGCGCATGCGTCACAACATTGCCGGCGCCGACCAGCTCGCTGCAAACCGCCTGCGCCAGCCTTGTCTCGCTTTCGGTGTTGACCATCGGCGGCGTCAGCTGGCGATAATCGATGTGCGCTTCCACGCCGTGCGCCTGCGCTGTCAGGCTGACAATCTCGCGGATACGCTGCTCGACCAGTGCGCGGGTCTCCGGGCGCGCCGCGCGCACGTTCAGGCCCAGCGTGACCGATTCCGGAATCACATTATGGGTCGCGCCGCCACGAATGAAACCGACCGATACCACGGCCGTGTCGTCGGGCGCCACATTGCGCGCCACCACCGTCTGCAACGCCGTGACAATCGCCGCCGATGCCGCGATCGGATCGCGCGCGCGGTGCGGCATGGCGCCGTGCCCGCCCACGCCCCTGATGGTCACGTCGGCCACGTCGGACGACAGGCTCACCGGGCCCGGCAAGACACGGAAGCTGCCGGCCGGCACGCCCGGCATATTGTGCAAGGCATAGACCGCGTCGCAGGGGAAGCGCTCGAACAGGCCATCCTCGATCATCGCGCGCGCACCGCACAGGTTTTCCTCGTCGGGCTGGAAGATCAGGTTGAGCGTGCCGTCGAAGTCGCGGCTGTCCGCCAGCGCCTTGGCGGCCGCCAGCAAGATGGCGGTGTGGCCGTCGTGGCCGCAGGCGTGCATCTTGCCCTGGTTCTTGCTGGCATAGGGCAGGCCGGTGGCTTCGACGATGGGCAGCGCGTCCATGTCGGCGCGGATGCCGAGGCGGCGCGTGCCGCTGCCCAACTTGAGCTGTCCCACCACGCCGCTTTTGCCAATGCCGGTGTGCACTTCATAGCCCCAGCTCTCCAGCAGCGTGGCGACGAGCTTGCTGGTCGCGCCCACTTCGAATCCCAGCTCGGGCTGGGCATGGATCTGGCGGCGGATGCCGATAAAGGTATCGGCATCGATCCGGATCTGCGGCAGCAGGTGCGGCAGCAGCTGGAAGGGGGTCAGGGTGGGTTCGCGGGTCATTCTGTATTCCTTTGCTACGAAGCGGCGGGGGAGGAAAGTCTCAATCGGCTCGGGTTTCCCGGATGGTCGACACCGCGAGGATGGTCACCGCGCCGCAGGCCATCATGTAGAAGGCCGGCGCCATTGGATTGCCGGTCTTGGCCAGCATCCAGGTGACGATGAACTGGCAGGAGCCGCCGAACACGGTCACGCCGATTGCGTAGATCACCGACAGGCCACTTGCCCGCACCTTGCCCGGCAGGATCTCCATCAGCATCAGCAGCATCGGCGTGGTGCCGAGATAGACGCTGGCGATCAACAGGGCGGACAGCGACAGCGCCACCGGCACGCTCGGGTAATGGGTCATCAGCCAGAACGCCGGATAGAGGCACACCAGCGTGAAGGCCATCGAGCCCAGCACCAGCGGCTTGCGGCGCGGCATGCGGTCGGCCAGCGTGCCGGCGATCAGCGAAACCACCAGGCACACCAGACCCGTCACGCAGCCCGACAGCAGCGACAGCGACGGCGGCAGATGCAGTTCGCGGATCATGTAGGTGGGCATGAAATACACCACCAGGTAAGTGGCGACCGTGCCGCCGATGATGGCCAGGATGCCCTTGACGACGGTGCCCCCGTGCTCGCGGAAGAGCGTGCCGAGCGGGCTGGGGGCGTGCGGCTGCGCCGTGTGGGTCTCATCCAGGTGAGCGCGGATATACAGCCCCACCGGCGCGATCAGCAGGCCCAGCACGAMGGGCAGGCGCCAGCCCCAGCTTTCCAGCGATGCCTGCGGCAGCGCGCCATAAAGAATTGCAGCCGTGAGCGCGCCCAGCGTTGCCGCGATGCCCTGGCTGCCGAGCTGCCAGCTGACGCGGAAGCCGCGGCCCTTGACGCCGCCGGACTCCATCAGCATGGCGGTGGAAGCGCCGATCTCGCCGCCCAGCGAGAAACCCTGCAGCAGGCGCCCCGCCACGATCATCAGCGGCCCGAACACGCCCGCGAAGGCGTAGGTCGGCGCGAAGGCCAGGCACAGCGTGCCGAGCACCATCAGGCCAATGGTCAGCGTCATCGCAGCCTTGCGCCCGCGGCGGTCCGCGTAGTTGCCGATCACGAAGCCGCCCAGCGGCCGCATCACAAAGCCGATGCCGAAGGTTGCCACCGCCAGCAGCAGCGAGCCGTATGCGCTATCGGAAGGAAAGAACAGCTTGCCGATCAGCAGGGCGAAGAAGCTGTAGACGGTGAAGTCGTACATCTCCAGCGCGTTGCCGATCGAGCAGGCTGCGATCAGGCGGAACTGGCTCTGGCGTGCCGGGCCGGCGGACGTTGCCTGGGAAGGCGCCAGGGACGGCGCGCCAGGCAGGGTGGCATCGTTCATGTCGGTGTCTCCACGAACTTGGTTGGGGGAGGGGGTCGCGGAGGCCGGCGGTTGCCTGCGTCCAGCGTAGGGAATGTGGGGACTCCCTGGCGATGCAGTATTCAGGCAAACACGGGAAGCCAAAAATCATATATTTTCATCCTGATAACCAAATGGCATCGCCGTCATAACCAGGGTTGCGCCGCCATCGGTAGAAGTACCGAGCGGCCTTGTGCCATGGGGCATGGCAGGTGCAGCGGCGGGTACGCGCTGGCGTGCGGAAAACGTCCCGCGCGCACGCTCGCCGGGCATGGCGCACCCGAACGGGGCGCGCCAGGAACCGCCGCAGGAACACCAAGGAGGGAGCAAGAGATGAAACTGCAGCAACTGCGCGTCCTGCTGGCGGTAGCCAGGCACGGCAGCATCCACGAAGCCTCGCGCAGCCTGCATGTGTCGCAGCCGGCGCTGTCCAAGGCGATTGCCGAACTGGAGCGCGAACTCGGCGTCACGCTGATGTCGCGGTCGGTGCGCGGCGTGAGTCTGACCCCCTATGGCGTCGCGCTGGTCAAGCGCGCCAGCCTTGTCGAGCAGGAGCTGCGTCACGCGCTGGAAGACATCGAAGCGATCCGCGGCCACGCGGATGCACAACTCAATATCGGGCTGACCGCCGTCGCCTCCAGCGGCCCGCTACCTGACGCCATGGCCGCGTTCCGCACGCGCTTTCCCAATGTGGCCCTGCGCGGCTTCGAACAGCGCCCGCAGCAAATCCTCGAAGGCTTGCGCGAAGGCCGGCTCGACCTTGGCCTGATCTCCACCAACAGCGGCCCCGGCACCGGCGCGTTCCAGTGGGAACCGCTGTTCTCCACCGGCATGTCGCTGGCGGTGCGCGCCGGCCATCCGCTGCGACGGGTACGCCGGGTGCGGCCGTTGCTCGACGCCGACTGGCTCGTGCTCGACCCGCTCGACGATCCCGGCAGTCCGCTGGCCAGCCTGATGCGCATGCACCGGCTCGACATGCCCAAGCGCATCGTGCAGAGCGCCTCCAACCTGCTAGGGCTCCAACTCGCCACGCGCACCGACCTGATCAGCATGTGGTCGGACTTTGTGTTCGACGGCACCGGGCCGCTGCGGCTGGATCCGGAGTCGTTGGTGCGTCTGCCGATCAGCGATGAGCTGCCGGAGTTTCGGGTGTTCCTGGTGTATCGGTCGGAGGACCTGATGACGCATGCGTGTGCGGAGTTCAGCAAGGAAGTCCGGCATCGCGCGCAGGGGATGCCGCGGGGGCGGCCTGCGGTGCGGGCTGGCAGGTGAGGGGGGGTGGTGGCGGTGATGAATCATCTGAAGGCGTTATCGGAGACTTCGTGCAAAGCTGGCGGTGTGCCATGGCCCCCCACACATGCCCACCCGCCGCCAAATGCGCCACAATGACGCCCGGGAGACACACAGCATGGACAAGCTAAAACAAATCGAAGCCTTTATCGCCGTCGTCGAACACGGCAGCATGGCGGCCGCCGCGCTGACGCAAGGCGTGACGCCGGTGATGATCGGGCGCCGCATCAATGCGCTGGAGGCGCGCATCGGCGTGAAGCTGCTGCACCGCTCGACGCGGCGCATCGTGGTGACGGAGCAGGGCGCGGCATTCATGGAGCAGTGCAAGAAGGCACTGGCCGATCTCGACCGTGCCGAGATGCTGATCGCCGAAGGCAAGCACAAGGCCACCGGCCACCTGATCGTGTCGGCACCGGCTGCGTTCGGCCGCAAGCACGTGGCGCCGCATGCGCCGGCGTTCCTGGCGGCGAATCCGGAGGTGCAGATTTCCTTCAACCTGACCGACCGCGTGGTGGACCTGGTGCGCGAAGGCTATGACGTGGGCATCCGCATCGGCGGTGCCATCGATCCGAATTTCGTCGCCATCAAGCTGTCCACCAATAAACGTGTGGTTTGCGGCACGCCCGCCTACTTCGCGCGCTATGGCGTGCCACAGACGCTGGACGACCTGGCTCAGCACAACTGCCTGGCCTTCAACCTGCAGGGCGGCCAGCAGCGCGGCTGGTATTTCCAGCAGGACGGCAAGACCGTGACCGTGCGCGTGACCGGCAACCTCGACTGCAACGACGGCGAACTGCTGCATCGCTGGACCGGCGAGGGACTGGGGCTGGGCTGGCGCTCCACGTGGGAAATCCTGTCGCAGCTGGAGAGCGGCGAACTGATCACCGTGCTGGACGAGTACGCGCTGCCCGACTACGACATCCTGGCAGTGTACCCGCAGCAGCGTCCGGTGCCGGCCAAGATCCGCTTCTTTATCGAGCACCTGAAGGCGGCGTTCGCGGTGCCCGGCTACTGGACGGGGCGCCAAGGGCGATGATGGCGGCGTGGCTGGCGGACGCGGTCGTCCTGCTGCACCTGGCCTTTATCCTCTTCGTGACGCTGGGCGGCCTGCTGGTGTGGCGCTGGCCACGCCTCGCATGGCTGCACCTGCCGGCGGCGGTGTGGGGTGTGGCGGTGGAGTGGAGCGGATGGATCTGCCCGCTCACGCCGCTGGAAAGCACATTGCGCCTGCGCGCGGGCCAGCCAGCCTATGGCGGCGATTTCATTCAGCATTACGTCATGCAGCTGATCTATCCCGACGGCCTCACGCGCGAGATCCAGATGGTGCTCGGCGCCGTGGTGCTCGCGCTGAATGCGGCAGTCTACCTGGCGCTCTACCGCCGCATGCAGCGCCGGCGCACCAACGGGCGGGCATAAGCATGACACGGCACCGGCGAGAATGGCTGCGCCGGCGCCATGCGTGGACTACGATGCCGGCTTGAACACCGGTGCCCGCTTTTCCATATTGGCGGTCACCGCCTCGCGCTGGTTGGCGCCGCCGATCAGGCGATCCTGCTCCACCGATTCGGCCAACAGGATGGCCGCACCGTCGCCGTGCTCGCTCACCTGCATCAGCCGCTTGGCCGCGCGGATCGCGTCCGGGCTGCGGTTGGCGATGTCGCGCGCCGTGGCCAGTGCCGTTGCGCGCGGGTCGTCCACCACGGCCGTGGCAAGGCCCAGCGCGCAGGCTTGCTCGCCGTCGACGATGCGGCCGCTGTAGATCAGCTCGCGCAGCCGGTCCGGGCGTACGAGTCCGCGCATCAATAACATGCCGGCCATGTCGGGCACCAGGCCCCACTTGATCTCCATCACCGACATGCGCGTGTCCGCGGTAACGTAGCGCAAATCCGCGCCGAGCGCGACCTGGAGCCCGCCGCCGAACGCCACGCCGTGCACCGCGGCAATCACCGGCACCGGCAATTCGCGCCACACCATGCACGCGAACTGCGGCCGATTGGAAATGCCATGGGTGCGCGCCGCGAGACGGCCGGCGCCGCCCTCGCCGCTCTCGCCGCTCTCGCCGCCTTCGCCACCTTCGCCGCCGCCAGCCAGCCCCGCCATGCTCTGCATATCGAGCCCTGCGCAAAAGGCGCGGCCCGCGCCCGACAGCACCACGGCGCGCAGGCCGGGTGCGCGCGCGAGCTGCTGGCCGGTTTCGATCAGCGCATCGAACATGGCGGGATCGAGCGCGTTCATCTTGTCAGGGCGGTTGAGCCTGACCTCGGCCACGCCGTCTTCGATGGTCAGGATGATGCGTTCGCTGCTGGTGCTCATGTCGCGTTACTCCTTGCTTGAATGGGTGCCTGCGCCGTGGGCAGGACATGGTCTTTGAATTGTTCGCGCAGCTTTACCTTGAGCAGCTTGCCGGTGGCCGTGTGGGGCAGCGCGTCGACAAAGGCGACGTCGTCCGGCACCCACCACTTCGCCACGCGCGCGGCGAGGAAATCGAGCAGTTCGGCGGCGCTGACTGCCTTGCCGGGGCGGCGCACCACCACCAGCAGCGGCCGCTCCTGCCACGTCGGATGCGGCACGCCGATCACCGCGGCCTCGGCCACGGCGGGATGGCCCATGGTCGTGCAAGAGGCGTTTCAGCGTCCCTTGAATGCCGGTTTGCGCTTCTCCAGGAAAGCCGCCACGCCTTCCTTGAAGTCCTCGCTGCTCGACGCGCGCGATTGCATCGTGGCCTCGCGTTCGAGCTGCGTGGGCAGGTCGCTCTCCAGGCTGGCGTTGAGCGCTTCCTTGATCAGGCCGTAGGCAAAGGTGGGCATCTGCGCCAGGTGGGCTGCCAGCCTGGCGGTCTCGGCCCGCAGGGCTTCGTCGTCGTGCACCTTCCACACCAGGCCGATGCGATGGGCTTCCGCGGCGTCGATCTTCTCGGCCAGGATGGCCAGCGCGCGCGCCCGCATCTCGCCCGCATAGCGCGGCAGGAAGTAGGTGCTGCCCGCATCGGGCACCAGGCCGATCTTGGAGAATGCCTGCAGGAACGAGGCAGACCGTCCCGCCAGCACCACGTCGCCGGCGAGCGCCAGGCTCATGCCGGCGCCGGCCGCCACGCCGTTGACCGAGGTAATCACAGGCTTGTGCATATTGCGCAGTGCCAGGATGATCGGGTGATAGCGCTCGCGCAGCAGCGTGCCGGAGTCCTTCAGTTCGGACTGGCGCCCGGCGAGATCCGCGCCGGCGCAAAAGCCCCGGCCGTTGGCGGCCAACACGACCGCACGCACGGCTTCGTCCTGTGCGGCGCGCTCGACCGCGGCGCGCAGCTCAGCCAGCAGCTCCGCATTGAGCGCATTGAGCACATCGGGGCGGTTCAGGGTGATGGTGGCCACGCCTTCGGCGGCGTGATAGAGCACGGGCGATGTCATTGAAGTCTCCTTGTCGTGGATGTCTTGAGGGTCGAATGCGCCGATGCCGGTACGGCCGCGGCATCGCCCATTGTCGTCTTGTCTTTGATGTGGCCTCTGACCTGGGCCTCCGACATCCTACTCCGAAGCCACGATTCGATCACGTACGGATCCGGCAATGACGTTGCGCCAGGTACGCAACAAGGTGGGCAAGGCAAGGGCGGCAGGCGGGAAAGCGGACGAATTGCCGCCGCGCGAATGAAAAAAAGCCCGCACCCAGGCCGGCGTGCGGGCTGCCGTCCGCGAAGAACGGGCCATGTGTCATGAAGCGCGCCCCCGCAGCTTCATGACGGGATCGATGATGCGGCAAGGACGCGGCGCCAGCCTTGACGCAGGTCAAGCGCAGCGGCAAACGCCGGACTCAGGCCAGCAGCGCCGTCACCAGGTCCTTGCCGCGGGCGGGCGGCACCTGCTCGAAATGCAGCGCCGCCTCGACGTGGTTCAGGTGGTCCACCATCAGGGTCGCCGCGCGCTCGGTGTCGCCGGCGCGGGCAGCCTCGATAAACTCGCGATGCTCGTCGGACGAGCAGGCAGCATCGCGGCGGGACTGGTACAGCATGGTGATCACCGCGCTGCGCGTCGACAACTCCTGCAGCATGCCGGTCAGCACGCCGTTGCCCACCACTTCGGCCAGGATGATATGGAAATCGCCCAGCAGGCGGGTGCGCGCTTGCGCATCGGTGCCGGTCAGCGCCTTTTTCTCGGCGGCGAGGTGCCGGTCGATGCGCTTGTAGTCGGCGGCGGTGGCGCGTGCCACGAATTCACGCGCCAGCGCGGCTTCCAGGATGCGGCGCACGGCGAATACTTCGCGCGCCTCCTCGGCGCTGGGCTTGGCCACCAAGGCGCCTTTGTCCGGCACGATCTGGATGACCTTGTCCTTGGACAGCATCAGCAGCGCGGCGCGCACCTTGGTGCGGCTCACGCGGTAGACGCTGGCCAGGGCCTCCTCCCGCAGCTTGGTGCCGGGCGGCAGCCGGTGCGAAACGATGGCCGCGACGATGTCTTCGGCGATCGCTTCGGCGGTCATGGCAGGGTCGATATGCTCGGGCATGATTGCGCGCTTGCGCTGCGTCTCGATATGAGGAATGCCGAGATTCTAGCGCCCCGCGGCCGCGCCGGGCAGCCGGGCTGCCCCGGAAGTGGCCGGCGCGGCCTCGTGCGGTGCCGGCGCCAGTCCCGCGTCCAGGTCGGTGGCGTCGATCTTGCCGTTGAGCACGTCATGGGCGCGCGCCCGGTCGATGTCCTTCTCCCAGGCGGCCACCACCACGGTTGCCACGCAGTTGCCGATCAGGTTGCCGACCGCGCGCGCGATGCCGATGAACCAGTCCACCGACAGCACCAGCACCAGGCCGATGGCCGGAATCGCCGGGTGCGCCGACAGCGTCGCCGCCAGGATCACGATAGCCGAGCCGGGAATGCCGTGCGCGCCCTTGGATGTGACCAGCGCCACCGCCAGGATGCCGAGCAGGTCGCCAAGCGCCAGCGGCGTATTGGTAGCCTGGGCGATGAACACCGCGGCCAGCGTCAGGTAGATCGAGAAAGCGTCGAGGTTGAAGGAGTAGCCGGTGGGGATCACCAGGCCAACCACCGACTTCTTGATGCCCATGAACTCGAGCTTCTTCATGATCTGCGGCAGCACGCTGTCCGACGACGCGGTGCCCAGCACCACCAGCAGTTCGGCGCGCAGGTAGCGGATCAGCTTGAGCACGGAGAAGCCGCACAGGCGCATCACCGTGCCCAGCACCACCAGCACGAACAAGCTCACCGCGCCGTAGAACACCACCACCAGGTAGCCGAGCTGCTTGAGCGAGCCGATGCCGTACTTGCCGACCGTGAACGCCACCGCGCCCAGCACGCCCAGCGGCGCCAGCTTGATGATGAAGCTCATCATCTTGAACAGCGTGTGCGAGAAGGTATCGATCATCGACACCAGCGGCCGTCCACGCTCACCCACCAGCGACAGCGCGCAGCCGAACAGGATCGACACCAGCAGCACCTGCAACACGTCGCCGCTGGCGAATGCGCCCATCACCGTGCCGGGAATCAGCTTCATCAGGAAGTCCGCCATGCCGGCGCTCTTGACCTTGGCGGCGGTGTCCACGTAGGCGGACATTGCCGAAGCGTCGAGCGAGGCCGGGTTGACGTTCATGCCGGAGCCGGGATGGAAGATGTAGGCCAGTGCAATGCCCAGTGCCAGGGCAATCGTGGTGACCACCTCGAAGTACAGCACCGCCTTGATGCCGACCCGGCCCACCTTCTTCAGTTCGCCGGCGCCGCAGATACCGGCCACCACCACGCAGAAGACGATCGGCCCGATCAACATCTTGATCAGCTTGATAAAGCCGTCGCCAAGCGGCTTGAGCTTGGCGGCAAACTCGGGAAAGAGCAGGCCGAGTGCAGTGCCAAGCACAAGAGCGATCAGGACCTGGCCGAACAGGGAACGGGCAAAGCGGGTGAGGGCGGACTGCGGGCGGCCGGAAGCGGGCCGCGGCTGGACTGCTGAGTGCATCGTTGTCTCCATGCGGGCGCGTCCAGGCCTGGCTGGCGCGTCCTGTCATTGCTGCAGGAATTGCCGGTTGCCCGCGTAGCGGGATGGCCGGCCTGACGTGCCGGGCGCGTGGCCGGGTGAGGGCTGCGGCGACTCGTGGACTGGCCCTCCTGTTGGAGCGGAATCCACGCAATTCGCTGTCCGGATCGGATTGTCCGCAGCGAATTGTCGGAACATGGAAGCCAATATAGTGCATATCATTTTTGTATGCAATTTTTGAATTCACTGTGCTACCATGAATCGCACAGAATAGAGCTCTCGAACGAGAGTCGCGGCGCCCCTGGGACTTTCCCCAGGGCACCGGCCCGGTACCCGCGCGGTGCCGCTGGGGCGGGGCTTGCATGATCCGGCGCCATCGCATTCGCGCACTTCCAGCAGGAGACACGCATGGCAGCAACCCTCACGCCCGCTACCGAAACCGGGGCGCGCATCATGGCCTGGGCCGATACCCTGGCCGTCCACACCGAGCAGCCGGGCATGCTCACCCGCACCTATCTCACCGAGGCGCATCACGGCGCCGCCGCGCAACTGGCCGAATGGATGCGCGAAGCCGGCATGACGGTGCGCCGCGATGCCGCCGGCAACGTGATCGGCCGCTACGAGGGCACCGCGCCCGACGCGCCCGCACTGCTCACCGGCTCGCATTTCGACACCGTGCGCGATGGCGGCCGCTACGACGGCAACCTTGGCGTGATCCTGCCGGTTGCCTGCGTGGCGCAATGGAACCGGCAGGGCAAGCGCTTCCCGTTTGCCATCGAGGTGGTCGGTTTTGCCGAGGAAGAGGGCGTGCGCTTCAAGGCGACGCTGCTGGGCAGCCGGGCCATTGCCGGCACCTTCGACAACAAGGTGCTCGACAACGTGGACGACTCCGGCAAGACCATGCGCGACGTGATGCGCGAGGCCGGTTTCGATCCCGCCGGCCTGCCCGCCGCCGCGCATGCGCGCGAGCAGGTGCTGGCCTTCGTGGAAGTCCATATCGAGCAGGGCCCGGTGCTGCTGAACGAGGGCCTGCCGCTCGGCGTCGTTACTGCGATCTCCGGCGCCACCCGTTTTATTGTGGAACTCGAAGGACTGGCCGGGCATGCCGGCACGGTGCCGATGGACATGCGCCGCGATGCGGCGATGGCCGGCGCCGAGATCGGCCTCTTCATCGAACGCCGCTGCGGCGGCTTGCCGGGTCTGGTGGGTACGGTCGGCCAGTTCAATGTGCCGAATGGCGCAGCCAACGTGGTGCCCGGCCGCGCGGTGTTTTCCATCGACATCCGCGCCGGCGAGGACGCCGTGCGCCAGGCTGCCGTCAACGACGTGCTGGCGGAAATCGAGCGCGTGTGCGCCCGCCGCAATGTGCGCGTACAAGTCCGCAAGACCCATGAAGCCGTCAGCGTGCCTTGCGCGCCCTGGCTGCAGCAGCAATGGGCCGAGGCCATCGCCCGCCAGGGCCTGCCGGTACGCCACCTGCCTTCCGGCGCCGGGCACGACGCCATGGCCATCGCCGCCATCGCCGATGTGGCGATGCTGTTTGTGCGCTGCGGCAACGGCGGCATCAGCCATCACCCCACCGAGATCATGACTGCGGAAGACGCCGCCAGCGCTGCCGCCGTATTCGGCGATTTCGTCGAGCACTTCGACAAGCATTCCGCACGGCACCAATAGGCATTAAACGCCCCGGCGCCAGCATCCCCGATCCTGAAAAACCTTCAGCTTTTACTTTTAAATCTAGATTTAGAGATAAAACATGACCGCACGAGACAACGTGAACCCGCTGCAGACCACGCTCACCAACTACATCGACGCGCAACGCCCCGCGCAGGAAGCCTTCCTGGCCGAACTGGTCAAGGTGCCGTCCGACAACCCGGCGGGCGACTGCGATGCGCACGGCGCCCGCGCCAAGGTGCTGCTCGAAGGCCTGGGCTTCAAGGTGGAAGCGCACAAGGTGCCGGATGAACTGGTCAAGGCCGCCGGCATGATCAGCGCCACCAACCTGCTGGTGCGCAAGACCTTCGGCAAGGGTGGCCCCACCATCGCCATGAACGCCCACGGCGACGTGGTGCCCCCCGGCCTGGGCTGGACCAAGGACCCGTACGGCGGCGAGATCGCCGACAGCGAGCACGGCCCGGTCATGTACGGCCGCGGCGTGGCGGTGTCCAAGTCGGACTTCGCCACCTACACCTACGCCGTGCTGGCGCTGATGGAAGCCGAGAAGCAAGGCGCCAGCCTCAACGGCACGCTGGAACTGCAATTCACCTACGACGAGGAAACCGGCGGCGACATCGGTCCCAGGTTCCTGCTCGACCAGGGCCTGAGCAAGCCTGACTACGCCATCTCGGCGGGCTTTTCCTACGGCATCACCTCGGCCCACAATGGCTGCCTGCACGTGGAAGTCACGGTCAAGGGCAAGCAGGGCCACGCCGCCATGCCGCACACCGGCGTGGACGCGATCGAAGCCGCCACCCACATCCTGCAAGCCATCTACGGCCTGCGCGCCGAACTCGCCACGCGCAAGTCGAAGACGCTGGGCATCGATACCGCCACGCTGAACGTCGGCCTGATCAAGGGCGGCATCAACACCAATGTGGTGCCGGACCTGGTGACCTTCCGCGTCGACCGCCGCATGATCCCCGAGGAAATCGGCTTCGACGCCGAAGGCGAGCTCCGCGCCGTGGTCGAGAATGCCGCCAAGGACCGTCCTGGCATCGAGGTCAAGGTCAAGCGCATCATCCTGGCCGAGCCGCTGTCGGAACTGCCGGGCGTGGAGAAGCTGATCGGCGTCCTCAAGGGCCGTGCGGAGGAGGTGTTCGGCGTGGAGATCCCGGTGCAAGGCTCGCCGCTCTACACCGATGCCCGCCACTACACCAAGTACGGCATCCCCACCGTGCTGTACGGTGCCGGCCCGCGCACGCTGATGGAAGCGCGCGGCCACAACTCGGATGAGAACCTGCGCTTGAACGACCTGAATCGTGCCACCAAGGTGGTGGCGCTGGCGCTGTCGGACCTGATGGGCTGACAAGGCTTGACGGCCCTGGGCGAAGTTGCGCCCGGGGCCGGCGAACCGGGACATCGGCTTGCCTTAATTAATTCACGCGAAGAATAAATTCTAAGAATTAGAATCGCGATTAATTCTTCCGTAGAATTTTCTCGGAAATCCCCTCCCGCCCTCCGGCGACCTCGTCCCCAAGCAGGTGCTCGCCTGCATCGCCCTGACAAGTTTCGAGGCGCAGCCGCAGATCGCCGACCCCCGGCTCCAGCGGGGCATGCGCGCGGGCGGCCCCGCTTGTATAGTGCGGGTTCCAGTCCCGGGCAAGGCATCACCGGCGCACGCCCGGCTGCCCCGACACCGAACCAGGAGTTCCTTTATGATCACCATCTATCACAACCCCCGCTGCTCGAAATCACGCGAAACCCTGGCGCTGGTCGAGGCCGCCGCCACCCGGCTGGGCGAGACCGTGGAGATCGTGGAATACCTGAAGACGCCGCCCACGCTGGCTACCCTCAAGCAGCTGCATACCATGCTGGGCGTGCCGGTGCGCGAGATGGTCCGCGACAACGAAGCACCCTACAAGGAACTGGGGCTGGCCGACCCGGGCCTGACCGATGCCGAGCTGCTGGGCGCGGTGGCCGACCAACCCATCCTGCTGCAGCGCCCGGTGGTGGTGCGCAATCGCCGCGCCGCGATCGGCCGTCCGCCCGAGAACGTGGCCCCGCTGCTGGTCTGAGCCGTTTGCGGTTCCGGCAAACCGCGGCACCAGAATAAAACCGGCCCCCACGCAGTGGGGGCCGGCCCGGTCAAGACGGCTGAATTGCTTCAGGTGGATCGTCTAGGGAACACCCAGCCAGTGCATGGCCTCCTGACCGAAAGCGATTGCCGCGAGGACCACCAGCAGGCTCACCAGGGTCAGCGCGCTGACGTAGACAATGGCCTTGGCGACTTCGGCGTCGTCTTGCAGCGAGTGCGGGCGCGTGGATTCGCGTGCCGACGGCGTCCCATGCGGCCAGTGCAACCGGCCGGCCAACTGCCTGAGGTGCAGATCGGGGTGGAAACGCATGGGCGACACCTCCTGGGCGTGGCACGCGAGCCTCTGTATATGGCCTGGCGACGCGGCCGCCCTGAAATCGGGTGGGTTCGAACGCCATATACGCCTTAACTATAGCTGGCGCGGCGCAGGATGCGAGGCCAGCGCCGGAGATCCGCGCGCGAGCCGGATCAGGCTGCCGGAGCAGCCGGGGCAGCCGGAGCAGCCGGGGCAGCCGGAGCAGCCGGGGCAGCCGGCGCGCCATCGCCTCCGGCAACGGCCGGCGCGGCGGCGAGCCTGCTCTCGCGGGCACGCAATTCGGCAAGCATATTGCAGAACAGCGCGCCTTGCTCCAGCGCATCGTCCAGCGCCACATGGGTGTGCGGCAGCGGATCTTTCCAAGCGGCCGGCAGCGCCGGCTTGACGGTCTTGCGGTAAGGCAGCCCGGTCATGGCGAAAGCCATGGTCTTGATGTCGAGCGCGGCCCAGCCGAACGGCGAGCGGCCGGCGAAACGCATCATGTACCAGAACATCCAGGTGAAATCGAAGCCGGCCGGGAAGGCCACGAAGACCGGCTTGCCGGGCAGGCTTTCCACCCATTCCACGTAGCGCACCATGGCCCGCTCGGGCAGTTCCAGGTTCTGCCGGCAGGCCGCCCAGGCTTCCGGCTGCGTTTGCCACCACTGCATCTGCGCCGGATGCCCGGCGGCACCCGGCAGCGTCTCCAGGTTGGCCGAGAAGGTGCTGACCACGGTCTTGTCCGCCAGCATCGCGGCGGAAGCGAACGACAGCATGGAGTGCGGGCCAGGAATCGGGCCGTCGGCCTCCACATCGGTGCTCACATAGATTTCGGGGCGGGTGTCAGGTGCCTGTCGCTTGACCATGGCTCAGCCTGCATCGATGAGGTGGTCGGCGACATAGGGGTTGTGCTTGCGCTCCTCGCCAAAGGTGGAGACCGGGCCGTGGCCGGGCACGAAGCTGACGTCGCTGCCCAGCGGCCACAGATGGGTACGGATCGAGCGGATCAGGTCGGCATGGTTGCCGCGCGGGAAGTCGGTACGGCCGATCGAGCCGGCGAACAGCACGTCGCCCACGATGGCGAGCCGGTGCGGGCGCGAGAAAAACACCACGTGGCCGGGCGTGTGGCCGGGGCAATGGTAGACCTCCAGCGTCTCGCTGCCGAACTGCACGGTGTCGCCCGTGTCCAGCCAACGCTGCGGCTCGAAGACCTCGGCGTGGCCAAAGCCAAAGCGGCGCGTCTGCTCCGGCAATTGATCGATCCAGAAGCGCTCGTCCTGGTGCGGCCCTTCGATCGGGATCCCGAGCTCGCGCGCCAGGGCTGCCGCCCCCGCGCAATGGTCCACGTGCCCGTGGGTGAGGAAGATCTTCTCCAGTGTCACCCCGTGCTCCTTGACCGCGGCATGGATGCGGTCAAGGTCGCCGCCGGGATCGGTCACCGCCGCGCGGCCAGTGGTCTCGTCGATCAGCAGCGCGCAGTTCTGCTGGAAGGGCGTCACGGGAATCAGTAAAACTTGCATGGCGTGAAAAATGAGCAGGGGACACAGGGGGGTCAGGTCGCATCGGAGGGCCTCATGCGGCACAATATATGTGCCGGGAAGCTCGGCTGGCGATCGGATCAGTGGTCGCATTGTAGCGTTGAGCCTGATGGGACGTGCCCGGCCCGACGGCGTATGCAAGGGTGCAAGCCGCGCGGGCATCACACCGTGAAAGCCTTGCCAGGACTGGCTTCGCGCCCCTTGGCCGCCGATTCGGGTACGGATTTTGCAGCGAATTAAAGACAATTCGTAACAAAATCAAGGTCATAGGCGTAACTGCATGATGCTAGACTCCCGCGATGCCTAGGTTAGCCTCCCACCTTTCCAGCCCAGGGCGGATCCTCCGCCTGTGCGGGCACGCCATGTGCGCGCTGGCGCTGGCCGCCTGCGCGATCCCGCCGGGCCAGGAGTCCCAGGAGGGCGCGCCCACCGCCGCCACGCGGGCGGCTGCCAAGCCGCCCAAGCCTGCCAAAGCGGCCAAGGGCGATGCCCGGAAAGACAACAGCAACGGCTGGGGCCTGTATCGCTGGGGCGGCGAGGGCGAGGGCGTCGGCCAGGGATCTTTCGAGGGCCTGCGGCCCGACCTGGGGTCCTATGAGCAGCGCGGCATGGCGTCCTGGTATGGCAAGGGTTTCCATGGCCGCAAGACGGCCAATGGCGAACGCTTCGACATGCGCGCGATGACCGCGGCGCATCCCTCGCTGCCGCTCGATAGCTGGGTGCTGGTGCGCAACCTGCGCAATGGCAAGGTCGCAGTGGTTCGCATCAACGACCGCGGGCCGTATCACGGCAATCGCGTACTCGATGTCTCGTACGGGGCGGCCAAGCGCCTCGGTTTCACCGAGCACGGCTCGACCCAGGTGGAGATCCGCCGCCTGTCGCGCTCCGAGGTGGCGGCGCTGGGGCCGCAGATCGCGCCAGGCGGTGACGAGGCGGGCGATGGCGGCGAAGACGCCGGGCCCGACGCCGAACTGGCCGACAGCCCGGCCACGCCGACGCCCGCAGCGCGCAAGACGCGCAAGCCAGTGGCCCGGCACAAGAGCCGCTGAGCCGCGATGCGGGCCGCGCAGGGATGCCGGGTCCGCGACGCCGTCGGCTTATCCGCCGAGGCCGTGCTCACGCTCCGAAACGACTCACTCCGTAGCCTCTTCGTCTTCCCCGTTCCCCTTCCCCTCCTCCTCGCCGTGCCCGGCGCGCTGCGCCAGCGCCAGCCGGTACAGCGCATCGGTAGGCGCGCCGGTGATGGCCGACGCAAGTTTGGCCGCGCGTTTGGCCGGCAACTCGGCCAGCAGCAGCGCCAGCACCTGCTGCGCGCGGGCGTCGGGCTGGCCGGCATCCGGCGCCGTGGCCGCCGCACCTTCCACCACCAGCACGAACTCGCCCTTGGCGCGCGACGCTTCCTCGGCCAGCCAGGCTGGCGCCTCGCCCACGGGCAGCACCTTGATTTCCTCGAACAGCTTGGTCAGCTCGCGGCCGATCAGCAGCCGCCTGGCCGGCGGCAGCGCCGCGGCCAGCGCCGCCAGGGTGTCGGCAATGCGGTGCGGCGCCTCATAGACCACCCAGGCGTGGTCGAGTGCAGCCAGTCCGGCGATGGCCTCGCTGCGCGCGCGCGCCTTGGACGGCAGGAAGCCGGCAAAGGTGAAACGGCCGTCGCCGCTGTCGAGCATCTCGCCAGCCACCGACAAGGCCGCCACCGCCGCGCTCGGGCCAGGCAGCGGCACCACCGCGTGGCCGGCCGCGCGCGCCGCTTCCACCAGCCGCGCGCCGGGATCGGAGATGCCGGGCGTGCCGGCGTCGGACACGTAGGCAATGCGCTCGCCCGCGGCCAGCCGCGCGTTGATGCGCTCCGCCGCTTCGCGCTCGTTGTGTTCGTGCACAGCCAGCAGTGGCCGGTGCAGGCCCACGCGCGTGAGCAGCTGACCCGTATTGCGGGTGTCCTCGCAAGCCACGGCGTCGGCCAGGCCGAGCACATGCAAGGCCCGCAGCGAGAGATCGGCCAGGTTGCCGATCGGGGTAGCCACCACGTACAGGGTGCCGGACGGGTAGGACTGGCCGGCCGCCAGGGAGATCCAGTCAGTCATGCTTGAGAACTTCCGTTGAATCCATCATTCAAATCCACGATGTCCCCGGCGCAGGCGCGAGGCGCCCGGGCCGAGGGACGCGCGCTGGCCTACCTGGAAAGGCAGGGCCTGGCGCTCGTGGTTCGCAATTATCGCTGCAAAGGCGGCGAGATCGACCTGATCATGCGCGAGGCCGACAGCACGCTGGTCTTTGTCGAGGTGCGCCAGCGCGCCAGCCGTGCCTTCGGCGGCGCGGCGGCCAGCGTCACGCCGGCCAAGCAGCGGCGCATCCTGCTGGCGGCGGAGCATTACCTGGCCGCGCAGGCGCAGCAGGGCGCCGCGCCGCGCTGCCGGCTCGATGTGGTGGCGCTGGAGCCGGGGCGCCTCGAATGGATTCGCGATGCCTTCGATGCCGGCGCGGCGCAATGAAGCGACGGGGAGCCCGGGCGCGTGCGTCATAATGCGCTGTATCTTGCGCTGTATCTGCGGCGCATGCCGTAATTGAAAAGCGTTTGAACACAAGAAGGCCGATCGAGCCATGCATATCGATAGCATCCAGCAACATTTTTTCGACAGCGCAGAGACCAAGCGCCAGGCCGCACCGCTGATGGCGCCCCATATCGCCGCGGCGATCGAACGCCTGGTGGGCGCGCTCACCAGCGGCAACAAGATCCTCGTTTGCGGCAACGGCGGCTCGGCCTGCGCTGCCCAGCTTTTCGCCGCCGACATGATCGGCCGCTTCGAGCGCGAGCGCCCGGGCCTGGCCGCGATCGCCCTGACCACCGACAGCGCGATCCTCACTGCCATCGGCAACGACTACGATTTCAGCCTGGTGTTTTCCAAGCAGGTGGAAGCGCTCGGCCAGCCCGGCGACGTGCTGCTCGCGATTTCCACTTCCGGCAATGCCGCCAACGTGATCGCCGCGGTGCAGGCCGCCAGGCAGCGCGAGATGGGCGTAGTGGCCCTGACCGGCAAGGGCGGCGGCGAGCTCGCCGGCCTGCTCGGCGAATTCGACGTCAACCTGTGCGTGCCCAGCGAGCGCGCCGCGCGCGTCCAGGAAGTGCACCTGCTGACCCTGCACTGCCTGTGCGACGGTATCGACGAAGCGCTGCTGGGCGAGGGCTGAGCCCGCCCGACGATGCCGCGCGCAAACACAGTCTCCATTTTTGCCTCACTGCTACAAGCAAGGACCGCATGACGACTCTGCCCAACCCGCGTGAATCCCACGCTTCCCGGCCGACCGGGACCCTGCCACGCCTGGCCCGCACCGCGACCATGGTGGCGGCGCTGACCGTTGCAGCCACGCAGCTTGCCGGCTGCTTCCCGATCATCGCTGCCGGCATGGCCGGTGGCGTGACCATGGCCACCGACCGCCGGCCCACCTCTACCCAGACCATCGACCGCGGCCTGCAGCTCGAGGCCGAGAACACCATCAACTCGCGTTATAACGGCCAGGCCCGCGTAAGCGTGTCGGTCTTCAACCGCAAGGTGCTGCTGACCGGCGAGGCCGAGAACACCACGGTCAAGCAGCAGATCGAGCAGTACGTGCGGGGCCTGCCCAATACGCGCGAGGTGATCGACGAAATCGAGATCGTATCGTCGCCGTCATTCGCCACGCAGAGCCAGGACGCCTTCATCACCAGCAAGGTCAAGACCATGCTGGTCACCGCCGAAGGCGTGCCGTCGAATTCGATCAAGATCGTTACCGAGAAGGGCGTGGTCTACATGCTCGGCGTCGTCACCCCGCCAGAGGGCGAACGCGCCACCGATGTGGCGCGCAATGCCAGCGGCGTCGTCAAGGTGGTCAGGGCATTCGACTACGTGACCGAAGCCGAGAGCGCCAGGCTCGATGCTGCCGCTACCGGGCGGACCGCTCCGCCGGACACCTCGTCGGGCACCTCGTCGGGCACGCCCGCGCCAGTCCAGTCAGCGCCCGAGCAGACGACGCCGGCCGCTACCCCAGGCGCGACGACCACGCCTGTTACCTCGCCGGTGGCATTGCCGCCCGGCCGCAACCTGCCCTGAACGGCGGGCCGGACGGGGCGGCCCCGCGCCCCGCCCGGCGGTGCGCCGCGCACATGACTGCGCGGCGTACCCATTGCAGCGCCTCGCGCCGCGGCGGCCATCTCGGGCGGCCGAATTCTGCCTCACGCTCCGCTGAACTTCTTCCGGCAGCAACCAGCGTAGTTCGATCTGAGGTTTTTGCGTCACATGCGCGCGCTCCGGTGTGTTAGGGTTGGCACGCCCTCGCGGCGCGATCCCGGAGCAAACCATGATCCAGACCCCCTCACTGGCCGCCTTGACGGCGCTGGCGCTGCTGGCCTTGCCCGGCGGCGCGCACGCGCAGTCGCCCGATGCCACCGCGCTGCAAGCGCGCAACTGGGCCGCCGCCTGCGCCGGCTGCCACGGCCCGGCAGGCCGTGCTCCCGCGGGGAGCGCGGTGCCAGGGCTGGCCGGCCGCGACAAGTCCGAGCTGGTCCGGCAGATGCAGGACTTCAGGCAAGGCAAGCGCGCAGCCACGGTGATGCAGCAGATCGCCAAGGGCTACAGCGACCCGCAGATCGAAGCCATCGCCGGCTGGTTCGCCGCCATGCGCTAGGCGCCCCGGCCGGAAAGGAGACTCCCAGATGCAAAGACGTGAATTTCTCGGCGCGCTTGCCGGCACCGCCGCGCTCGGCGCATTCGGCGCGCATGCGGCCACCACCACCGGCAAGGCCAAGGTGGTGGTGGTGGGCGGCGGCTATGGCGGCGCCACGGCGGCGCGTTACCTGCGCGAATGGAGTGGACAGGGCATCGAGGTCACGCTGGTCGAGCCCAACGCCAGCCTGGTCTCTTGCCCGCTTTCCAACCTGGTCCTTGCCGGCAGCAAGCGCATCGACGACGTCACCTTGTCGTACCATGCGCTGGCCAGGCGTCACGGCGTGAACGTGGTGCGCGACCATGTCCGCGCGATCGATCCCGCGCGCCGCGTGGTGCGCCTCGCCGGCGGCGGCACGCTGCCCTACGACCGGCTGGTGCTGTCGCCCGGTGTGGAAATGCTCTCCAGCGAGATCCCGGGCCTTGCCCGGCCGGGCGGCGACCAGATCCTGCATGCCTGGAAGGCCGGCCCGCAAACGGTGGGTTTGCGCCGCCAGCTCGAAGCAATGCCCGATGGCGGCACCTTCGCCATCTCCATTCCGCTCGCGCCCTATCGCTGCCCGCCCGGTCCCTACGAGCGCGCCTGCCTGGTCGCGGACTATTTCACCCGCGCCAAGCCGCGCGGCAAGGTGCTGATCCTCGATGCCAATCCCGATGTCACTTCCAAGGGCGCGCTGTTCAAGCAGGTCTGGGCCACCCGCTACAAGGGCATGATCGAGTACCGGCCGCAGTACAACACCGTCGACGTGGACCCCGCCACCCGCACGCTCAAGTTCGAGGTGCAGGACGACGAGCGCGCCGATGTGCTCAACGTGCTGCCGCCGCAGCGCGCGGGCGCCATCGCGGTGGCCAGCGGGCTGGCCACCGCCAACGGCCGCTGGTGCGAAGTCGACTTCCTCACCTTCGAATCGAAGGCCGCGCCCAATATCCACGTGCTCGGCGACGCCATCCAGATCGCGCCGCTGATGCCCAAGTCGGGCCATATGGCCAACCAGCACGGCAAGGTGGCGGCGGCCGCCATTGTGTCGCTGCTCGCCGGGCAAGCGCCGAACCCCGAGCCGCTCTACAACAACACCTGTTACAGCTTCACATCCGCGCGCGAAGCAGTCCACATCGCCAGCGTGCATCGCTACGATGCCGCGCAAAAGACCATGGTCACGGTGCCAGGCGCGGGCGGTCTGTCGGCGGCGCCGAACGCGCTGGAAGGCACCTATGCCCAGGCATGGGCGGATGCGATCTGGAGCGACATGCTCGGGTGAGCGCGGCAGGATAAGCGCGGCGCGCACAGGGTCGTGGTGCGCATGACAGATGTCCCCAAGGTTGCAGGCCAGCGCGCATTCAAAAGCGCCGCACGCAGTGGTAAACACTATATGCGCACTTGCGCATATACGGATATATTGGACGGCATGGACGAGATGGATCGCGTGTTCGAGAAAGTGTCGGGGTATTTCAGTCTGCTGGCGGAGCCCACCAGGCTGAAGATCCTGCACGCCCTGTGCGATGGCGAGAAGCCGGTGGGCACCGTGGTGGAAACGGTGGGATCGTCGCAGACCAATGTCTCGCGGCATCTCACCGCGATGTACCGCGCGGGTGTGCTGTCGCGCCGCAAGGAAGCGAATCTCGTTTTCTATGCCATCGAGGACGAGAGCGTGATCGAGTTGTGCCGCACCGTCTGCGTGCAGGTGGCCAGCCGTCTGGAAGACAGCGCCTTGCCCGAGGGCATGGTCGACCGCTTCATGCCGCAGGCCGCACCGGCGCCGCGCCGCCGCAGCCGCTAAGGCGAGGTGCGCGCCGGGGTACGGCATCCACCCTCGCGCAGTTGTGCGGCGGCAGTCCGCATTCGCGGGCGTTGACCGATATCAGGTTGGCCGACGGCGCTTGCGTGCCGGACGAACCGAACGGAGGAGACCGCAGTGCCGGAACAGAGCCGCCCCGGGCGCATCGTGCGTGCGCCGGAACATTTCGTCAGCGCCTCGCTACAGCAGGACATCACGCAACATGGCCTGGGCACGCCGGACAGCCCGCGCCGGGATTTCCTGCGCAAGGGTTTCCTGGGTGCCGCGGCGGCGCTGGCCGTCGGGGTTGGCGTCGGTGCCGGCGGCAGGGCGCGCGCAGCGCAAGCTGCCGGCGACGACGCCATCCTCACGCCGCAACCCTGGGCCACCACGCTTGGCCAGGCGGTTGCCGCGCATCCCTATGGCCAGCCCTCCGCGTACGAGAAAAACCTGGTGCGGCGCGAGTCGCCGGGGCTGACCCGCGTGTCCGCCGCTTCGGTTTCTTTCGCGCCGTTGCAGGGCTTCTTCGGCATCATCACGCCCAACGGGCTGCATTTCGAGCGCCATCACCAAGGTTGGCAAGACATCGATCCCGCTCGCCACCGCCTGATGATCAACGGCCTGGTCAAGGCGCCGCGCGTCTACACCATGGACGACCTGATGCGCCTGCCGGCGGTGTCGCGCATGCATTTCATCGAGTGCGGCGCCAACACCGGCATGGAGTGGGGCAACGTGGCCGTGCCCACGGTGCAATACACCCACGGCATGCTGTCGTGCTGCGAATTCACCGGCGTGCCGCTCAAGGTCCTGCTCGACGATGCCGGCGCGGACTTCAGGCACGGGCGCTACCTGCTCGCCGAAGGCGGCGACGGCTCCGGCATGACGCGCACCATCCCGATGGAACTGGCCGACGAGATCATCGTGGCCTGGGGCATGAACGGCGAGATGCTGCGCCCCGAGAACGGCTATCCGCTGCGCCTGGTAGTGCCGGGCGTGCAGGGCGTATCGTGGGTCAAGTGGCTGCGTCGGCTGGAACTGGGCGATCAGCCGTGGAACACCAAGGACGAGACCGTGCACTACGTCGACATGATGCCGGACGGCATGCAGCGCCAGTACACCTCGATCCAGGAGTGCAAATCCGTGATCACCACGCCCTCGGGCGGGCAGCAGCTGGTAGGCCGCGGCTTCTACAACATCAGCGGGCTGGCGTGGTCAGGGCGCGGACGGGTGAAACGCGTCGATATCTCCGTCGACGGCGGGCGCAACTGGCGCACCGCGCGGCTGGAAACGCCGGTGCTGACCAAATGCCTGACGCGCTTCAACCTGGACTGGGTCTGGGACGGCGCCCCCGCCATCCTGCAAAGCCGCGCCATCGACGAGACCGGCTATGTGCAGCCGCACATGGCGCAACTGCGCGCGGTGCGCGGCACGCGCTCGATCTATCACAACAACGCCATCCAGAGCTGGCGGGTGGCCGACAGCGGCGAGGTCTCCAATGTCCATGTTGAGTAAGGCGGCCCGCGCCACGCTGCTTGCTGCCGCGATGGCGCTGGGCGGCCAGGTGTCGAGCGCTGCGACGCCGGCCGATGYCGCGCGTGCCGCGCTCGGCCGCACCGCCACGCCGGCCGAGGTCAAGGCCTGGGATATCGACGTGCGCCCGGACTTCCAGGGCCTGCCCAAGGGCAGCGGTACCGTGCCGCAGGGGCAAAGGATCTGGGACGGCAAATGCGCATCGTGCCATGGCGATTTCGGTGAATCCAACGAAGTGTTCTCGCCCATCGTTGGCGGCACCACCGCCGAGGACATCAAGCGTGGGCGGGTGGCATCGCTCACCGGCAACCAGCCGTACCGCACCACGCTGATGAAGCTCAGCACCGTCAGCACGCTGTGGGACTACATCCACCGCGCGATGCCGTGGAACGCGCCGCGGAGCCTGTCCGCCGACGACGTCTACGCCGTCACGGCCTACCTGCTCAACCTGGGCGATATCGTGCCGGCGGACTTCACGCTGTCGGACCGCAATATCGCCGAGGTGCAGCAGACATTGCCAAACCGCAACGGCATGACCCTGCAGCACGGCTTGTGGCCCGGGCGCGGCCAGGCCGACACGCGCAACACGGCGTGCATGAAGGATTGCACGGCCACGGTGAAGCTCGTGTCGACCATGCCGGCCTACGCCCGCGATGCCCACGGCGACCTGGCCGCGCAGCAGCGCACGGTGGGCCCCACGCGTGGCGTCGCCGCGGGCAGCGCCGCCAGTGAGCCCGTGGCCGCCGGCCCCGGCGGGGCAGCAGGCGCCAGGCTGGCCAGCCAGTACCTGTGCATGGCCTGCCACGCCACCGACCGCAAGCTGGTCGGGCCAGGCTTTGCCGAGATCGCGCGCAAGTACCAGGGACAGGAAGTGCAGGACACGCTGGCCCACAAGATCAGGACGGGCGGGCAGGGCGCCTGGGGCACCATGCCGATGCCGCCCCAGCCGCAGATTCCCGATTCCGACCTGCATACCGTGGTGAGGTGGATTCTTGAGGCAAAATAGCGCACTGGCCGCCGCCATGCCCCGTGGCACGGCCAACGCGCCGCAGCGCCGCCGCGCCGGCTGAGCCAACTGGCATGGCTGGTGGCGCGTGGCCTATCGCCGTCCCCACGGCTCATGAAATTTCGGAGCACTACCCATGAAGCAGTTTGTCATCGCAATGCTGATGCTGGCTTGCGCCGCCTCGGCCAACGCCGCGGTCGATGCCGCCAAGGCCCAGGAAATCGCCAACAAGAACGCCTGCATGGGCTGCCATCAGGTCGACAAGAAGCTGGTCGGCCCGGCCTACAAGGACGTGGCGGCCAAGTACAAGGGCGACAAGAACGCCCTGGCAACGCTGACCAAGAAGGTCAAGAGCGGTGGCGCTGGCGTCTGGGGCCCGGTGCCGATGCCCGCCAATGCCGGATTGAGTGATGCCGACCTGAAGACGGTCGTGGAGTGGGTGCTGGCAGGCGCCCCGGCCAAATAAGGCACCCAGGGCAAGCCCTGCCCGGACCGGTTACGGCTTCGGGACAAAAAGGTGAGGCATGGCACCGCCCGCTGCCGTGCCGCGAGGCACGGCAGGTCAACTGAGAACCAGCCGGAACGGAAAGACGCAGGAGAAGAGGAAACAATGCATTCAAAACGACGAGACGTATTGCGGGCCACCTCCATGCTCGCACTGATGGCCGCCACCGGCCTGATCAGCAAGGCGCAGGCCGCCGAGTGGAACAAGACCGCCTTCGACGGCAAGAGCGTGGCCGACGTCATCAAGGCGTTCGGCGGCAGCGGTACCGAGAAGAGTACCGGCATTACCTTTACCGCCCCCGACATCGCCGAGAACGGCGCCGTGGTGCCGGTCGCCGTGACCAGCAATATCCCTGGCACGGAGCAGATCGCCATCCTGGTGGAAAAGAACCCCAATACGCTGGCAGCGGATTTCACCATCCCCGCCGGCACCGAGCCCTTCGTCTCCACGCGAGTGAAGATGGGCCAGACCTCGATGGTGTACGCCGCCGTCAAGGCAGGCGGCAAATGGTACGTGGCGTCCAAGGAAATCAAGGTGACGCTGGGCGGTTGCGGCGGCTAAGGCCACGCTCCCATCGCAACACGCGGATTTCCCGCCCCACCATTACCTGAGAGAGGAAAGAACATGGCAGACCCGATGCGCGTGCGTGCCGCCGAGAATGGCGGCGTTGTCGACGTCAAGATCCTGATGAAGCACGATATGGAAACCGGCCAGCGCAAGGACGCGGCCGGCAAGATCATTCCTGCCTGGCATATCCAGAGCGTGGCGGCGCAATGCAAGGGCAAGGATGTATTCCAGGCCCAGTTCGGCCCGGCCGTGTCCAAGGATCCCTTCCTGAACTTCAAGTTCAAGGGCGGCGCCAAGGGCGACAAGATCACGGTGACCTGGGTCGACAACCGCGGCGACAAGCGGACCGACGAAGCCACCATTTCCTGAGCAAGCCCGGTACTGGCTTGTACTGGCTGATCCTGGCCGGTACTGGCCGAGCGGGCGACGGCATCCTCTGCTATGGTTCAGCTCGAATGTCGGGCCCGGGCCGGCGCATGTTGCGCGCGGGGGTGCGACCGGAAGGATAGCAATCATGCGGCGAGCATTTATTCGAGCAACGGCGGCCCTGGCGGCAATCGGCTTGTCGGCCAAGGCGGCGGCGCAGGCGGCACCGGCGGCTGCCGGCAAGGGCGGGCGCGTCAAGGTGGTCTACCAGTTGTCCGAAGGCACGGACCAGGCGGTGCGCGCCATGGCCAACCTGCGCAATCACCTGAACGCAGCGCCGGACACCAGGATCGTGGTGGTGGCGTTCGGCTACGGGGTGGACTTCATCGTGGAAGGCGCGCGTGACGCGCGCGGCAATTCCTTCGAGGCGGCGGTCGGCGCACTGGCCAGCGCCGGCGTCGAGTTCCGCGTCTGCCGCAACACGCTGACGGCGCGCAAGATCCCGGAGTCCAGCCTGCTGCTGGATGCCAAGGTCGTACCCGCCGGCGTGGTTGAGGTGGCCCGGTTGCAGTTTGATGAAGGCTACGCCTATCTGAAGCCGTAAGTAACACTCGCGCAGGCACCGGTGCGAACCAGGGGCCATGCACCAGGAAGACCAGCAATAAGACCGGCCCGCACGGCCTGGCGCCACACGGCGGCAGGCTCCCGAGGCCCCGAGGAGGAGTCCCATGAAAACGATCAGACGCCGTTGCACCGGCGCCGCGCTGGCAGTGGCCGGAGCCCTGGCGCTAGCCGCCGCCACGGTGCACGCCCAGGGCAGCACCGCCGAGGAAATCGCCAAGTACCGGCAGATGCTGGCCGAGGGCAATCCCGCCGAGCTGTGGGAAGCCGCCGGCGAGGAACTCTGGAAAAAGCCCGCCGGCCCCAGGAACGCCTCGCTCGAACAGTGTGACCTGGGCAAGGGCCCGGGCGTGACCAAGGGCGCCTACGCCGAGCTGCCGCGCTTCTTCAAGGACACCGGCCGCGTGATGGACCTGGAGCAGCGCCTGGCTTATTGCCGCGTGACGCTGCAGGGCCTGACCCAGGAAGAAGCGCTGAAGAACCCCTTCGCCTCCACCGGCAAGCCGTCCGACATCGAGCGCCTGGTGGCCTTCCTGGCCGGCGAGTCGCGCGGCGTGAAGATGAACGTGCCATTGAGCCATCCCGAAGAAAAGCGCGTGTACGCGCTGGGCCAGAAGATGTTCTTTTACCGCGGCGGCGCCTACGACTTCGCCTGCGCCACCTGCCACGCCGTCGATGGCCAGCGCATCCGCCTGCAGGAACTGCCCAACCTGCTGACCCAGCAGGGCGCTCAGGCCGCCTACACCACATGGCCGGCCTACCGCGTCTCGCAGGGCGAAGTGCGTTCGATGCAGCACCGCCTCTACGATTGCCTGCGCCAGCAGCGCTTTCCAGAGCCCGCCTATGGTTCCGACGTGATCACGGCGCTGAGCCTGTTCCTCGCCAGGAATGCCAACGGCGGCACGTATGACGGTCCGGCCATGAAGCGCTGAGCAAGGGAGAGCACAGATGAAACAAGCGCGTAGATTCACCCAGTGCACGCTCGCCGCCGCCACTATTGCGATGCTGGCCTGCGCGGGCATGGCGCACGCGGAGGACAGCGCCAGGCCGGCCAAGGCGGCCAAGGCGGCGAAAGCCGCCAAGGTCGCTGCCGTCAGCGATGCCGACATGAAGAAGCTGATCGAAAGCTCCTTCACGTCCAAAGGTCCCGCCACGGTCGAAGGCGTGCTCGATCGCGACGCCATGCAGAAGGCATGCAGCGATTACCCGGACCGCACCAAGGTGCCGGCGGCGGTGGCCAGGAAGATCGAGGCTGGCGAGTTCAAGCAGATCAAGTACCCGGCCGACAAGCAATGGCTGGGCGACTGGAAGGAAGGCGAGAAGACCGCGCAGAACGGCCGCGGCATGCAGTTTTCCGATGCGGTCGGCGGCACCAACGGCGCCAACTGCTACGCCTGCCACCAGATGACCAAGGCTGAAATCTCGTTTGGCAATATCGGTCCCTCGCTGTACCAGTACGGCAAGCTGCGCGGCGATTCGGAAGCGGTGCTCAAGTACACCTGGGGCAAGATCTGGGATTCGAGCGCGTTCTCGGCCTGCTCCAACATGCCGCGTTTCGGGCACAAGGGCATCCTCACCGAGCAGCAGATCCGCGACGTGATGGCGCTGCTGCTGGACCCGGCCTCGCCGGTCAACCAGTAAGCATCGCGATGACGCCCGGCGGCTTGTCCAGCCAGTTCCGGCGCGCGCTGCTGATCGCCGCGCTCGCCTGGAGCGGCGCCGTTGCGGCGCTGGAGGTGGGCGACACTGTGCGCCTGCCTGCGGTGCAACTGCTCGACGGCCGCTCCGTGACCGCCGCGCAGCTGGCCGGCAAGCCGCTGGTGGTGGAGATCTGGGCGTCCTGGTGTCCCTTCTGCGCATTGCAGAACCCGCGCCTGCAGAAGCTCTACGACAGCACCGGCGGCGCGCGCGGCGGGCTGCAGGTGCTGGCGGTCAGCATCGACAGGGACCCGAAGGAAGCCGCCGGCTACATGGCGAAGCACGGCTACGTCTTCCCGGCCGCCATGGACACGCCCGCGCTGCGCGCCGCGCTCGGCAAGCGCAAAGGCTTGCCCGAGCTGTACGTGATCGACGCCAACGGCAAGGTCGTGCAGAAGGAAGTCGGCGAAATGCTGGAAGAAGAAGTAGCGGCACTGGCGAAGTACGCCAGGCCAACGCCAAAGTAGCCGCTTTCGGCCACGCGACGCCGGCTCATCGCTGTCCGACACCGGCGCATGCCATCCACAAGAAGAGACGACGATGAACCGACGCGAGTTCCTGCAGGTGCTGGCCATTGCCGGCGCCGGCGGCATGACCTTTCCCGCCACCGACGCACAAGCCGCGCAGGCTGCCGGCAAGCTCTATGACGTGCCGCGCTTCGGCAATGTGCACCTGCTGCATTTCACCGATTGCCATGCGCAACTGCGGCCGCTGCATTTCCGCGAGCCCAACGTCAACCTCGGCGTGGGCGACTACGCGGGCAAGCCGCCGCACCTGGTCGGACAGGCCTTCCTGCGCCACTACGGCATCGCGCCCGGCAGCGCGCAGGCGCATGCGTTCACCTATCTCGATTTCACCGAAGCCGCGCGCCGCTACGGCAAGGTCGGCGGCTTCGCTCATCTCGCCACACTGATCAAGCGACTCAAGGCCGGCCGGCCCGGCGCGCTGCTGCTCGACGGCGGCGATACCTGGCAGGGCTCGGCCACCGCGCTGTGGACGCGCGGGCAGGACATGGTCGACGCGGCCCTCGCCCTCGGCGTGGACGTGATGACGCCGCACTGGGAAATGACGCTCGGCGCCGAACGCGTCACCGAGATCGTCGAGCGCGACTTCAAGGGCAAGGTCGCCTTCCTCGCGCAGAACATCAAGACCAATGACTTCGGCGATCCCGTCTTCGACCCCTACGTGATGCGCGAGATGAACGGCGTGCCGGTCGCCATCATCGGCCAGGCCTTTCCCTACACGCCGATCGCCAACCCGCGCTACTTCACGCCCGACTGGACCTTCGGCATCCAGGAAGACAACCTGCAACAGGTCATCGACCAGGCGCGCGCCAAGGGCGCGCAGGTCGTGGTGCTGCTGTCGCACAACGGCATGGACGTGGACCTCAAGCTCGCCTCGCGCGTGCGCGGGCTCGACGCCATCCTCGGCGGCCACACGCACGACGGCATGCCCGCGCCGGTGCCTGTCAAGAACGCCGGTGGCACCACGCTGGTCACCAACGCAGGCTCCAACGGCAAGTTCCTCGGCGTGCTCGACTTCGACGTCAAGGGTGGCAGGGTCAGCGACTTCCGCTACCGCCTGCTGCCGGTCTTCGCCAACTACCTCGCCGCCGATCCCACCATGGACGCGCTGATCGCCAAGGTGCGCGCGCCGTACGAGAAGCAACTCGGCGAAGTGCTGGCGCGCAATAGCGGCCTGCTGTACCGACGCGGCAATTTCAACGGCACCTTCGACCAATTGATCCTGGATGGCCTGATGGACGTGCAGGGCGCCGAGATCGCCTTCTCGCCCGGCTTCCGCTGGGGCACCACGCTGCTGCCCGGACAGGCCATCACGATGGAACACCTGATGGACCAGACCGCCATTACGTACCCGCACACCACCGTCACGGCAATGAGCGGCGAGACCATCAAGACCATCCTTGAAGATGTGGCGGACAACCTCTTCAACCCGGATCCCTACTACCAGCAAGGCGGCGACATGGTGCGCGTGGGCGGGCTGCAATACACCATCGACCCCACCGCGGCGATGGGCCGGCGCATCACCGACATGCGCCTCAAGGACCAGCACATCGACGCCGGCAAGACCTACAAGGTAGCCGGCTGGGCGCCCGTCTCGGAGGAGGCCCGGCAGAGCGGCAGCCCGCCGATCTGGGACTTGATGGCCCAGTGGCTGCGGGCCTCCGGGGAGGTCACGGCACGTCCGCTGAACCTGCCGACGGTGCGCGGAATGAACGGCAACGCAGGCATCGCGGCGTGATTGATATGCGGCAGAAATCTGAGCTACAATCGTCCGTCACGGGCCGATAGCTCAGCTGGGAGAGCGCTGCGTTCGCAATGCAGAGGTCGGGAGTTCGATCCTCCTTCGGTCCACCAGGATAAGTTCCAGAGCAGTCCAAGAAAGGCCGGGAAGCCAGATAGATACAATGCTTCCCGGCTTTTTTGTTTCCTAAATAGTCCAGTGTGATCTATTGAAATCCGGGGGCATACAGGGGGCAACCCACCGAACCCACATAGGAGATGCCCCGTTCTTCCTGTAGCAAATCCGTAGCACTGACACCGACGCCGGCAATAGACGGCATGCTGCGCACCCGTGGCGAATTCGATGTAGGACAGCCGCCGATTGTCGCGCCGGGTACGCTGGGTGACAGTGGGCCGGACAGGAGCTCACTGGAGACCATCATGGGAAAGGATGTGCATGTCGTGCCGGCCGATGACGGCTGGGCGGTTGAAATCGCCAACAGTCCGGCAGACCGGCAACTATTTTGTACGCAGGAAGAGGCCATCGCCTGGGTCACCGCATCGGCCAAGCGGGAGCAAGTCGCACTGTCCATCCATGGGCGTGACGGCAAAATCCGCGAGCAGAATTTATTCGGTCACAACCCCCACAAGATCCCCGATTAAGACGCGCGAGGTGCTCACCTGGTGGCAGATGGCCTTGCGCGCCGCGGTGATCTTCGTAGCCGCCTGGATCCTGGTGCGGAGTGCAGGGCGCCCCGCCTTTTCGCAAGGAACTGCGTTCGACCTGTGCATCATACTGTGCTGTCACGCGCGGTGGGCGGACTTCGCATCGACCTACTCAGGGCAGGCACCATCGATGCCACCTCGATGCGGCGCGCTATGATCGGCGAAGAAGACCTTAAGGCCAATCTTCGTGCAACGCCGCAGAGCGAATCGCTCGTCGACGTTAAGCGCGTCGTCGTGGAGTGCCACGGGAAGATGACCTTCGGTAAAGAGATGGGACGCGACAGAGGCCAAGCCCCAGTTGTCGCACGCGGCATAGCAAGCCACTGGAGGAAGTGATGGGCGACGTGCGGGATGTGGCGCATTTTTTGGTACGACATGACTTGGTTCTCGCCACCGCCGAGTCCTGTACTGCGGGCCTTATCGCCTCTCGACTGGCCGAAGTGCCGGGCTGCGGGAGCTGCCTACGGCTGGCGGTAGTGACCTACGCGCCCGAAGCGAAGATCGAGGTGCTTGGCGTCGCCCGCGCGCTGATCGACCGCTACGGATTGACCAGCGAACCTGTTTCACTCGCCATGGCGCGCGGCGTTTTGGCGATGTCCGGGGCAGACCTGGCCGTGGCCAATACAGGTGTCGCGGACGATGGCGCCGACGATGGTACACCCGTAGGCACGCAGTGTTTTGCCTGGGTTTTTCGGGCGAGCGGCCGCACCGAGCTTGCGATTGAATTCAGCGAGACCACTCAGTTTCATGGCGACCGCAACGTCATACGTGAGACAGCGGCGGACTGGGCTTTAATGCGAATTCCCTATTATTTCGAGCAGGCGCGTGGCAAGACAGATGATTAGCGGGGAAGGGGTGTTGCAAAGCTCGACACGGTAAGTTCCCCCTGGCCAGCCGTCGGATGCCGACGTCTCATCACGCAGGTTCGCCGAGCAGCACTAGTTTGCGCGATTCGAGCTTTGCGGCGACCGCACGCAGATCGGCCTTGGCCTTGATGACGGCCGGGAAGAGTTCGCCTTCCTCTTCCTCAACATGATGGCCGACGTACTCGGTCAGGACCTTGTAGTTGGCCTCGAGCAGCTCACCGGATTCAATCTTGGCAATTAGGTCTTTTGCGACACCATGCTCGACCTTTGCCTCATCCAACATGTCGTCCAGTTTGTCCGAGAGGCCCCGAATCGCGGGGTAGAAGATTTCTTCCTCGATTTGGGCGTGGATAGACAACTGCTGGCAGGTTTCCCGGGCGATTGACTGCTTTTCCGCCGATTGCCTTGCGGCCTCGAATTGTTTGAAGAGCTTCTTCACTGCCCGATGGTCGTCCATCAATAGGCCCAGCGCCGGGCGTTGTTCAAGCGGTATTTTTGACTTATCCATGATGTTCTCCGGGGGGGAATTTACAATTTTTTGGCTGGTATGCGATGAGCACTCCGCGCAGCCGTCGCCCCAGGATGACACGCAAATTGCGTACCGGGCGTGTTCCGCACGGCGAAGTACTGTCAGCTGTGACCGGAGCGCCCATTAGAGAGGCTGGAGCAGGCGCGCGTCTGGGTGCTAGCGCCCGATAAGGCTTGAGGAGCTAGGTGGCATGCGAGGGGAATGACCATCCGAATGCAGCGACAACGATCGCCGATGGCGACGTTCGAGTGCCAGACCGGCCTGCAGAAGGATGAGCCCCCACGTCTAATCGCAAGATCCCATACCTGACGCACTACATTAGCCGCCGGCAGGCGCAACGGCGGGCGCCGCTGCCGCGCCCATCATTTCTCGTAAGCTGGCCAGGTGACGCTGTACCGCGTGCGGCACGTACCATGCGTTGGCCGCCTGTCCGATGCGCCAGGCGGCGGGCATGTCGGGTGTCATCGCATCGAGTGAGGACAGGTAGTGCAACTGAGTCAGCCCGTCGTGCACGCCGGAGCGGCGTGACAGCAGCACGGGACAGACGGCATGCGCGCAGTAGGCGGCGAACACGCCGCTCTTGGCCGCGTAGGCGACCGGGTAGGCCAGCACGCCATAGGTGGACGCCGACAATATCCGGCCCGCCTCGTCAGCCTCCACGCGACCGTGCACGACCGCGCCTCGTTCTGCGAGCTTTGCGGCGAGAGCCGGATCGGCCAGCGGTGGCCCGACATCGTGCAGTTCGAAGCCGGCATGACGGACCCAATCGAACAGGGCATCGCCAGCGGCACGGTAGGTACCGGTACGCAGCGCTGCGCCGCCCAGGACCACCACCGCGGCACGCCTCTCGCCGTCGTGTACACCGCCCTCGCCAAGATTGGAGAAAACCGGCAGCACCCGGTGCAAGCGTGGCGGTGCATGGGTGTTCAGCCAGAGCGCCGACCCCTCCCGGTTGGTCAGCCAGAAGTCCGCCAGCGTCGCCAGTTCGGCAGCGATGTAACGCTGCAGGGGCGACAACCAGAACGCCGAGCTCCACGGCGGCCCATCCGCGTAGAGCTCGTGGAAGAACACGCCGAAGGTGCGCATGCGCGGCCTGGCCTCGCGCAAGCGCCGCAGCAGCCACAGCGGCGCGCCGCGCTTTGCGTAGCCATAGCCGCTGTAGTGCAGGATTACGTCGGCGCCGGCCAGCGACGAGGGCGGCAGGGCGGGCGTGGCCTCCAGCAGGCGCCCGTGCAACAGGCCGTTCAGCGTTGCGGCATAGTCCTTGACGCCGCCCTCGCCGGGGGAAGTCAGGCTGATCATGTCCACGTTCATGCCTGGCGATGGGAGGCTGCCCGCCTCGCCGGGCGCTCGGCGGCGCGATCCGGTACAGATACTTTCCGCATAGCAATATGTTCCTTTCGGCCTGCGTCGAGATTGTCATGTCCGCCGACATGGCTCTGTGCACCAGCGCACGAAAGTGACCACGATCCGATCTGCCGCGCATCGCGTTCCTGAGGAGCGAGGGATCCAGCTTGCCGGCGCTGGCTGGTGAGACATAAGTGGGGGCGGCAGAAGCCAGCGCACGCCAAAGAAAAAGCCCGCATGGCGCGAACCGTGCGGGCATAAAAGAGCTCTGGAGGAGCACGAAAAGATCGAGATCTGTGATCGCGAAGATGTCAGCGTCGGATGATGCTGGTATGGCCAACATTCGACGCAAATTGCGACCTTACCTGGGTCAGGCCTGGATGCAAATCACCATCGTGAACACAGATCAACGCTTCAACAGATCAAGCTACGCTCAGGGCACATTGCTCTGGGTAAAATTAAACGGCTTGCCGGCCACGGCAAAAGTGCCGCCAAACTCAAACGCGTCATTCCCCGACTGACCGATGCCAATATTGAGCGGCGTATTTCCGCCCTGCAAGGAAATCGGAGCATAACGATAATTCATCACTTGCTTTCCTGCGTAATCGGAAAGGGTAATCACGCTGGTCAGCAGAGGACTTTGCTGGGTTTCGTCTACCGTGATGGGATCCACGATGCGAGAGTCCTGAAGCGTCTTTGTAACCTTCATCGTTGCCGTATTCACGAGTTGGACTTTTTGCTCCCCCCGCGAGACCACCCAAATATCGGTGTTCGAGTTGCCAAGCCCCACATTCACACGATGAGTCATGCTGGTTGGGTTCTTGCCGACTTGAAGGCTATTCACTTCGCTGATCAGGTTGGGATCCAGGTTCGTTCCGGACTGCACGCCGGCCACATTGATCGCATGAATAATGCCATCTTCGGTTGCGACCCAGGCTTGACCGGGATTTGCCAAAATCGAAACCTTCACCGCCGTTGGCCTTTGAGCCAGGCTCATCGTCTTGATGATGGTCGGTGCATAATTATTCACCGAAAATGCCTGAGGCCACTGCGAGTCGCCAAGGCCGGTGTTTGCCAGCGTCGAGCGCAGAGAGGCAAGGGTTCCCTGGAAGTAGGTATTGTTCACCTTATCAAAAAGTGGCTTCAGGTTCAAAAACACCACTTTCTTTTCGGATTTCGATACCACTGCGGCTACGCCGGAACGCGAGATCAGGTTCCCGTTGAGTCCGCCAACCGCGAAGCTCTTTTGATTGACGCTGCTGGCGCTTGGGTTGAGATCCTGATACGACATATCGGCACCAGTACCCCCCACTGGATCATACAACCATCCTTGCGTGTTGTTGTCTTGCATCACACCAAAGTCAGTGGATGCGGAGATGCTCGTCGGCGCCGCCATGCCAGGCAGATCGACAAAACCCAGCAGCTTGATAAATACAAAATTGGACATATTTCTCAAGCCCGGATATAGCCCCGGCCATGACATCGGGCTGGAATCATAGGGGCCGCCCACCTGGCTACCGTCAGCGAGGCTTCCAAGTGCAAGTACTGCCACCTGGCCCTTGAGGTTCACAGTGTCCCAGATCGTCACCAAGGCAAACTCGGAGTTCGTCGTAATGGCGATCGATGTCGGCACTTTACCCGCGGGCATCTGCACGGAAGCGAAGTGAGATGCGGTATTCGTGCCAACCGAAGCAATCAAACCGTTTTGAAAAGCAACGAGGGATTGTGCGCAGTCGTGCTCACTGCATCGAGCCATCGCAATGGGCTTGGTGGGCAAGACACCACCATTGGCCGGTACATAATTATTCAACTGAGGATTCGACGGGCTATTGCCAAAAACCCAGGGGAGCTGCGGTTTCTCAGTAACATTCCCCGAGCTTAGATCCAAGGTCAATAAGGACGTGACCCCGGGGTCCGAGGCAACATCGGATCGGTATATAACGTCTCCCATATTGCTCCCGAAATCGTTTCGCGAGCAATCGGTCGAGCCTAGCTGCGCAATGATAAGCGGGTTGGTGTCATTACCGCCGTCACACGGATTGGCATGCGGGTAGAACTTGTGATCGCCGGGCTTCCAGTAGGTGGGCGCTCCAGCTGCTGGTGTCGAGTTACTCTGGCCATAACGATACGCGATGGCCTGGTCACTACTATAGTCAGAAGCAATGGCAACATAAGCTGACGGAATCAGATTGCCGGAGGAATCAAGGATGTCACCTGCCGGGGGCGACGTGGCCGGGGGCGTAGTCGCCGGGGGCGTCGTGGCCGGGGGAGTTGGGGACGGCGTGGGTGAGCGGTGTCTGTATGCCTCAGTCGCAAGGGTGCTGCCGGAGGAGGCTGTATCGGATCCATCGCCACCGCAGCCGGACAGCACTACGGCGGCGCAGGCGGCCACCAGAAGCTGGAGGCCAGGGGCGATGTAAGAATGGCGCGCTGTGCGCGGTCGAATGGAGTTCGCTAGTAAAGGTTTCCCAGGCATCGGTCTCTAAGTAGTCTAAGTAGGTTGATGAAGCGGGCGAAAATCGCGCAAGCATCCGCTCACCCAGGCATAAGCCTGACGGCGGTGCGTATGCGACGGAATGCTGTGACTAAAAAGGCAGTCGGGTTAACCAGCAGGAGTTAACCCGCAGGGGTTAACCTGAGCAGCGGTGATCTTATGGGCGTGTGTTGTGCAGCGTACAGACAAATAACATTGACTTACGTGTGATCCGCCGGCGCACCACATCGGGACTGCAACGGCGCGCGCATGGAGTCTATCGACCACTCGCGTAACGGTCACATGTAAGCATTTGTTCGCATTCTGGACGTCCGTCGATGCCCGCCAATAAGATTGGTTCGCGCTTTTCGGGGCCGGCTTTGGCCCGGCATGTTTGGCTGACCACCGGTTGCGATGGCCGGACCAACTCTGTGGATTAATGCTAGCGAATCACTCAACGACGCCCGGAAGGGCTCACCTTGCCAAGACCCTTCTCATACTGGGCAGCGCGACCATGGCACTCTCCGCGTGCGGAGGCGGCGACGACGGCACCAGCGCTGCGGCGCCGGCGGCTGCCGCCAACATCAGCCCGGCCAGGACCGCTCAGGCGGTCGGTGCTGGTGCGGTCACCGCCTGCTTCACAGTGACTGGCAACGCCCCGGCCGCCCAGAATGCATCGGGCGTCAGCTTGCTTCCCGTGCGCGGCGATGCCGGCGTCACCAACTACCAGGTGCTGGGCGAACCCAAGACGGCCGGCCTGTGCTACGCCAATTTCCGACGCATGCAGGTCGGCCTTCCCGCGCTGGAAGCGCAAGGTGCGATCGGTGTGGCCGCGCAGAACCACAGCAATTACATGCTCTGGAACAAGACCCTTGGGCACAGCGAAGATCCCGCGTTGCGGGGCTTCACCGGCGCTTCTCCGGATGTGCGCGTGCAAGCACAGTACCAGACCGACGCCATGGCGGAAGTTGTCGGGGACGCCACAAAATGGAGCTCGGATCCCAACGCGGTCCTGAACCTGTCATCAAACGACGTATTGGTGTCCGAACTGTTCGACGCGCCGTTTCATCGGATCGCGCTGCTGGGCAGCTTCAAGTCTGCGGGGAGCGGTTATGCCGAGCAGAGGAGCACGGCAGCGGGGGGCGCCACGGCGTCGTTCTACCAGACTGTCGACCTGGCCGATGCGACCATGCCCGGTACCGGCAACCAGATGGTGGCGTATCCCTTTGCCGGTCAGACCGACGCGCCGAGCAGTTGGGTGAACACTGAAAGCCCCAATCCCGCGCCCGGCTACCAGAACCAGACGCTTGGGTATCCCATCACGCTGCAAGCCATCGACAGCAGTCTGGTGCTCAATGCGGATACATTCGTGCTGACCGACGCGCAAGGCAACAACGTAAATTGCCTGAAGGTCGATGCGCGCAGCGCAAATCTCGCCGCGGATGCCGCCGGCATCGCGATTTGTACGCCCCTCGCGCCGCTGGCGGCCGCGAGCAAATACAACGTGAAAGTCACTGGCAGCCTGGGCGGAAAGCCTCTCAATCTGAGTTGGTCGTTCACCACCCGGTAGCACATTGCCGCGCCACTGAACGTGGGCCCGGTGCAGGTCTCGCCCGACTCATCCGAGTCGGGCTTTTTCGTTTTGTGTGACCCGTCCTGACCGTTGCACTAGAGCGTGCCGGTGAAGCGCAAAGCTGGTACCGGCCCGGGATCCTCACTCGGCAGGTGTCTTCCTGCCCCTCGGCGAAGCCGGAACTGCCGCCGGTCCCGTGGGCACGGATACCGGCATGACTGGCGTCGGGGGCGGCCGAAGCCGGTTCGCAACCGGATGCGGCAAACGCACCGCCGCCATGCCCTCGGATTCATATAGCGCCTGGCCATTGTCATAGCCAGTGGAGACGGCTTCCAGGTAGCCCGGCATAAAGCTTTGCTCGGGCGTAACCATTGACTTGAGCGGCGCGGCGGGCTGCGCGTACGCCACGCTGTTTGCACACAACGCGAGCACGCGAATCAGCAGGACAGCTCGCTGCAGCTTTCGCATGGCGCCCTGCGCGCGCGAAGCGGGCCGGCTCTCTCGGGGTTCATGGCAGTGGATCTTCATTGCGGTTCTCCGAAGGAGCGGAAGCTCCGGTTGGGAAGACGAGCATCGACGCTGCTCTCGAAGCTCTTAACCGCATGGACCGTGCCATCCCCTGAAAGGCGGAAATAGTGTATACGCCGCCACTTTCCGGCTGAGGATGTTGGGTGGATACCGACAAGTGTGCTTGTCAACGTCGGATCGCACGCAACAAGTCTTTCGCCCGAAGCGCGGGTGAATGCCTCGGCCTGGCTGTGGATAACCGCGCAAAACCCTGGGGATAAACAGGCAGGAAAGCTGTGCCCCGGCTGGGGGTGGACTGTGGGCGTATACGTACAACTTCCGGGCGGTTTTTGCGCGCTACGTATACGCTGCCGGGATATCCCGTGAACTCAGGGCAATCCCCGGAGCTTATCTTATTGGCAAGTCCTTGAGCCGAAAGGGAAAAGACGGCTTATCCACGGAAAAACGGTCCGTTTACCTACTACTACTATATTGGTATACGTAAACAATACAGACAGAAATAAGGCAAGCATTGCGCGGAACGTATACGTGACCCTCTCGGAGGCCACGCCACGTATGCATTCCGCCGCCTTGGCTTAGCGCGGCACCTTGAATGTCTTTCTCGCCAGCAAAGCCTCCTCGCGCGTCGTGCAGCCGTCCATGTGATCGTTAACGAGGCCCATGGCCTGCATCAATGCATACATCGTGGTGGGGCCCACAAAACGCCAGCCGCGCTTCTTCAGGTCCTTGGACAACGCGGTGGATTCGGGCGAGATGGCCATGGTGCGCAGGACATCCGGCGTCAGCCGCGCGGGCCGGCTGGCGGGATCGGGCTCGAAGCGCCAGAAGTAGGCAGCCAGCGACGGCTCCGTCTCCAGCAGTTCGCGAGCGCGTTGCGCGTTGTTGATGGCCGCCTCGATCTTGCCCCGGTGACGGACGATGCCCGCGTCGCCAAGCAGCCGCTGGATATCGCGCTCGCCGAATCGCGCCACTTTTTCGATTTCGAAATTGGCAAAGGCGCGGCGGAACGCTTCACGCTTGCGCAGGATGGTGAGCCAGCTCAAGCCAGCCTGGAAACCTTCCAGGCATAGCTTTTCGAACAGGCGGCGGTCGTCGTCAACCGGAAAGCCCCACTCGTTGTCGTGGTAGTGGCAATAGTCTTCCAGGGTGCCGCACCATCCGCAGCGCACGCGCTCCGCCTGTGGCACGTCCAGGGTCTCCAGAGTCTCCTTTCGCACCTTCTGTTTCGATGCCTTTCTTGCCACGTTGCTGTCTGCTGCCATGAGTGCGTTCTCCTTTGATCCGCCATCTTAAAGCGACTCGCGCGGCATGTCCCTGCCGCGCTGGCGCAGGATGCATTTGCTACCATGCCGGCCGTGAGGAACGTTTCCGATGAGGACTGACATGGACAAACGACTGGCGACCATCGAAGAAGACGGCTGGCAGCTCGACGACGGCGAGGTCATCGGCGCGGCGCATCCCGAGACCTTCTGGGTGCCGCCGCTGGCGGCCCGGCAGGCGCTGTAGCCCGGCCAACTGGTGAAACTGATCTTTCGCATCACCACCACCGATGAGAAGGAACGCGAGGAGCAGCACGTGGAGCGCATGTGGGTGGTCGTCACTGGCCGCGAGGGCGGTCTCTATAGCGGCGATCTCGACAACCAGCCCTATTGCACGGAGGAGATGGAGCCCGGCATGCCGCTGTGGTTCGAGCCGCGGCACGTGATCAATATCCATAGCGACGAAGAGTGACCGCCCGGCCGGCCGCCATCGGCTGACAGGGCCCGAGCATGTCGTCCCCGCGCTACACTGGGCGCGCATGACGCAGGCGGTTGTCCATGCCGGCAAACACATGGTTTCGCGCCGCTGGCCGCCGCCGTTCTTCCCAACCTTCCTAGGCGAAATCTCATCCGATGCGTTGGATATTCGCGGTGATTGGCTTGCTGCTCGGCGCCGCGGCGGCCGGGTTTGGCGGTGCCCTGACGGGGGCGATACTGGGCTTCGGCTTCGGCTGGATGATCAGCGACCGGCCCACACGGCCACGCACCGATGGCGAATCGCAGGGTGCGCCCGTGGCACCCACGCTCGAAGCGCGCGTGGCGAGTCTCGAGCGGGAGCTGGCCACGCTGAAGCGCGAAATGGCGCGCATGCGGGGCGAGACCGCGGCAACGCCGCCGCAGGCTGTCGCAGCGGCGGGTACGGTAGCGGAGGAGGAATTTTCGGCATTCGAACCCGCACCGGCTGCGACGGCGATGCCCGAGCCGGCGTTCGTCCCGCCACCCGCGGCGTCAGCGCCAATCCCCGCCGGCTCCGTGCATCAGTCCGCCCAACACGTGGAACCCCCGCTCTCGTCCGCATTCGCGCCGCAGGAGCCCGACTTCATCGAACGCGTGGTGTCCGCCGCGCGCGACTGGCTGCTGGGCGGCAACAGCGTGGTGCGGGTCGGCATCCTGATCCTCTTCTTCGGCGTGGCGTTCCTGCTCAAGTACGCGTCGGACAATGCCATGCTGCCCATCGAGATCCGGCTGGCGGGCGTGGCCGCCGGCGCGGTCGCGCTGCTGGTGGCGGGCTGGCTGCTGCGCAAGCGGCGCGCGGCCTATGCGCTGGTGCTGCAGGGCGGCGGCGTCGGGGTGCTGTATCTCACCGTGTTCGCCGCCACCAAGCTCTATGGCCTGCTGCCGGCCGCGGCTGCCTTCCCGCTGCTGGTGGTCGTCTGCGGGCTGGCGGGCGGCCTCGCGGTACTGCAGAACGCCCCGGTGCTGGCGTTTACCGGCAGCGCGGGTGGCTTCCTCGCGCCGGTGCTGATTTCGACCGGCGGGGGCAACCATGTGACGCTGTTCAGCTATTACGCGCTGCTCAATGCCGGCATCTTTGCCATTGCCTGGTTCAGGGCCTGGCGCCAGCTGAACCTGCTGGGCTTTGCGTTTACCTTCGGCATTGGCACGGCGTGGGGCATGTTCAACTACCGTTCCGATCTGCTGGCTACCACCGAGCCTTTCCTGATCCTGTTTTTCCTGATGTACACAGGCATTGCGTTGCTTTACGCGCTGCACCGCCAGGTCAGCCTGAAGGACTACGTCGACGGCACGCTGGTGTTCGGCACGCCGCTGCTGGCGATGGGACTGCAAGCGGCGCTGGTGCGCCATATCCCGTTCGCCATGGCGTGGAGTTCGGTGGCGCTGGCGGTGTTCTATCTTGGCCTGGCGGCGTGGCTGTCGGCGCGCCGCGATCGCCTGGGCATGTTGTTCGAGGCCATGCTGGCACTGGGCGTCATTTTTGCCGCGCTGGCCGTGCCGCTGGCCTTCGACGGGCGTACCACCAGCGCTGTGTGGGCGGTCGAAGGGGCAGCCGTGGTGTGGGTGAGCGTGCGCCAGCAGCGCCGCCTGGCGCTGGCATCCGGTCTGCTGCTGCAACTGGCCGCGGGCGCGGCCTTCGCAGCGGGCAGCCTGCTCGAGACGGCGCAGCTGGCGTGGCCGGTGCTGAACAGCCGCTACGTGGGTACGCTGCTGCTGGCGGTGTCCGGCGTCTTCAGCGGCTGGCGCCTGCACGGGCGGCCCGAGGCGCGCGCCTGGTTCGCGCCCGCCGCGCCGCTGGGCATTGCCGCCGCCGCGTGGGGCCTGTCGTGGTGGCTGGGCGGCGGCGTGGCCGAGATCCATCATTGGTACGACCGGCTGGACTGGCAGCTGCGCACGCTGATCGCCATGCTGGCCCTGTTCGCGGTATCGAGCGCGTGGCTCGCGCATTTGGCGAGGCGCGTGCTGGCGTGGCCGTTGGCCGGCACGCCGGCGCTGGCCATGGCGCCGGCGCTTGCCATCCTGGCCATGTCCAGTTGCGCGATCTGGTCGGCGTCGCCCTTGCTCGGCGTCGGCGCGCTGGCCTGGCTGGTGGTCTTTGGCGCGGCCTGGCTGTTGCTGTGGCGCCAGCAAGGCCGCGAAGGCGATGTCCGGCTGGCACCGATGCATGCGCTGCTGTTCTGGGCGCTGTGCGTGCTGCTTTCCACCGAAGCCTACTGGCGGCTGCGCGCCTACGTGCCGGAAGGGGCGTGGAGCTGGAGCGCCTGGGCCTACGGCCATGGCGGGCTGCTGGCGCTGCTGTCGGCCAGGGGCTGGCGCCTGCGCTGGCCGGTGGCGCGCTTTGCGCGGGCCTACCTGCTGTGGGGCGCGCTGCCGCTGGCGCTGCTGCTGTGGCTGTGGAGCATCGCCAGCGTGGCCAGCGACGGCAACGCGCCGCCGCTGTTCTACCTGCCGCTGCTCAACCCGCTCGACGTCGCCCAACTGCTGGCCATCGTGGCGGTGGTGCTTTGGCAGCGCCGGCTTGCCGCCCAAGGCTTGGCAACGCGGCCGCGCGTCCTCGAGCATGCCGCGTCGGCCACGGTGTTCCTGTGGTTCAACGCGATGCTGTTGCGCACGCTCCATCACTGGACCGGCGTGCCCTACACGCTGCAGGACCTGGGCAGCTCGACGCTGGTGCAGGCCTCGCTGTCGGTGTTCTGGACCGTGCTGGCACTGATCGCCATGGTAGTGGCTACCCGGCGCGGCACGCGCACCCTATGGTTCATCGGCGGCGCGCTGCTGGGCGTGACCGTGGTCAAGCTGTTCCTGTTCGACCTGTCCTTCGTCAAGGGGGTCGAGCGGATCATCTCGTTTATCGGCGTGGGCGTGCTGCTGCTGCTGATCGGCTACTTCTCGCCCTTGCCGCCGAAGGCAAAGGAGGCAACCTGACGCCGGCTGTCTCCGTGGCTGGTGCGCGCGCTGCTGCCAATAAAAAAGACCAACCCGCGCGGAGGGTTGGGCTTCTTCATTTCGTGCGCCAGATCTTTGCCGGCAGGACGGGTTACTGCAACGGCTTGCCAGTACGGTCGTGCATGAACAGCAGTGCGATGAAGCTCACCACGGCAGCTGCGATGACATAGTACGCCGGCGCCAGCTTGCTGCCGGTCGACGCAATCAGCCAGGTCACGATCAGCGGGGCAAAGCCGCCGAAGATGGTCACCGCGAAGTTGTAGGCCAGCGACAGGCCGGTCGAGCGCACCTCGGTGGGGAACTGTTCGGCCAGCACTGCCGGCGCCGGGCCGGTGAAGGCCGCCAGCAGAATGCCGAGGATCACCTGGACCATCAACAGGGTCTGGGTGGTCGGCGAGACGTTGAGCCAGTGGAACAGCGGATAGGCCACCACGCCGATGACCAGGGCCACGGTACCCAGCATGCGCTTGCGGCCCACGCGGTCGGACAGCATGCCCATCAGCGGGCACAGCACCAGGATGATGGCGCCACACAGGGCGGTGGACTGGAAGGTGGCGCCCAGCGGCAGGCCGAGCTGCTGCTTGGCATACGACGGCATGTAGAACACCAGCACATAGGTGCATACCGTCCACAGGATGGTCACGCCAAGGCCGGCCAGCACTTCGCGCGGATGGTCGCGCAGCACCTGCGTGAGCGGGGAAAACTCGACCTTGCTGGCGGCGCGCTCGGCGCGGCGCTCCTCGAAGGCGGGCGGCTCCTCCAGGTGCGAGCGGATATACATGCCGACCGGGCCGATCAGCAGGCCGAACAGGAACGGGATGCGCCAGCCCCAGGCGTCGATCTGTTCCGGCTCCAGGCCATTGATCACCAGCGCGCCCATGGCCGCGCCCAGCATGAAGGAAATGCCCTGGCTGGCCTGCTGCCAGCTCGCGTAGACACCGCGCTGCGCATCGGGCGCGTGCTCGATCAGGAAGGCGGTGGCACCACCCACCTCGCCGCCGGCCGAGAAGCCCTGGATCAGGCGGGCCAGCACGATCAGCGCGGGCGCCCACAGTCCGATCGACGAATAGGTGGGGGCCAGGCCGATGATGGCCGTGCCCAGCGCCATCATCAGGATGGTCAGGGTCAGCGCCGCCTTGCGGCCCACGCGGTCGGCGTAGACGCCGAGCACGATGGCGCCGACCGGGCGCATGAAGAAGCCCACGCCGAAGGTGGCCACGGTCAGCAGGAAGGAGGTGAGGTCGTCGCCGGTGGGAAAGAACAGCCTGGCAATGATCAGCGCGAAGAAGCTGTAGACGGTGAAGTCGAACCATTCGAGGCCGTTGCCGATGGTGGCGGCCAGGATCGCCTTTCGTCGCTGGTTTTTGGATATTTCGTGAACGTGCGGTATTGCAGCGGAGGCTTCCATGATGCTCTTGACTCGATGAGAAAGCGGTGGGTGGCCCGCCCCGGAACGGGGCATGTGCCCTAAAGGGCAGAATAGTAAGCGATTCTTTAATTAGCCGGCAGGATGACGGCGTGTGATTCCGGGACTCCGTGGTCCGCGCTGCCGTGCTGCCGTGACGTGTTCCACGTGAAGCACGCATCCAATGCCGGAATGCTGCGCTGGTCAGGTGCCGGCAGCGGCAGCAGGCTCAGGGCCGGCTGGCGTGATGCCGCGGCGTGTTGCGCGCGGAGGGCTTGTCCGGGCTGCTTTCCTGCTGCTGGGCCGGTGCTTCGGGCCGCTGGCGCGTGAGCCACAGCCACAGCGCGCTGCCTACCCAGCCAGCCACGAAAACGGTATCGCCGCAGTGGTTGAGCAGCGCGGCTGCGCCGGGCGCGTTGAACAGGTCGGTGAGCCAGGGGGCGGGAAGGCGGGCTGCAATCCAGAGGAGCACAGCCGGTCCGCTTGCATACACGCCTGGATGCCACCAGTTTGCATGGGGCAGCCAGGTCCTGTGGGCTGTGCGCTTGACCACGGTGTTCTCCAGCCTGACGCGCTTCGTGGCGCATCGTGTCCATTCATTGCGGGGTTTGGCCCCGGCTCGCGCGGACGACGCATCGCTCGCCGCGCAACCGGACGGGACCTTGTGATGGAATCATAAGCCGTTTGTCCGCAAAGCGGCCGAATCTTTGAAGCGCTGTGTGGGGCACCCCACATCCTTGGACGGGAGGGCGGGCGCAACGTCTTCGCTTCAAGTTTTTTGATGAAGGTATCCGCAAACGTCTACCGTCAGCGGCGGCCAGTTTTGTCACACTTGATGCCGTTATCCAATGGATTCGAAGGCCGACATCATGCTCCCCGCCATCTACGTCTCACACGGTTCCCCCATGCTCGCGCTCGAGCCGGGCCCGAGCGGCGCCGCCTTCGACGCCCTTGGCGATGTGCTGCGCCAGCGCAAGCCGCGCGCGGTGCTGATCATCTCGGCGCACTGGATCTACAGCACCCTGGTGGTCGGCACCCGCCGGCGGCAGGAGGCCTGGCATGACTTCGGCGGCTTCCCGCGCGCGCTCTACAAACTGCGCTACGACGCCCCCGGCTCGCCAGAGCTGGCCGACCGTGTCAAGGCGCTGGTGGAGGCTGCGCACATTCCCGGCGCGGCGGTGGTGCTGCAGGACGACGAACGCCCGCTGGACCACGGTGCATGGATGCCGATGCGGCATTTCTTCCCGGATGCCGACGTCCCGGTGGTGCAGCTGGCATTGAATCCGTATCTCCCGCCAGCGGCCCAGATCGAGATTGGCCGCGCGCTCGCGCCGCTGCGCGAAGAAGGCGTACTGGTGCTGGGCTCGGGCAGCTTTACCCACAACCTGCAGGAAGTCTTCGGCGCCGGCGGCCGGCGCGAGCAGCATGGCGCGCCCGTCGAGCCCTATGTGGAAGCCTTTCGCGGCTGGATGATCGATGCGCTGGACGAGGCGCTCGCCAGCGGCGATACCGCGCGCATCGCGGACTACCGCGCGCAGGCGCCGTACGCCCGCCGCGCCCATCCTTCCGACGAGCACTTGCTGCCGTTCTTCGTGGCGCTGGGCGCAGCGCTGGGTTCGCGCGAAGGCGTGCCGGCGCCGCAGGCGCCAGTGGGGGTGGCTCGCGTGGCCGACGCGGTGACCTACGGTGTGCTGGCGATGGACACCTTCATGTTCGAGGGCATCGGCGCGCATCCTGACCCCACGCTGAGCAAGGCGGCGTGAGCCTGCCGGGGCGCTAGGCCATGTCCCTGACCGCCGCCGGGTGGCTGGATGCACGCAACAGCCCACGCCGGTGCAGCGCGAAGCCAAAGGCCGCCAGCGCTGCCAGCGCCAGGGCCACCATCACCCACAGCATCAGCCAGTAGCCGCCCGCGGCCCGCCACAGCAGCGCGCCCAGCCAGGGCGCGGCGGCCTGCATCAGCAGCACCGGCGTCAGCATCAGCCCGTTGAGCGTGGCGTAATGGTGGCGCGAGATCAGTTCCGGCATGGCCATGGCGCGCAGCATGGTGTTGATGCCGTTGGCGCAGCCGTAGAGCACCGCCGCCAGCATCAGCCATTTGCCATAGCCGAGGGCAAAGCAAAGCAGCCCCACGCTCATCACCAGGTACGCCGGCAGCGACAGCCGCAACGGGTGGCGCACCGGAAAGCGCATCATGACCAGGCGCCCGACCACCTGCGCCGGGCCGATCAACGCCGCCACCACCAGTTGCTCGCCCAGCGGCAGGCCTTTTTCGGTCAGCAACGGGATCAGGTGGGCGCCCAGCAGCGAGGCAATCATCGCCAGCGCGGTGAAGGCCAGCACCACCGCCCAGAACACCGGCTGGCGCAAGGCAAGCTGGGCGATGCCGGGCTGCGCGGCATCCGCCAACGGGTTTGGCGCAGGGGCTGCGGAGTAGGTGGCATGCGCCGCGTAGCGCAGGCGCGCGTGCAAGGGTGCGCACACCAGCAGGTTGAGCCCGGCAAAGCACAGCAGCGTCTCGCGCCAGCCGAGGTGGAGCACCAGCCATTGGGCCAGCGGCACGAAGACAGTGCTGGCGAAGCCGGCCATCAGCGTGACGGTAACGATGGGCTTCTGATAGCCGTCGCCAAAGGCCTGGCGCAGCACCACGAAGGCGGGCTCGTACAAGGTGGTGGCCATGGCCAGCCCGAGGGGTATCCACATCAGCAGGAAGGCCGTCTGGTTCGGGCTCCAGGCCCACAGCAGCAAACCGCAGCCTGCCAGTACCGAGCCCGCGCACATCACGATGCGCGCCTGCACGCGGTCGAGCAGCCGGCCCACCGCGAACGAGCACATGGCCCAGACCAGCAAGCCCAGCGAAAAACCGCCGGCGAGGAAGGGCTTGGAGTAGCCCAGCTTCGCACTCATCGGCGCGATAAAGACGGTGAAGGCGAAGTACAGCGTGCCCCAGGAAACGGTTTCGGTGACGCCAAGGGTCCAGATCAGCTGGCGTGGCGAGATGGGGGGCAGGCCGGGTGGGGCGTCTTGTCTTGTCATGGCGCGCCTGGACGCGGTCGTTGCCGCCGCGCTGGCGACCGCCGCGAAGGGGGAGGCGGCTGACGCGAGCGGCGGCGAGGGGGTAAGCGGGAATTGTAGCGGGCATCCAGGCGGAATGCCTGCCTTGCATCACATGTTGTGTCACAGGTTTGCGGGCGGTCCTTTCAGCTCCACCACATTGCCGTCGGGATCTTGCACATAGACCGACGGGCCTTTGCCCTCGGCGCCGAATCGCATCTCGATCGGTCCCGGCTCCACCCCGTGCGCGCGCAGGTGGGCGTATAGCCCGTCGGCGTCGAAGGGATCGAGACGCAGGCAGAAGTGGTCCAGGTTCCGACCCTCCCTGCCCGGTCCGGCACCGCCGGCGCGGCCGAGCGGGCCGTCCAGCGCGACCAGGTCGATCAGGCCGCTGCCGGCGCGCAGCTGGGTCAGGCCGAACCCGGCTTGTACGCGTTCGACACTGCAGCCGAGCACGTCCACGTAGAAGCGCATCAGCGCCGTCACATTGCCGGTACGCAGGACCAGATGATCGATGCCGAGGATGCGGAACATGGTGGCTTTGCCTCTTCAGGTGCCGGGTCAGGTGCCAAGTGCGCGTTGCCGCAGATCCGGAATCAGCCGCGCTCGATCAGCAATGGCCCGGCATGCGCCATCAGTCGTCGGCCATGCTCGCGGCGCTGGTGGCCGGGATCCACGGCAAGGCAGTGATGCGCCGCGGCACGCGGCGGCATTGTCAAGTCCTTGACAGTGTAGCCGCGAAACCTGTGCCAGAATCGGCGTTCATCCCCATCAAAACATGCAGGATCACGCTGCACGGAGACCCCACAATGAGCGATACGACCGCGCACGCCCGTGCCACCTTCAGTCACATGGAACAAGGCACGCGCGAGGACTGGGCCGCGATCTCCGCGGAATTCATGCCGTTCGCGCAGGCGCTGGCGGACCGCGTGCTCGATCACCTCAAGCTGCTCGACGGCGACTACGGCGGTTTTCCCATCGACCGCCTGACCCACTGCCTGCAGACCGCCACGCTGGCTCACCGCGACGGGCGCGACGAGGAATACGTGGTGTGCGCGCTGTTGCACGATATCGGCGACACGCTCGGCAGCTTCAATCATCCGGACATCGCCGCCGCCATCCTCAAGCCCTTCGTCAGCCCTGAAAACCTCTGGATGGTCGAGAAGCACGGCGTGTTCCAGGGCTACTACTTCTTCCATCACCTCGGCCTGGACCGCAACCTGCGCGAGCAATTCCGCAGCCAGCCCGAACTGTTCGAGCGTACCGCCGAGTTCTGCGCCAAGTACGACGGCGCGGCCTTCATGCAGGACTACGACACGTTGCCGCTGTCCTTCTTCGAGCCGATGGTGCGCCGCGTGTTCGCGCGTCCGCGTAACTCGATGTACGTGAAGGAGAACGAGAGCACGCTGGCGCAGCCGGCCTGAGCCGGCCTGCCCGGAGCGCTACCAACCCCGCTACCGACCCCGCATCCGCTCAAGCCACCCGCTGCGCCGTCTCCGGATGCCTGAACTGCTCCAGCAGCGCGGCCCAGCGCGTGCGCACCTTCGCCAGGTTGTCTTCCTTGACGTGCCCAAAGCCGCGGATGTCATCAGGCAGGCTGGCCAGCGTGACCGCGGTCGCGTGATTGGCCGTGCTCAAACCGCTCGTCAGCTCGTCCAGCAACGCACGATACTCGCCGATCAGCGCGCGTTCGGTGCGGCGCTCGGCCGTCTTGCCGAACACATCGAACACGCCGCCGCGCAGGCCCTTGAGCCTGGCCAGCACGCCGAAGAGCTTCATGGTGGAGGGACCGAAGCGGCGCTTCACCAAGTGACCCTTGTCGTCGCGCTTGGCCATCAGCGGCGGCGCCAGCCAGAAATTGAGCTGGTAGTCGCGGCCGGGCTCGCCTTCGAACTGGTTGCGCAGCTTGTCGAGGAAGACCGGGTCGGTATAAAGCCGCGCGACTTCGTACTCGTCCTTGTAGGCCATCAGCCTGGCGAGATTGCGCGCCGCCGATTCGGTCAGCGGCAGCGGCTTGCCGCTGCCGACCAGCGCGCTTTCCGCCGCGCGCACGCGGTTCACGGCGTCGCGGAAGGTTTGCGCGTAAGCGGCATCCTGGTAGGCGGCGAGATGCTCGGCGCGATGCGCGATCAGCTTTTCCAGCAAGGCGCCGGAGGAGGTGGGCAGCTTGACCACTTCCGCGCCTTCGGCCGTGCCCTTGAGCTTCCCAGTCAGCGACAGCACGTGCTCCGGGTCGTGCGCCATGTGGCGGCCCCAGTCGAACGCGGCCTTGTTCTTCTCAACCGCGGTGCCGTTAAGCTCGATGGCGCGCACCAGCGCATCCAGCGATAGCGGCAGCCAGCCCTTCTGCCAGGCATAGCCCAGCACGAGCGGGTTGGTGAAGATGGCGTCGCCGATCAGCGCCACGGCCAGGCCGCTGGCGTTGATGAAGTCGCAGGCCTCGCCGACCGCGTTGCGCACATCGTGTTCCGCCGACAAGCCCGGGAATTGCCACTTGGGATTCTTGATGAACTCGGCGGTGGGCGTTTGCGCGGTGTTGACGACGGCGCGCGTGCGCCCGACCTGGGTCTTGGAGATGACATCGTCGGTGGCGCTGACGATGGCATCGCAGCCGATCACCAGGTCCGCCTCGCCCATGGCGATGCGGGTGGCGTGGAGCTGGTCCGGATGCGCGGCGATCTGCACGTGCGAGAGCACCGCGCCGCCTTTCTGCGCCAGGCCGGCCATGTCGAGCACGGTCACGCCCTTGTTTTCCAGGTGCGCGGCCATCCCGAGCAGGCCGCCGATGGTCACCACACCGGTGCCGCCCACGCCCGTGACGAGCACGCCGTAGGGATGGTCAAGCGTCGGTAGCGCCGGTTCCGGCAACGCCGGCAAGTCTTCCATCGACACGCCGTGACGCTCGGGCTTCTTCACCTGCGCGCCTTCCGCCGTGACAAAGCTCGGGCAGAAACCATTGACGCAGGAAAAGTCCTTGTTGCACGACGACTGGTTGATCTGGCGCTTGGTGCCAAGCTCCGTTTCCAGCGGTTCCACCGACAGGCAGTTGGACTTCACCGAGCAATCGCCGCAGCCTTCGCAGACCGCGTCGTTGATGAAGGCGCGCTTGGCCGGATCGGGGTAGGTGCCGCGCTTGCGGCGGCGCCGCTTCTCGGTGGCGCAGGTCTGGTCGTAGATCAGGATGGTGGCGCCGGGCACCTCGCGCAGCTCGCGCTGGATCCTGTCGAGCTGGTCGCGGTGATGCACTTCCACGCCTTGCGGCAGCTTGATCGCCGCGCTGTACTTTTCCGGCTCGTCGGTCACGATGGCGATCTTCTTCGCGCCTTCGGCCGCCACCTGGAAGGCCACGTCCTGCACCGACAGCTGGCCGTCGACGGGCTGGCCGCCGGTCATGGCCACCGCATCGTTGTAGAGGATCTTGTAGGTGATGTTGACGTTGGCCGCGATCGACGCGCGGATCGCCAGCAGGCCGGAGTGGAAGTAGGTGCCGTCGCCCAGGTTGGCGAACACATGCTTGTCGCCGGCGAAGGGCGCCTGCCCGATCCATGCCACGCCTTCGCCGCCCATCTGGCTGAAGGTGCTGGTGCTGCGGTCCATCCACACGGTCATGTAGTGGCAGCCGATGCCGGCCAGCGCGCGCGAGCCTTCGGGCACGTTGGTCGATGTATTGTGCGGGCAGCCCGAACAGAACCAGGGCTTGCGCTCGGCCGCCACGCGCGGCACCGCCATGGCTTTTTCCTTGGCGTCGATCACCGCGATGCGCGCGGCGATGCGCTCGCGCACGTCGGACGGCAGCTCGAACTTGTCCAGCCGCGTGGCGATGGCGCGCGCGATGATGGCGGGTGACAGCTCATAGTGCGCCGGCAGCAGCCAGTTGCTCTGCGGAATCGACCATTCGCCGCCGGCGTTGTCCTTCTCGTCGAACTTGCCGTAGACCTTGGGGCGCACATCGTCGCGCCAGTTGTACAGCTCTTCCTTGAGCGCGTATTCCATGATCTGGCGCTTTTCCTCGACCACCAGGATCTCCTGCAGACCCTCGGCGAAGGCGCGCGCGCCGTGCGCTTCCAGCGGCCACACGCAGCCCACCTTGTACAGCCGGATGCCGATGCGCGCGCAGGTCTCGTCGTCCAGGCCGAGGTTGGCCAGCGCCTGGCGCGTGTCGAGATAGGCCTTGCCGGCGGTCATGATGCCGAAGCGCGCATGCGGCGAATCGATCTCGACGCGGTCGATCTTGTTGGTGCGCACATAGGCGAGGCCGGCGTACCACTTGTAGTCCAGCAGGCGCGCTTCCTGTTCCAGCGGCGGATCGGGCCAGCGGATATTGAGGCCGCCCGGCGGCAGGATGAAATCCTCCGGCAGCACGATTTCCACCCGGTGCGGATCGAGTTCCACCGAGGCCGACGATTCCACTACGTCGGTCACGCATTTCATCGATACCCATAGACCCGAGTACCGGCTCATGGCCCACGCGTGCAGGCCGTAGTCCAGGTACTCCTGCACGTTGGAGGGATAGAGCACCGGCAGGCCGCAGGCCTTGAAGATGTGCTCGGACTGGTGCGCCAGCGTGGACGACTTGGCCGCGTGGTCGTCGCCCGCCAGCACCAGCACGCCGCCGTGCTTCGATGAGCCGGCCGAATTGGCGTGCTTGAAGACGTCCCCGGTGCGGTCCACGCCCGGGCCCTTGCCGTACCACATGCCGAACACGCCTTCGAACCTGGCGTCCGGGTACATATTGACCTGCTGCGAGCCCCATACGGAGGTGGCGGCCAGGTCCTCGTTCAGTCCCGCCTGGAACACGATGTCGTGCGCGGCCAGGTGCTGCTTGGCCTTCCACAGCGACTGGTCCAGCGCGCCCAGCGGCGAGCCGCGATAGCCGGAGATGAAGCCCGCGGTGTTCAGGCCGGCGGCGCGGTCGCGCTCGCGCTGCAGCATCGGCAGGCGTACCAGCGCCTGCGTGCCGCTGATATAGACGCGGCCTCGTTCGAGTGTATATTTGTCTTCCAGGGATACATTGGCGAGCGCGCGGCGGATGGCGTCGCTGACCGGTGGGGTCAGGGGGGCATTCATAGGTGAGGTGCTCCTCTTCGAGGCATGCAGTCGGGATCACCGACTCACTTCAGTTGTGGGCGACCGTGCGCCACCTCTTGTGAAGGCGGAAAACGACCGTGTCTCTTTGGCGCATGGTAGCACCGCGCCGGAGGGCGCGGCACCTTGCGATGCAGCAAAAAATGCGCCTGCCCGAGGCGGGCTTTGCCGTATGGACACGCTTCGCGTGTACACTGCGTTGCAAACAGGTTTATGCAACAAACGGGCAGATGCGAGCCGTGCGTCATATCCCAAGGGATCACGCCGTGGTGCAACCCGCCCCATCCGAGGCCGACCGGCCTCCAGGACCCAACATGACTATTTCCTCCCGCCAGGGCACCGCGACCCTGGCTGTGCTGATCGACGCCGACAATGCGGCGCCCGCCATCGTCGAAGGCCTGCTGGCCGAAGTCGCCAAGTACGGCGTGGCCGCCGTCAAGCGGATCTACGGCGACTGGACCAAGCCCAATCTGGCCGGCTGGAAGGAGCGGCTGCTGTCGCACTCCATCCAGCCGATCCAGCAGTTCCGCTACACGGTAGGCAAGAACGCCACCGACAGCGCGATGATCATCGACGCGATGGACCTGCTGTACACCGGCCGCTTCGACGGCTTCTGCATCGTCTCCAGCGACAGCGATTTCACCCGCCTGGCCTCGCGCATCCGCGAACAGGGCCTGACCGTGTACGGCTTCGGCGAACGCAAGACGCCCAAGCCCTTTGTCACGGCCTGCGACAAGTTCATCTATGCCGACGTGCTGCGCAGCGATAGCGATAGCGACGCCGACACCGACACGGAATCCGATGGCGCCGCCGCCCCCGCGCGCAAGCGCAACAGCGGCGAGCTGCGCCAGGATTCGCGCCTGGTGCGTTTGCTGCAAAGTGCCTCGCAAGCTGTCTCGGACGAAGAGGGCTGGGCGACGCTCGGCGGCATGGGCAACCATATCGCCAAGCAGGCGCCCGAGTTCGACTCGCGCAACTACGGCTACGGCAAGCTCTCCGAGCTGGTGGCCGCCACTGGCCTGTTCGAAGTCGAGACCCGCAACGGTGGCAACAACAAGACGCTGTGGGTACGGCTGAAGCGCCGTTCCAAGCCCGGTGAGGGCGAGGCTCGTCAGGGTGAAGACCGCCAGGGCGAAAGCCGCCAGGGCGAGAGCCGCCAGGGCGAGAGCCGCCAGGGCGAGAGCCGCCAGGGCGAGAGCCGCCAGGGCGAGAGCCGCCAGGGCGAGAACCGCCAGGGCGAGAACCGCCAGGGCGAGAACCGCCAGGGCGAGAACCGTCAGGGCGAGAACCGCCAGGGCGAGAACCGCCAGGGCGAGAGCCGCCAGGGTGAGAATCGCCAGGACGAGAACCGTCAAGGCGAGAACCGCGAGCGGCGGGAAAAACGCGGTCGTCGTAATGACAACCGTCGCGAAGGCCGTCAAGGCGATGATCGCCAGGCTTTCCAGCAACAGCCCGGATCGCGACCGGCGCTCGCGCAGCAGCCCGAACTGCCTGTCCAGCCCGCACCGCTGCCCGAACTTGCTGCCCAGGCGCCTGTGAGCGAGCCTGTCGCCACGTTCGTCGTCGATCCGATGGATGTCCTGGAGCGCCAAGCGTTGGCCTTCAATGGCGACGAGGCAGCCGACGAACAGATGGAAGCCGGGACGGACGAGGCGAACGGAGAGCGCCGCCGTCGCCCGCCGAAGCCCGAGGTTACGCTGAGCGAGATCCCGTGGCCGATCGACCGCTCGATCTTCGTGGCGCCGTCCGCAACGGTGGTAGCGCCGGTCGTCGAGCCGATCGAAGTCGTTGAAGTCACTGAGGTCGTTGAAGTCACTGAGGTCGTTGAGGTCGTTGAAGTCACTGAGGTCGATGAGGTCGATGAGACGGTCGAAGTGCCAGAGGCAGTCGAGCCGGCTGAAGTCGTCGAGCTGACTGAAGCCGCCGAACCCGTCGCGGCGGCGGAGCCGGAGACCAAGGCAAGAGCCAAGGCCCCGGCCCGGGCAAAAAAGGCTGCCGCGCCTGCCAAGGAGGTAGCCGCCAAGAAGGCTGCGGCCCCGGCCAGGAAGGCAGCCGCGCCGGCCAAGAAAGCACCGGCCGCCAAAAAAGCGCCGGCTGCAAAGAAGGCACCGGCAGCCAAGAAGGTAGCGGTCGAAGCACCGGCCAAGCGCGCGCCGAAGAAGGCAGCGAAGGCAGCCGAATAGGCGACCGGACGAAGCCGAAGTAAGCCCCTTTGGGGGCGACTTCGGCTCGCGAGCCTCCCTATGGGATAGGAAGTAAAGAACGGCGCCGAGGCGCCGTTTTGCATTTCAGCGTAGCGCTAGCGCACCAGCTGATTGATCTCGATAATCGGCATCAGCACCGCCAGCACGATCAGCAGTACCACCACGCCCATGCTGAGGATCAGCAACGGCTCCAGCAGGCTGGTCAGGAACAGCGTGCGGCGCTCCAGTTCCGAGCCTTCGCCTTGCGCCGCGCGCTCAAGCATGATGGGCAGGTTGCCGGTGGCTTCGCCCGAGCGGATCAGATGCACCAGCACCGCGGGAAACTGGTTCTGCGCCGCCAGCGCGCGCGCCAGCGAGGCGCCTTCGCGCACCCGCATGGTGGCATCGTCCACGTTGGCCTTGAGCGCCTCGTTGGTCAGCGTTTCACCGGCAGCCTGCAGGCTGCGCAGAATGGGCACGCCGGCCGACACCAGAATCGCCAGCGTGCTGGCGAAGCGCGCGGTGTTGTAGCCGCGGATCAGCTTGCCGAGCAGCGGCGCGGTCAACAGCCAGCGGTGCCACTCCAKGCGCACGCCGGGCTGCCGCAGCAGGCTGCGTATCCCCAGGCTGACCGCCACGATGAACGCCAGTGCGGCCCACCACCAGTTGCGCACGAAATCCGACAGCGCCAGCATGACGATGGTCAGCGTCGGCAGCTTCTGCTTGGTGTTGGCGAATACGCTCACCACCTGCGGCACCACGTAGGACAGCAGGAAGATCACGATGGCGAAGGCCACCACGGTGACGATGGCAGGGTAGGTGAAGGCCAGCCGGATCTTGGCGGTCAGCGTGTTGCGCGTCTCGATATAGTCGGCCAGCTTCTCCAGCACCAGGCCAAGGTGGCCCGAGTGCTCGCCGGCCGAAACCAGCGCGCGGTAGATATCCGGAAAATCGCGGGGATGATGCAATAGTGCCGCGGAGAGCGAACTGCCGCCGACCACGTCGGCGCGGATGCCGGCCAGCAGTTCGTGCACATAGCTGCGCTCGGCCTGGTCGGCCAGCGCCGCCAGCGCCTCGTCCAGCGGCAGCCCGGCCACGATCAGGCTGGCGAGCTGGCGTGTGAACAGCGCCTGCTCTTGCGTGGAGAGCCGGCGCACGAAAGCGGCGGTCGCGCTCTTTTGCACGCCGCCGACGCCGGCCAGCGGATCGACGTTGAGCGGTGTCAGGCCGCGCGCGCGCAGGTGGGTGCGGGCCTGCTTGGGGCTGTCGGCTTCGATCACCCCGCGGTCGGTCTTGCCGGCCGCGTCGACTGCCTCGTAACGATAGGCTGGCATGGATGCGGCCCGCCCCTAGTCGCGTGTGACGCGCAAGACTTCTTCCAGCGCCGTGGCACCGGAATCGATCCAGCGCTGCGCATCGCGGCGCATGGTGTGCATGCCGCGTTCCAGAGCCAGCTTCTTGATTTCCGACTCGGCCGCCTGGCGGTGGATCATGGTGCGGATCTCGTCGTCGACGGTCAGCAACTCATAGACGCCCATACGGCCCTGGTAACCGGTATGACCACATTTGTCGCAGCCCACCGGATGCCATATGCGGTGTAGCGGCTTGCCTTGCGCCAGCAGCACATCGGCTTCCTCGGGCGTGACCTCGATCACTTCCTCGCGCTTGCAGTGCGGGCAAAGCCGGCGTACCAGCCGCTGCGCCAGCACGCCGAGCAGCGACGACGACAGCAGGAAGGGCTCGATACCCATGTCGACAAGGCGCGTCACCGCCGACGCCGAGTCGTTGGTGTGCAGGGTGGCCAGCACCAGGTGGCCGGTCAGCGACGCCTGCACCGCGATCTGCGCGGTTTCCAGGTCGCGGATTTCACCGATCATCACCACGTCCGGGTCCTGGCGCAGGATGGCCCGCAGCGCCTTGCCAAACGTCATGTCGATGCGCGGATTGACCTGGGTCTGGCCGATGCCGTCAAGGTCGTACTCGATCGGATCCTCCACCGTCATGATGTTGGTGGTGCGCGAATCGAGCCGCGACAGCGCGGCGTAGAGCGTGGTGGTCTTGCCCGAGCCGGTCGGCCCGGTGACCAGCACGATGCCGTGCGGCTGGCCGATCAGGTGGTCGAATCCGCCCAGCGTGCCCGGCGCCATGCCGAGCTTGGCCAGGTCGAGGCGGCCGGCTTCCTTGTCCAGCAGACGCAGCACCGCGCGCTCGCCGTGGCCGGTGGGCAGGGTGGAGACGCGCACGTCCACGGGGCGTCCGCCCACGCGCAGCGTGATGCGGCCGTCCTGCGGCAGGCGCTTTTCCGCGATGTCGAGCTGCGCCATGATCTTGATGCGCGAGATCAGCGCGCCATGCAGCGCCTTCTTCGGGCGCACCACGTCGCGCAGCGTGCCGTCCACGCGAAAGCGCACCACCGAGGAAGACTCGAAGGGCTCGATATGGATATCGGAGGCGCTTTCGCGCGCGGCCTGGGTGAGCAGCGCATTGATCATGCGGATGATGGGCGCGTCGTCCTCGGATTCGAGCAGGTCTTCCACTGCGGGAATGTCCTGCATCAGCCGCGACAGATCGACCTCGCCCTCCACCTCGCCGACCACCTGTGCGGCGCTGCCGCTGTCCTGGCGGTTGTAGGCCTCGGACATGGCGTTTTCGAGCGCATCGGGTTCCAGCACGTGCAGGCGCAGCGGCCCGTGCACGCGCGCCAATTCCGCCAGCGCGGCGGGCGAGGTGGCGCGGCTGACCCACACCTCCAGGCCATCGGCGCGCTGGTGTGCGACCAGCAGGCGCGCCTCGCGCGCGAAGCCATACGAGACCAGGCGCGCGGCGATGGTCGACGGTGGTTCCAGCGCGTCGACGGATGGGGCGGCGGGAGCGATGCTTGTTGCCATGGCCTGTCTCAGTTTCCCCCGCGGGTGGCATCCACCATCGCGTTGCGAGGGTTGACGTCCGGCAGCGGCGTGCCATTGCCCGAGGGGCTCTGCGTGAGGGGCTGCTGCTGCGGTTGTGGCTGCTGTTGTTGTTGTTGTTGTTGCGATGGCGGCAGCGTCTGATCCAGCGGCAGGGGACCCGGCACCGGTCCGCGCGAGCGCGGGTCGACGAAGGGCGATATCGGCGCATCCGCCGGCGGCAGCACCGGCGTGTTGTTGTCCCGCATCATGATGTTGGGCGACACGTATCCTTGCTGCAGGGTTCGTATGTAGTCGTAGCGGTCCTGCGTCAGGCGGTCGGTGGCGCCGGCGGTGCGCATGACGTAGGGGCGCAGGAATACCAACAGGTTGGTCTTGCCGCGGTTCTTGTTCTCGAAGCGGAACAAGCCGCCGATCAGGGGCAAATCGCCCAACAGCGGCACCTTCTGCACGCCGTCACCGTAGGTGTCCTCGATCAGGCCGCCCAGCACGATGATCTGGCCGTCGTCGACCAGTACATTGGTCTCGATCGAACGCACATTGGTGGTGGGGCCCTGGGTGAGGGCGGCGGTGCCTTGCACCACGGACGACGACTCCTGGTAGATCTGCATCTTCACCAGGCCGCCGTCGGTGATCTGCGGCTTGACCCGCAGCGTGATGCCGACGTCCTTGCGGTCGAAAGTCTGGAACGGCGTGACCGTCGCCGCGCTGCCGGTCTGCGCATAGGAGCCGGTGGTGATCGGGATGTTCTGGCCGATCAGGATCTTGGCTTCCTCGTTCTCCAGCGTGATCAGGTTCGGGGTGGACAGCAGGTTGACGCTGCCGTCGGTGCCGAGCGCATGCAGCAAGGCGCCCAGGCCCAGTGCCTTGTTGACGACGCCGAGGTTCAGGCCGGCCAGGTCCGGCACCAGGCCCGAGACCGACGGAATGGCTGCCGCACCGCCGGCGCTGATCGCGGCGACAGCGCCGGTCAGGTTGATGATGTTCTGGCCACCGGTGCCGAAGTTGGTGCCGGCAAAGGCGTTGGTATTGCTGCCGCGCGAATTGATCAGGCCCTGCCACTGGATGCCGAGCTGGCCGGTCTGGGTGGCCGACACCTCCACGATCATCGACTCGATATAGACCTGCGCGCGGCGCGCATCGAGGTCGTCGATCACCGCGCGCAGGTTGCGGTAGACCGGTTCGCTGGCCGTGATGATCAGCGAGTTGGTGGCCGGGTCGGCCTGGATGATGCCGCCGGTGGTGGGCAGCGTGTTGGTGGCGAACGAGCTGGCGAAGGCCGAGCCGCCCGAGCCGATGCCCGATCCGGAGCCGCTGCGCGAAGTGCCCGTGGAGCCGCCGGTATATTGGCCGCTGGTCGGCTGCGTCGAGGTGTTGAGCAGCCCGGCGCTGCCGGTGGCGCCCACGCCGGCCGCGCCAGGCGCGCCGGACTGGCCGGTGTTGAAGGAGCTGTCGGCCGAGACAATGGCGCGCAGCGTCTGTGCCAGCTTGGTGGCTTCGGCGTTCTTCAGCGGCACCACCCAGATATTGCCCGGGCGCGCATACGGCTGGTCGAGCTTCTCGATCAGGTGGCGCGCCTGCTGCAGGCGTGCCCGGCTAGTTGCGCGGATCATCAGCGAATTGCTGCGCGGCTCCGCCACCACCGAGGTGCGCAGGGTGGCATCCGCGGTGCCGCCGGCGGCACCGGCGGCACCGGCAGCGCCCGGGTCCAGCAGCTTTTGCAGCACCAGCGCGACATCGCTGGCGATGGCATTCCTGAGCGGCACCAGCTCGACCTCGCCCGAGGCCGGCGCGTCGACGGCGGCAATGATGCGGGCCAGGCGCTGCAGGTTTTCGGCGTAGTCGGTAATGACCAGCGTGTTGTTGGCCGGATAGGCGGTGATGGTGTTGTTGGGCGAAATCATCGGCCGCAGCACAGGCACCAGGCTGTTGGCCGACTCATAGTTCAGGCGGAACACCTGGGTCACCACCTGGTCGCCGCGCGACCGGCCCGCGCCGATCACGATCGGCGAACCCTGCAGTTTGGCGTCGGCTTCCGGCACCACCTTGGTGAAGCCGTTGCTCTCGACCATCGCGAAACCCTGCATGCGCAGCACCGCGCCCAGCGTTTCCAGCGCCTGCGCGCGCGAGACCGGCTGCTCTGTCACCAGGTTCACCGAGCCCTTGACGCGCGGGTCGATGACGAAGTTCTTGCCGGTGGCCTGTCCCACTGCCTTCACCACCGATTCCAGGTCGGCGTTGACGAAGTTGAGCACGACCTGGTCGCGGTTGCGCGGGGTCAGGTCGGGCGGCTGGCCAGGCTGGGCCGCCGGCTGGCTCGCTTGCTGAGCCCACAGCGGCGCTGGCGCCAGCAGGGAGAAGCCGCACAGCAGCGCGGTGGCGCGGGCGCAGCAGGTCTTGAGCGAAGGTCGAAGGGCTTGGATTTTCATATTTGGTTCCGGGCTGCCCGCGGTGGCGCGAAGGTTTCGCGCCACCGCGGGGGTCAGTAGTGCAGCCGTGTCACATTATCCTCACGTCGTCCCAGCAGGCTCAACAGGCCTACCAATTGCGTAGCGGCGTCGGGGTCGGCATTGGCCGTGCCCTCGAAGCCCGCGTGGCGGCCCAGGGTGCCGTTGCCCTGCAGATGCAGCGGCCCGGCGAGCGTGGTCAGCTCCAGCCTGCCGCTGCCACCGGACCAGTCGATTTCGGCGCGGTAGCTGCCAATCGGGCGCAGGCGGCTGACAGCAAATGATACTTGGTCGAGCCGCAGGGTCAGGTGGCCCGTCATGCCGGCAGTGCCGGGCTCGCCAAAGAAGCGGCCTCGCAGCGCGGACCAGTCGATGCGCATCAGGCCGTCGGGGCGCAGCGTATTGAACGGCGCGCCGACGCCTTCGAGCAGCGAGGCGGGCAGGCGGATGGCGCCGGCCTGCGCGGTCCAGCCGAGCGGCGTGACCGCCACGCCAACCGGTCCGCTCATGGCCTGGGAGTGGGTCACCACCATGCGCAGCGTGCCGGTCAGCAACGGCCAGAATGCCACCGACCATTGCAGCCGGCCAGGCAGCACGGCGGCGGTCTCGCTGCCGGCGCCGGCCGACAGGGCCAGCGTGGCGCTGCCTTTCCAGATCGAACCATCGGCGTCGGCCAGCAGCACGCGGCGCTGGGTCCGGCTGGCGATGCTGTCGGCGATCCATGCCGCGGGAAATGCCGCCAGCACGGTCAGTGCAACCGTGACGCAGCCTAGCGCAAGCCAGCCCACGCGCCGCCAGCCGCGGGGGCCGCGGACAGCGCGGCGGGCCAGCCTGAGGGCTTCCAGCCGCGCCATCAGCCGCGCCCGCCCGGACTAGCGGTGGGACCTTGCAGCGTGGCGGTGACATTCACCATGGCGGTGGCGCCGACGTAGATGATGCGGGTATCGATCACCTTGAGCCGCTGCTGCTGGCGCACGTCCTCCAGCCAGCTCGCGACGGAGCCGAACGGCACCTTGTCGAGCTGGACCTGCACGCTGTTGTCGCCGGTGCCGGCCAGGCGGGTGGCCTTGAGGCCATGCTGGGCGAGGCTCTCCTGCAGCGCCTGATTCAGCGCCTCGCCGCGCAGCGATGGGGCCGGGCTGGCGGCCAGGCCGCGTGCTTCCTGCTCCAGCGTTTGCATCTCGGCCAGGTCGCTGCGCAACTGCGGCAGGCTGCGTTGCAGCTTGGCGCTGCCGTCGGCGGCTGGCTCCCACAGGACGCTATAGCCGATCACCAGCGCCAGCAGGGCGCCGCCGCCGGCCAGGATGGCCTGCTCACGCGGGTTGCGCGCCGACCAGAATGCGTCGAAACGCTCCTGCCATTGCTGCGGCAGGCGCGGGCGCAGGCGCGCCAGCCGCTCCGCGGCGCGCGCACGGCCGCCCGGGCTGCGCTTGGTGGCGCCAGGGCCGGGTTTCGATGCGGTGTCTTTCATCAGGTTCACTTGGCGCTCCACGCTCACAGGCTAGGCTTGATCGACCAGCGCGTGCCAGTCGGTGCGTTGCCGCGCGAAGCGTCGGGCGGGCTGTTGTCGGCTTCCATCGCCAGCCCGGACTGGCGCGCGGCGCTGCGCAGCGCGTCGGTGTCGGTGCCGGGCTTGAGCGTGGCGAACAGGGTACGCTCGCGGTACTCGAGCGCCAGCAGGGCGTCCGGCGCGAGACGTTTCGCGGCCTGGCCGAAGCGGTCGGCCAGCGGCAGGAAATCATCGGGCGTGCTGCGGCCACTGGCCAGGCGAAGCTGTTCGACCTGGCGCCGCATCTGCAGCGGCGGGTCGATCACCACCGGGATTTGCGGGAAGGCGCTGCGCAGTGTCTGTTCCTGCCCGGCCACCAGCCGTTGCTCTTCCTGGTGCAGCAGCAGCCAGTGGACATTCAGGCCGATCAGCTGGACCACCACCAGGCCGGCGGCCAGCGCCAGCGGCAGGCGCCAGGCCTTGAGGTTCCAGCGGTCGGCGCGGCCCTGGGCGAACTCGAACTGGGCCAGGTCGAGGGAGGGATCGCGCAGGCTGGCCTGCGCCCCTTCGATCCATACCTGCCAGTCAAGCGGATGCGCGCCCGGCGGCGCCACTTGCGCCAGGGCTTCCGGCGAGGCGTACCACTCGCCGGCCGGGGCGAGTTCCTGCCAGGTGCCCAGCGCATCGGCGCCGAGCAGCAGGCCGTAGCCCGCGTGCTCGCTGCTGCGCACGGTCAGTTGCCAGTTGCGCGAACGAACGGCTGGCGCGGATACGCCCTCCATTTCAAACAGAGAAGTCGCGGTGTTCAGGGTGGTGGCTTCGAGCGCCAGTGCTGCCTTGGCCGTGGTGTCCGCGGCATCCGCGGTGGGCGCGTCGGCAGTGGCGTCGGCAGCCGCGGTCACCGGCAGTGGCAGGCATAGCTGCGCCGGCAGCACATGGCGGCGGCGGTGGCGATGCTCGGCGAATGCGTCCAGCACGGCGCGCAGCCACGCGCGGTCGGTCACCATCAGCAAGCGCCGGCGCGAGCCGCTGGCGGCCTTGCCCGGCGGCGCGTCCAGGGCAGGGCCCACGGCGATATGGCAGGGCTGGGCGTCGGTGGCCAGCACGTCCTCGACCAGGTTCGGCAGGGCCAGCTTGAGGCGCGCCGGCGCCAGTGGCGGCACGCTGGCATCGGTGAGCAGGACGTCGCTGGCTGCCATGATCAGGACCAGGCGTTCCGCGGGTGGCAGTTCGGCGATGGGCGCATAACCTTCGCGCAACAGCTGGCCGGCCGCCTGGGGACCGGGCCGGCGGCCACGGTCGGCGATGGCCGAACGCACCAGGGCAAACCGCAGGGCACCAAAATGCCAGGGTTGCGGCTGGTCGTGCGGCCGATGCGGCAGGTGGACGTACAGGGTGGTGCTCAAGATTTCCTTGCTACTGCGCCAAAAACAGCGTCAATGATCGATGGCAGGGCTGGTGACCCCTGCAGCGGACCGCGCCGCACGCATGACAGGCGCCGGGCGTGACTGCCGGCGCTATGGTGCGCTATGGCGCAGGCGGGGTGCAAGTGCCCATGACTCCCCTTCCGCCGGGGGCCTGAGCATACCTTGCCTGTGTGACCAATTGGCGTCAACACGTATCTGTCTGTCTGCGTTGCCTAACGCTCGGAACGCGCGCGGGCAGGTGCCTCCGGGGCCGCTTGGACCCTTCGCCGCGTTACTGGCGGCGTACCCGTCTCAGCGCTGTTCGGGCATGCGATCGATATCGCGCACCCAGACCACCCGTGTGGTGTTGGCGTTGCCCAGCACATCGCCGCGATAGACCAGCGAGACCTGCATGCGGCTGGCGCGCTCGTGGCGGATCAGCCCGTAGATGAGGAAATAATGGGTGCGCACGTCGAGCGCGCTGCTGGCGGTGCTCAGGTCGGCCTGCGGTGCCAGCGTGCGCAGCTGCGTCTGCAAGTCGCCGAGATTGTTGAAGTAGGCCCGGTCGCGCTGGCGCACCAGTTCGCGGGCGCGGTCCAGCGGCAGCTTGTCGATCACGGCGGACAGTACTTCGGCGTCGGCGGTATTGGCATTGACCAGCGTGGGCTCAGGCAGCACGTCGACGAAAGACGCCAGCGTGGCCACGACCTCCGGCGTGTAGCCCGGGATGGCGAGCAGGTCGTTGACGTCATCGGGCGGGCGCTGTCCGCGCTGGCTGTCGCTGCTATTGCCATTGCTGCCTGCGGCAGCGCTCAGCAGGTAGCGCGCGGTTGGCTCGGCCAGCGACGCGTTCAGGCCCAGTGTCTGCAGCAGGCGGCGATAGGCCGCCAGGCTGGCGGTGTCGATGGTGAAGACCTGGCCTTGCGTTTCGCTGGCTGTCCATTGCACCAGGTTGGCGAGGTTGAAGCGGGCCTGGGCATCGACGATGCGGCCCGACAGGAAGGAGGTCTCGCCCTCCTGGTCGGTACGCAGCGCGGCGCCCAGGAAGTCCGACAGGCGGGTTTCGGCGATCGGAACCGCCCAGGGCTCGCCCAACTGGTCCACACTGGTGCGGCGCTGGTCGTCGCGCAGGATCAGGCGGGCCCAGTCGACGGCCGCGCGCTCGATCCAGCTTGCCTGGGCCAGCAGGCGCTGGTTCTCGATTGAGCGGATCTGTACCTGTTGGCGCCACAGCATGCCGGATACCACCACGACCGCCAGCGTCACCACCAGGAGCGCGGTCACCACGGCGGCGCCGCGCTGGCGGCGCGTTGCCAGCGCGAGGGGCGCGGGGCGGCGGGGGCGTGCCGGCCGCGCGGGCGGGAGAGGGCGGGGGCGCTTGCTCATAGGCCGGTCATGCAGATCTTCTGGAAGTGCCGCGGCGCGTCGCCGTCGCCCATGCGCGCCGTGAGGTTGAGCTCGATCGCGCGCACCACCGTGGTGGCCACGCCCACGCCGGCGCTCACGCCCGAGGCAGCGGCCGCGCTGGCGCCGGCACCCGCACCGGCGGCACTGGCACTGCCGCTGAGCAGGGCCGCGGCGATGCGGCCGTTCTCGGTCTGCCAGCCGCCGGGCTCGATCCACGCACGCGCCGACAGGCTGTCGGCGTCGCCGACGAGGGCCCGCGCCAGGTTGGCGCCGCCGTCGGCCTGGCGCAGCGAAACCATCGCGGCCTGCACCGCGTTGCGGTTGTCCACCGGCGGGCTGGCCGCCCGCACCACGGTATTGCCATTGAGCCGGTAGACCACCACCTGCCACTGCGCGGGGCGGCCTTCATCACGGCGGTCGCGCACCATCAGTACCTGGCCATTGCCAAGTTCGACCGGGCTGGCCTGCAACAGTGACGGGCTGGTCAGGTGCTCGCAGTCCGACTGGAACTGGCCGTACAGCAGCTTGAGCGTATTGAGGCGGTTGTCGTGGTCGGTCAGCCGTTCGCGGCTGCGCGTCATCGCATCCAGCGCGCGCCAGGCGATCACCGCGATGACCGCGAGCAGGGTGATGGCCACCAGCATTTCCAGCAGCGTGAAGCCGTGCGTGGCTAGCCGTCTAGAGCAGGTTGCGCGTTTCATTGGGGACGATGGTGACGAGCCAGGCCAGGCGCACGGATTTGTCGGCGCCGGACGGGTAGACCGCAATCTCGACGCGGCGGAAAGACGGGTTGGGCGTACCCGAGATGGTTTCCTCGCAATACAGCGCGACGCCGCCCTGCGGGCAGGCGTAGCCGCGCGTGCCGGGCTCCGGCCAGGTCTTGGACAGGCGCAGCGTGGCGAGGTGGTTTTCGGCGCTCCACTCGGCCAGCATGCGGGTCTGCAAGGCGGAGCCGGCCTCGATCATCGATCCCATCGCACGCATGGCGGCGGTCAGCGCCACGGCCAGGATGGTCAGGGCGACCAGTACCTCGATCAGCGTGAAGCCGCGCGCAGGCGAACTCCGGCGCTTGCGGAAAAGCGGGAAGGACGGCGATCGGCGCATCACGGCGTGCTGGCGAAGTAGCGGCCGGTTCCGTCGGCGGCCACGTCGATGCGGATATCGCCGCGCACCAGCACCACGTGCTGGGGGCCGTCGATCAGTTCCCGCCCGAACACCAGGCGCGCTCCGGTGCTGCTGCTGCCGCCTTCGGTCACTGCCACGCTGTCCAGCGGCAAGCGCCATTTGGTAGGCGCGAATACATCGGTCAGCGGGATCCAGCCGGCGGGCGTGGCTTGCAGGAAACGCCAGCCACCCGTATCGGCCTCCCAGGCGATCGGCCGGGCGCGCAACTGGGCTTCTTCCTGCGCCAGTTCAAACAGCCGCGCGACCCGCTGTCCGTCGTCGAGCACGCGGCCGCGCTCATTGGGCGAGGCGTTGACCGCCACCAGCGAGATCACGATGCCGGCGATCACCATCACCACCAGCAGCTCGAGCAAGGTGAAGCCCAGGCGGCCGCGATGGCCGTAAGGCCGCCGCGCCTGTGGCCAGGTGCCCATGGCTGCGCGCCCGGCCCGGATCATGGCGGTGCTTCCCTCATGGCGGTGCTTCCCTATTCCCAGTTGCCGATATCGGCGTCGTTGCCGGCACCACCGGGCTGGCCGTCGGCGCCGAAGCTGAACACGTCGATCTCGCCGCGCACGCCGGGGTTCAGGTACTGGTAGGGATGGCCCCAGGGATCCTTGGGCAGCTTCTCCAGGTAGCCGCCGCCTTTCCAGTTGTTCGGAACCGGCTCGATGGTGGGCTTGGCCACCAGCGCGGCAAGGCCTTGCTCGGTGGTGGGGTAGCGGCTGTTGTCGAGGCGGTAGAGCTTGAGCGCCTGCATGATCGAGGAGATGTCCTGGCGCGCGGCGACGATACGGGCTTCATCGGGGCGGCTCATGAGCTTCGGGACCACCAGCGCGGCCAGCACGCCGAGGATCACGATCACGACCATGATTTCGATCAGGGTAAAACCCCGGGCGCGACGACGGCCGAGGCGGGGGGAAGAGTCGGAAAAGTTGGCAACGAGCCTGCGCATCATGGTTAGCCTTATGGAATCTCTGGTGGAGCGCCTGCACCTGCTGTTCTTGTGCGTGGCGGCGATCCAGTTGTTCAGACAGTATAACCGCCCGTTCATGACGTCTTTGTGGGCGAGTGCCTGCATGTGCACATACACTAAAACGACGGAGGACACAGCGGACGGCGCCACTGCGCTGCGCCGGGATGACGTGGCGCGGGCCAGCTTGGCGCAGACATTTGCCATGCGGCTCTGGTAGGCTTGGTGTTTTCACGCCCAGCCTACTTCCGTGCAACTATCCCTGCGGCCCGCCCTTCGCTTCAACCCCTCCGCCCCGTGGCTGCCACGGCTGGCCGGGCTGGTGCTGTTCGTCGCGCTGTGCGCCCTCGCGACCCGCTGGGCGCTCACCTTCAGTGCAATGAAGACCATTCCCGTGCCGCGCGCCGCGCGCGTGGCGCAGACCGAGGCGGTGGAGACCGGCGCGGCCGGCACGCTGTTCGGCGGCAGCGCGCAGTCCGGTGTGCGCAATGTGCAGGTGATCGGGGTGGTAGCCGATATCGGCAGCGGTGCCGGCGCGGCCATCCTCTCGCTCGACGGTGGTCCTCCCAAGGCGGTACGCGCGGGCACGGCGCTGTCGTCGCAGATCCGGCTCGCGGAAGTCCGCGACCGTGCTGTTGTGATCGAACGCAACGGCGTACGCCAGGAAATTGCGCTGCCGGTGCCGGCCATCGTCACGCACGGGCCGGCAGGAAACGCGCAGCCGACGCCGCCCTCCGGTGCCGGGGCGCCGCTATCCACGCCGACGCAGGTGCCGGCCTTCGTCAGGCGCGGGCCGGCAGGACGCTCGCAGCCGGCGCCGCCCTCCGGTGCCGCCGCGCCGCCATCCACGCCGATGCCCGAGCCGGCCACGCCTGCTGCCACGCCTGCTGCCGCACCGCCGCCGCAATCCCAGCAGGGTGCCAGCGACAATGAGCCGGCTAGCCCTAAGGACTGACTTGTAACGGCGGCATGCCGACTTTTTTTACCGTTACTTTCAGTGGCTTACGCTGGCGCCGCCCAACTGTGACCTGCGTAACAACGTATTAGCTGGACCAACTTTCCGGCCAACCATGCGCTCTAATCCTTACCAGTCCACCGAGACGAAAAAGGAGCAAAGACATGCAAGGCAATCTCAAGACGGGCAACCTCAAGACGCGTTCGATCCGGAATTTCATGGCCGCTTCGGCGGTGTTCCTGGCGATCGGCGGCACGGCTTTCGCCCAGACCGCTGCCGCGCCAGCAGCGCCCGCACCCGGCATGGAAGGCGGCATGCACCATCATATGGGCGGCCGCGATGGCGGCATGTCGTGGTTCAAATCGGTTGATACCGATGGCGACGGGACGATCTCCAAAGCCGAAGCCGACGCGCTGTTCAACAAGATCGACACCAATCACGATGGCAAGATCGACAAGAACGAACTGGCCGCCTATCACAAGGCGATGTGGGAGCAGCGCCGGGCCGAGATGCAGGCTGAGTTCGAGGCGCGCTTCAAGGCAGCCGACAAGAATGGCGACGGCGCGTTGACCAAGGCGGAAATGCAAGCCGGCATGCCTGACCTGGCCAAGCACTTCGACCAGCTCGACACCAACCACGACGGCAAGGTGACGATGGACGAGATCCGCGCCGGCATGAAGAAGATGCATGACCAGCGGATGCAGCGCATGCCACGCAATAACCAGCCCAACCCGGCGGCACCTTCGGGCAGCGGCGGCTAAGTCAGCAACCACGGCGCATTGCGCCGTGTGCAAGGAAAAGGCGCGGCCCATCAGGCCGCGCCTTTTCCTTTGGGCTGGCGTTGGCACCATCCTTGCCTTCCCAACGGTCGGCCGGATGGGATCGGCGGACCAGCGATGCTCCTGCCGGTCCACGCGTTCAATTCGACCGGGCCGTGTTTGTCATCGAAGCGCCAAGTGCCCGGTTCCGGTGCGCGGAGGCAGCATCTTGCACCCGAGGGACGATCGCGCACGTCGATGCAGGCGGAGGTACGGCCGGGTCAGCCACAAAAAATTGCGTATTTGTGCCCGATTTGCTAAATTTGCGCAAAAAAATTGCCGACAAATATATTGCGGAGCAACAATATCGTGAGCAAGGTGGAACTGGACAAGATCGACAGGAAGATCCTGGAGGTGCTGCAGACCAACGGGAGGTTGACCAATCTGGAAGTGGCCGAGCGCGTGAACCTGTCGCCCAGCCCCTGCTTGCGGCGTATCCGCCGGCTGGAGGAGATCGGCGTGATCCGCCTGTACGCGGCGCTGCTGGAGCCCGGCAGGATCGGGCTGGGGCTGCTGGCCTATATCAATGTACGGCTGGAGAAGCACGGCGGGGCGCCCAAGGGCAAGGCGCCGCTGGACCTGTTCCGCGCCTCCATCGCCATCTGGCCGGAGGTGGCCGCCTGCCACGCCATGACGGGGGAGATGGATCTGCTGCTCAAGGTCTACGTGGAAGACATGGAGCACTTCGCCCGCTTCATGAAGGACGAACTGCTGGCCCATCCCGCCGTGATCGACGTGCGCTCGAGTTTTGCGCTCGAATGCATCAAGGACACCACTGCCCTGCCGGTGCCGGGCGGCTGACGCATGCCGCGGTTGCCGGGCCCCAATGAAAATTGGCGCGCCGGGCGGGCGCGCCATCTGAAATTTGAACCTTGCCGGTTGGTACCGCAGGTGCGGCGCGACTTAAGCGGTGCGCTTTTGCGGCAGCATCGACCGCCAGAAGCGCAGGCCGAAACGGCGCGCATCGCGCAGATTGCGACGCATCATGTAGTCGAGGTCGGCCACCTGCTCGTCAAGCGCCTCGGTCAGGCGGCTGATCGTATCGGCGGGCGGCAGTTCCAGGTAGGCGTCGGCCTCGCCGTAGGCGTACTGGACCTTCATGCCGGCCTTCTTGGCGATATGCATCATGGCCGCATTGCGGGACAGGCAGTGCATGTACAGGGTGCGCACATTGCTGTTGCGGCCGTGCATGGCGGCACGCTCGAACAGCGCGCTGCCGATGCCGCGGCCGCGGGCGCTTTGCGATACCGATACGCCGAACTCGGCCACGCGACCCTGGGCGTTGTCGCGCAGGTTGGCAAAGTGACCCACGCCAATCAGCTCCAGGTGTTCGTCGTAGACGCCAAACACGGTGTCGTGGTCGAAATCGATGCTGTCGACATAGGCTTCGATGACATGGTTACCGACAGACTGGCCAAAACGGAGCAGGCGATCCTCCTCGCCCAGGGCGAGGAAATGCTTGAGCAGGCGCGAGCGGTGATGCGCTGCCAGCTCGCGCACCAGGGTGGTGGGGCGATGCGAGGCCTGCGCGGCTGCGGCTGCACGGCGGATATCTTCGTCGGATACGGCCCCGACGGCCTTGCTCAGTTCGAGCGGATTCACTTTGTTTTCCCTTGCGACGTATTCACGTATAAAAATAGCAATCAGCGGGTGTTCGCCCATGCACTTTCGGCAGGTTCCGCCAGGGCCAAGGGCAAACACTATCTTGCTGCAGTGCAAAAAGTATTGTAGAGGAATTGTCAGTCTCGCGTAAGGCTGACGCCGGGCGAAGCTTGTACGATTTTGTAAATTTCATACAAATTCATGTAAATCAATGGGTTATGGTGATGCCCGGCGAGTGATTCCGGCTTGCTGTTGTGGCTATGCTGCAACGCAGCATCCACTTTTGCCCTGCCGTCGAGCGCTCCCGAGGCCTGGAACTGGCGCGTCAGGCTGGGTTGTCCGCATCAATTAGTGACTCATGCGGCCTTGTAGCTGCATGGCCATCGTTTCGCCGCACGTTTTTCAGGATTTTTTGTGGATCCCAAGGCAGAGCCTCCGATTCTCGTCATCTACGCCCATCCCAGGCCGCATCTGTCGCGCGTCAATCGTCCCCTGGCGACAGCGCTGGAAGCCATGCCGGACGTCACCGTGCATGACCTCTACACCAGCTACACCGACTACGACATCGATGTGGTTGCGGAGCAGCGCGCGCTGGCGCGGGCCGGTACCCTGGTGCTGCAGTTCCCGGTGCAGTGGTATAGCGTGCCGGCCCTGCTCAAGCTGTGGCTGGACGACGTCCTGGAGAGCGGCTGGGCCTTTGGCCCGGGAGGCACGGCGTTGCGGGGCAAGTCCTTCCTGGTGCTGGCCAGCACCGGCGGCCATGCCGACTCGTATGGCGCCGACGGCGCGCATGGCCACGGCATCGAGGAGTACATGCTGCCTCTGGAGCAGACCGCCATGCTGTGCGGCATGTGCTGGCTGCCGCCACTGATTCTGCATGAGGCCAACCAGGTGGATGGCCAGGCGCTGTCCGATCATATCGGCCGGGTGTCCAGCCTGCTGGGCGGCGCCGCGCGCGTCGCCGCAAGCTGAGGAGCCCGCCATGGATCAGCACGATTTCCTGGTGGCGCTGGTGGTCTTCCTGATCGCCGCCGTGGTGGCGGTGCCGGTGGCGCGCCGGTTCGGCCTTGGCGCCGTGCTTGGTTACCTGCTGGCGGGCGTCGCGATCGGTCCGTGGGCGCTGCGGCTGGTCACCAATGTCGAATCCATCCTGCATTTCTCCGAGTTCGGCGTGGTGCTGATGATGTTCGTGATCGGCCTGGAGCTGGAGCCCAGGAAGCTGTGGGAGCTGCGCCGGGTCATCTTTGGCTATGGCGGCGCCCAGATGGCAACCTGCGCCATCCTGGTCGGTGGCGTCGCGGCGCTGGTCGGCGCGCCTTGGCAGGTGGCGCTGGTGGCGGGCCTGGGGCTGGCGCTGTCGTCCACCGCGATCGCGCTGGCCACGCTGGCCGAGCGCAACCTGTTCGGTACCCCAGCGGGCTCGGCCAGTTTCGGCATCCTGCTGTTCCAGGACATCGCCGCGATCCCGATGATCGCGCTGTTGCCGCTGCTCGCGGCGGGCGGTGCCGAGGCTGGCGCAGCCGGGACGTCCGGCGCGTCCGGATGGCTAGGGGCGGCCAAGGCGGTCGGGGTGATCGGCGCCGTGGTGGTGGGCGGGCGCTATCTGGTTCGTCCCGCGCTGCGCTTCATCGCGCGCACTGATATGCGCGAAATGTTCACCGCCTTCGCGCTGCTGCTGGTGGTGGGCATCGCGCTGATGATGGACGCGGTGGGACTGTCGATGGCGCTGGGCACCTTCCTGGCCGGCGTGCTGCTGGCGGACTCCGAATATCGCCACGCACTGGAGGTCGACCTGGAGCCGTTCAAGGGTTTGCTGCTGGGCCTGTTCTTCATGGCGGTCGGCATGTCGATCGATTTCGGCGTGCTGATGCAGGCGCCGGGACAGGTGGCGGCCCTGGTAATTGGCGTCGTGCTGTTCAAGACGGTGGTGCTGGCCCTGCTGGCGCCGCGCTTCGGCATTGCGCGCGGCCAGTGGCTGCTGTTCGCGCTGCTGATCTCGCAGGGCGGAGAATTCGCCTTCGTGGTGTTTGGCGTGGCGGGAGGCGCGGGCCTGCTGCCGGAGCGTACCGAGGCGCTGCTGGTGCTGGTGGTGGCGCTGTCGATGGTGGCCACGCCGCTGCTCCTGCTTGCCTACGACCGGCTGGTGGCACCGCACCTGGCCCGGCTGGCGCGCCGTCCGGACGACGTGATCGGGCCGCAGGACAACCCAGTGCTGATTGCCGGCTTCGGCCGCTTTGGCCAGATCATCGGCCGCTTGCTCTATGCCCAGGGGCTTGGCGTGACCGTGCTGGACCACGATCCCGACCAGATCGAGTTCCTGCGCCAATACGGCTTCAAGGTCTTCTACGGCGACGCCACCCGCATGGACCTGCTCGAATCCGCCGGCGCACAACGGGCGCGCATCCTTGTGGTGGCCATCGACGGGATGGAAGACAGCCTGGCGCTGATCGACAATGTGCGCGCGCGCTTCCCGCACCTGCAGATCTATGCGCGGGCGCGCCATGTGTCGCACATCTATCTGCTCAAGGACCGCGGGGTGAACCTGTTCGAGCGCGAGCTCTTCGAAGGATCGCTGATGCTGGGACGCCGCGTGCTGGAAGGGCTGGGCTACGATCCCACGCAGGCGCGCTCGGTCGCCCTCAAGTTCCGCCGCCACAATATCAAGGCGATCGAGCGCTTCTACCCGCATTACACCGATCAGAAAAAGCTGGTCTCGCTGGCGCGCCAGGCACGCGACGAACTGGAGGAAATGTTCCGGCAGGATCGTGACCAGCGCCGCCGCAAGGAGGAGGAAGACTGGTCCTGAGGCAACTGGGCGTCGCCCGGGCGCCTGTTTCTATCCGTGTGCCTTACGTGGCGCTTCCAAACTGCCTGGGCGGCGCTGCGGCGGCATGCGTGCCCGGCAATCCGCCCGCCAGCAGGTCGATCACCATCTCGGCAAACTCCGCGTACGACAGCTTGCCGCCCGGCTTGAGCCAGGTGAAGGTCCAGTTGATCATGCCGAACACCGTCATCGTCAGCGCCGCCTGGTTGTCGCGGTTGACGCGCTCCGGGTAGGCCCGGCGCAGCTGGCGCGAGAAGGCGGCTACCACGTCGCGCTCGCGCTTGAGGATCTGGTCGCGCTGCTCCTCGGCGAGGAACTTGACGTCGTTGATCAGGGCGACGTGCCGGGTCTGCGAGGTTTCGTACTCGGCCAGGAAGGCCCGGATCAGGTTGGCAAAGCTTTCCTGCTCGCTGCGCCCCTGGCGCTCCGCCTCGGCTTCGACTTCGGTCACGATCAGCATCAGCCGGCGCGTGTAGCGGTCGAGCAGGTCGAACAGGATCGCTTCCTTGCTCTCATAGTAGTGATAGAGCCGGGCCTTGGAGGTGCCGCAGGCAGCGGCCAGGTCGGCCATCGAGGTGCTGGGGTAGCTGCTGGAGGCAAAAGCGGCGGCGGCCAGGTCCAGAATCTGCTCGCGCTGCGCCTCGAAATCGGGTGCCTTGGTACGGGCCATGGAGACGTTTGCTTTTTCTTTTATTCGCCACCGGCAGACAGGTTGCGGCGCAGCTCGCAGGTCTGCAGCGACTCGGCATTGCCGCGCAGCACAAGCTGGCCGGCACCGATCAGTTCGCGGCAGCGCCAGAATACAAACCAGTCGCTGGCCAGCAGGCCCTCGATGGCACCCATCACGCCGCCCACCACTTGGGCAGCCGGCGCCCATTCCAGCGGTGCGCGCTCCAGAATCACTTCATCGACCGTGTGGTAAGCCGCGGGCACCAGCGTGTTGCCCTTCCACAGGCGCACGTCGGCGTTTTCCTTGACGTTCTGTTGCCACTCGTAGCCCAGGCGGCCCAGCCGCAGCACGGAGACCGGTGCAATGGTGGAGAAGCGCCGCGCCAGGCGAGCCGCGGGATACATGCCGATGGCGGCCAGGTTGCCGCGCGCAGGGACTTCCAGCTCGCGCAGGTCCATCGCCACTTCATTGATGCGCTGGGGCGACTGGTAGAGGTGGAACACCACCCGGCGCAGCATCAGCTGGTCGGATGCGCTCTGGCCATGCCAGATGGCGACTTCCTGCTCGTCCTTGCACAGCTTGTGCAACTGGTCGAGCGCCTGGTGCATTTCGGCAGCGAAATCGATGTCGCTATAGGGCGCCACGCGCTGCCAGAAACCGGAGCGGATGAGTCCGCTGCTGTCGACGTCAGCAATCGGCCCGACCGCGAGGTCGTCCCGAAGCACGACGACCGGGTCGGGCCGGGCGGCCTGGGCGAGGGCTTGCTGTAGCGTGTTGCCCGCTACGTCGCCATTGACGACATGGATGTATTGCATGGCCGTGATTGTATATGGATGCGACCTGCCTCAGGCACGAAACGCAAGGGCTGTGCCGGATCGGTCGTGCGCTGGCCCGCGCTGCGTCCCTGCCGCGTGCGCTTGGGTGCGCTTGCATCATCGTCGCGTGCGAGAGCGGTAGTAGCGCGCTTCCTTGACGGGCTTGACCGCGATCGCGGCGAGTCCGGTATCGCTGCTGGCTTGCAGGCGGGGCGGCACGGTCGGCCCATGAATTGGGGCGGGTGTTTTCGCCGGTCTGGAAATCACCGGCCGCTCTCCTGTCTATATAGACAGGGACAGGCGCTTCTCGTACCCGAAAAGCGCGTTTGCAGTACCTGGGCGGAACTTGATCCCGGGCAAGGCAAGGCGCCTGGCCAATGTGAGTCATGGAGCATAGCGGGCCGGTTAGCCGGTTAGCCGCGTTTCCGCATCGGGCCGGTCCGATATCAGTCCATGCGACCTTGAGCAAGGAGGCAATCATGCAACGTGCTCGTCGCCACCGATCCTCGCTGCTGGCACTACTGGCGCTACTGGTGCTACTGGTTCTGATTTCGATCCTGGCGCCGCTGGCTGCTGCCAGCAGTGATTTCAACGCGGTGCGCCAGGCATTCGCGCAGCAGGTGCCGCGTCACCTGAATTTGCCGGCCGCCACTGCGACGCGGTATGCCGGCCTGCTGGCATCTGCGCTGCAGGCCGACGGGCGGGATGCCGAGGCCGGCGACTGGGTGGTGCTGGTCGACCGCAATCCTCGTATCCAGGCTGCCATGCTGTTCGCGCGCGCCGGCGACGGCGCCTCCTGGCAATGGGTAGGCGCGGCGCCCACCTCGACTGGCAGGCCAGGCACGTTCGATCACTTCATCACGCCTGTCGGTGTATTCGACCATAGCCTGGAGAACATGGATTTTCGCGCCGAGGGTACCTACAACGAGAATGGGATTCGRGGCTACGGCGCGCGTGGCATGCGCGTCTATGACTTTGGCTGGGTCGATGCCGAGCGCGGATGGGGCAAGCGCGGCGAGAGCCAGATGCGGCTGCAGATGCATGCTACCGATCCCGACCGGCTGGAATCGCGCCTCGGGCATCCCGCGTCCAAGGGCTGCGTGCGCATACCGGCTGCGATGAATCGCCTGATCGACCGGTTCGGGCTCATCGATGCCGACTATGACGCGGCCGTCGGGCGCGGCGATTCGCTCTGGGTCCTGACGCAAGACCGCACGCCGGTGGCACGGCCCGGGCGCTATCTGGTGATCGTCGACTCCAGTGCGCGGCATGCGTCGGCTCAGTGATGCCGGCTCGGGTACGGTTTTGGGTACGGATGGCAGGTGCTGGCCTTGCATGCGGTCGACGGGGGCCAGACAGGATTCGATGTCGCCCACTCGCCCACTACGACCCGACGCCAGTTACTGCGCGCCCGCGTGGCCAGGCGACGGAAGGCCGGGTTCAGCCGGCGAAACGGATATGCCCGCTGCGCAACAGGATCTCGCGCGCCTGGGTTAGCTCGAACAACCCTTCGGCAATACGCTCGATGCGCTGCCGATGACTGGTGAACGCCCGTACCAGATCTTCCTCGCGCGGGGACCGGGCGCCGAAATGCGTCTCGAGCGCCTCTGCCGTGATCGAATAGAGAGTGGGCTTACCGTCGACGGTAGCCGGGCAGGACAGGGTCAGACTGGCCGCGCAGTAGGTGGGGACGCTGCTGGGAAAGGAAATTTCGGGCATGGCGTGCCTCACATCGGTCACTGAGGGATGCCACCATTCTAGGTGATCATGCCGATTCGTGAGGCCGCAGAGCCCGGAGCCTGATTGCAGTCAACCCGGCTGGGCCGGATGCTCGTCGTCACGGCTTGTTTGCCCGCCGGCCAAGCCAGGCAAGGCAAGTCCAGATTGACCCTAGGATACGCAATGTTGCATTGCAATATTGCGCTGTGGAATCGGTATTTCACGCCGGGCTTGTGCGATCTGGTTCGCCCGTGATGCGCATCCGGAACGGAATAGGTGCTCCGGCTGAAGACAATTGCCATCCAGGCGGCGACGCACTGCAGCAAGGGCTAACCGCGGTTACCGGCAAATCGAGGGCAAAAAAAACCCGCGCAGTTTCGTGCGCGGGCTGGAATCCACCGAGGTGGTGGAGGAGACAGGCTCTACTATATACGGTTTGTTGCGACGCAGCAAGCGAAGCATGGGGTAAACGTGTCTGGGCTCACAAACATGTTGCTTCTAAGCAACGGAATAGTGACATAATAGGCCTGCAAGCCCGCTTTATTGCCTTTTTGCTCTCTTTTCATTGAGGGTTTGAGGATATGTCGTCGGTCTAATGGCTGCGCCGTGTTCCCATTTCAGCGGAAAAACAGGTACGCAATGCCTACTGCTGCACACAGTCCGACGAGGTCGGCGAACAGGGCGCAAGCGAGCGCATGCCGTGTATTGCGGATATTGACGCTGCCGAAGTACACCGCCAGCACATAGAAGGTGGTTTCCGTCGAGCCCTGGATGATGGCGGCCAGCTTGCCCTGGAAGGAATCGACCCCGTAGGTGGTCATGACGTCGATCATCAGGCCGCGGGCGCCCGCCCCTGACAGGATCTTCATCAGTCCCACCGGCAGGGCCGGGACGAACGCGGTGTCCAGTCCCAACGCGCCAAAGGCGGCGGTCAGGCCTTTCATCAGAACGTCCATGCACCCGGTCACCCGGAACAGCCCGATCGCCACCAGGATCGCTACCAGGTATGGAATGATCTGTACCGCCACGCCAAAGCCTTCCTTGGCGCCGTCGACGAATGCCTCGTAGACATTGATGCCCCGTACCGCGCCGCAAACCAGGAAGACCACGATCAGTGTCAGGATAAAGCCACTGCCGGCGAGCGCGGTGGCGTTACTTACTTGTTCCGGCGGCGCATGTCGCAGCCACAGGAATAGCCCGCCGACGGCCGTTGCCAGTAGCCCGAGGGCGGCCAGCACGGCGGGCTTGAGCAAGTTGAGCCGTTGCGTCCAGGCCACTGCCAGCAGCCCCGCCACACAAGAGACACAGGTGGCGAGCAATGTGGGCAGGAAGATGTCGGCGGCATTGAATCCGGTCAGGCCTTGCTTGACGGCGATCGCCTGCCGCATGGCGATCACCGAGGTAGGGATCAACGTCAGCCCGGCCGTGTTCAGCACGATGAACATGATCTGCGCGTTGCTGGCCGTGTCAGCGCGCGGATTGAGCGACTGCAATTCGCGCATGGCGTTGAGCCCGAGCGGAGTCGCAGCATTGTCCAGCCCAAGCATATTGGCCGACACATTCATCATCATCGCGCCCTGGGCCGGGTGACCCTGCGGAACGCCGGGGAAGAAGTGGCGCAGCAGCGGATTGACCGCGCGCGCGAAAGCGTCGACTACGCCTGCGCGCTCGCCGATACGCATGATGCCCAGCCACAGGCTCATGACACCAGCCAGGCCAAGCGAAATCTCGAAAGCGGTGCGCGCATTGTCGAACAGGCTCGCCAGCATCGCTGGGAACACAGCGGTATCGCCCGCCACCAGGCGGATGCAGGCTACGGCGAAGGCAAGCAGGAAGAAAGAGAGCCAGACCAGGTTCAGAACCATGGGCGAATCAGAGACGGGGGTTTGGGAGGAGTGGATCCCTCGCATCATAGCCTGCCGGGCCCGGCGCCCGAGTTGAGCCACCGCGCGGCGTGGGGCGATGAGGGTGCAGGTGCGTCCCGTTGCGCAAAAACGTTGATGGGCCGGTATACAATGTGGACATTGCCACTGCGGCTGCCTTCCCCGTGAACGTTCCGGAATGGCGTCGCGGCCCTTGACCCCTTTGACAACCGTCCGTGACGGACTGCCTGCGCGCCTCAGCCGGGACGGTGTCTTGCTGACCCAAGCCAGAATCTATGTCCGACGCCCCTGGTACCGAACACGCTCTTCCTGGTTCGGATTCCGCCGGCGCCAGCCTTGGCGCCCAGCATTCCCCTTTGTTTGCCCTGGTTACCGATACGTTGCGCGAGCGCATCCTCGGTGGGCAATATAGCCAGGGCGAGCGCCTGGTCGAGAACAAGCTTTCTACCGAACTGGGCGTCTCGCGCATCCCTGTGCGGGAAGCGCTGCGTGCGCTGGCGGCCGAGGGCCTGGTGCGCATCGAGCCGCGGCGCGGGGCCTCGGTAGCGACGTTGTCGCCGAATATCGCCAAGGAAATGGTCGAAGTACGCGCCACGCTGGAGGGCCTTAACGCCAAGCTGGCTGCTCAGCGCCGTGATCCAGCCCTGGTTGCCGAACTCAACGAAGTCCTGCGCCAGGGCACTGAAGCTGCAGCCAGCGGTCGCTCCGACCGCTTCGTCGAGTTGAACTCCCACTTCCATGAGGTGCTGGGCAATATCGCGGCCAATAGTGTGCTGCAGGATATGGTGCGTACATTGAGGGAGCGAACTGGCCTGCTGTTCGCGCCGGCGAATGTCGTGCGCGCCCGGCAAAACTGGGAAGAACACGCCCAGATTCTGCAGGCCGTCATTGCCGGCGATGCCGACCTGGCGGCGTTGCTGGCGACTCGTCATGTCTATAGCGCGGCAAAGGCAGCGGAAGAGATGGCCGCTGGCGAAACCGGCGGCCTCGAGGGTGCCGCCAAACGTGCGGGCGGCATCGCGGGTGCCGGCTAGGGTTTTTGCGCGATAGGCCGCCACGGCCAGAACAAGGTCCTCCGTATTTTGTATACGAGATTGGCCGATTTGGTGCTGTTGTCGTTCCGCCGGAGCCGGACGCCAGCCACTCCTTGATTCCAAATGGTAAAGCAGGATGCGCACTGCCCCGGAATGGGGCGGCCCCGTCCCCGTTATGACGCACCGCACCAATATTTGGTATACTGTCAACCCTGATGAACCACAATAGGGATTGACCATGGACTACCCGACGCCCTCCTATTTCCGGCAGTCGGTTGGCAAGCAGTTGCTGGCCCACTATGCGCAGCGCGATGCTGTGCGTCACTGCACGCCACTCTTGCCTATCCGATGGCCTGGCCTGCGATCGCTCTTCCGCCGCCAGTACGCGCGCGACCATAAGGTGGTCTGAGCACATCACTGCGGCCTTGGGCCGTTCTAAGCTAATTCGGCTCCCCGCGCCTCCAGCAGCCCACGCAAGATAGAGCGGTGGCAGCGCTCCTCATGCTCGCAGTAGCAACCCAGCGAGAAATTCGTTTGCCGTGACATGGCGGCAAGCAGGTCCAGCGTACGGCTTGCCTCGGGGCGAGCCATCTCCGCGCGGAACTGACGCTCGAATGCCCGCCAGGCCTTGTCGCTCCCTTCCCCTTGGATGGCAAGGGCTTCCGAGACCAGCTCGGCTGACGGCGACAAGTTCGGAAACCATACATCGTAGAAGTCCCGTGTAGCGAACTCGGCTTTCGGCACGCCCCGTGGCGGCCTGCGCACGGTGCCGATACGAATGCCTTCGTCAGGCAACCTGGGCGAGCCCAGCCTCACTATGCGGATGGTCATGCCAATCTCCTCCTAGTTCTATAGCTATATGTATATATTGCCTTGACCATGCGGTTGCTGACCAGGAGTGCCGTCAGAGTCTCGTGGGGGGGGCGCTCTGCAGTCGCATATTTGTGCTTCATCGCATGCTTTTGGCTCGACACAGAAATCACTTCAGAAAACCCTTGCCAGGACCGAATGGGTCCCTTATAGTTCGCCCCCTCGCAACACGAACACCGGGCGGCAACGCAGACGGGGCAAGGGTTGCGGGGGTTGGCAGGGGGGTTGGCGGCGCGGCAGGCGCGGCGAACGGAAGTCAAAAAACCTGTTGACGAAACGCGGATTGCGCTTCATAATCTCGTTTCTCTGCTGCGGACAACGCAGCGACGCGGTAAGCAAAGCGAACCGGGTGAAGTTCTTTAACAAACAAACAACCGATAAGTGTGGGCGCTTGATAGCGGATGCGGAAGGCTTC
>NZ_JBFTQG010000028.1:0-85770 GCF_056398885.1 Cupriavidus sp. 01T418
ATCCTGGAGGCCTACAAGGCCAAGACCATCATCGTGAACAAGCGCTCGATGGCCGCGGGCTACGCGGGCCTGGACAACGAGCTGTTCTACATGGACAAGACCATGATGGTGTTCGGCGACGCCAAGAAGGTGGTCGAAGACATGGGCAAAGCGGTCGAGTAAGCACGCTTTGCTTGCCGGGGACGGGTCCGCGCCCGTCTCCGCCGTCACCCCGGCGCGACACAGTCGCGCTTTTTTTATGCTCCGCCACGCGCCGGTTGCATGGGAGCGCGGTCGCGCTATACTGTTTTCCGGTCACCGGCCCCGGCACGCACGCCGATCATCTGCACAGGGCCAGGCATAGTCCGGCGCGGTGGGCCGCCCCGAACCGATCCGTCCCCGGCCTTGCCGCGCCGGATCTCCAGCCGCGCCAAACCATGCGCCCGCCGTGTCCGCCGACACCGGAGCCGAAAACAACATGACATTCAACCCCCAGGACAGGAATCTGTCGGTCTTCCATCACCCGATCCTCACGGTGCTTGTCGACGACAGCAAATCGTTTATCGACAGCCTGGTGTTCCAGATGGATCCGTCGCGGCCGGTAGTCACCTTTACCGATCCCCGTGAAGCACTGCAATGGGTCCGCGATACCTACACCACGCATTTCACCGGCTTCCTGCCCGTGCGGGTCACGCATGACGACCTGACCTTCCTGACCGAGCGGCGCACCGTGCAGCTCGATATCGACCGCATCTACCGCCAGATCCACGACATCAACCGCTTTGTGCAGCCGGGTGTGATCGTGGTGGATTATTCGATGCCGCAGATGAACGGGCTGGAGTTCTGCCAGGCGCTGCAGGACCTGCCGTGCAAGACCATCCTGCTGACCGGCACCGCTGACGAAAGCATCGCCGTGCAGGGTTTCAACCACGGCCTGATCGACCGCTACGTCAAGAAGCACGACAGCAATATGGTGGAGCGGCTGGACCAGGAGATCGACGCGCTGCAGCAGCAGTATTTCGCCACCTTGTCGCGCACCCTGCGCGACCTGCTGACGCGCCACTCGTTTTCCTTCCTGTCGGATCCGGCGATCTGCGAGCGCGTGCGCCAGATCACCGCGCGCTACGGCTTTGTCGAGTACTACCTCTACCCCAACCCGGCCGGCATTCTGATGCTGACGGCGCAGGGCCAGGCCACGCTGATGGTGATCGAGACGCGCGCCGGGCTGATCAACCAGGTGGAATCCGCGGAGGCCTACGATGCGCCAGCGGCCCTGGTCGAAGGGCTGCGCGAGGGCCGCATCATGCCTTTCTTCTGGCCCGGCAACGGCATGTACACCCCGGCCTGCATCGACTGGGAGCAATACTGCCTGCCGGCCGAGCAATGCGAAGGGCACGAGGATTATTTCTACGCGCTGTTCGACCTGCCGCGCCATTTGCTGCAGGAACCGGTGGTCAGCTTCCAGAGCTTCCTGGACGACTTCGCCCGCCACCCCGAACGCGCGACCGGGCGAGCAGTGCGCTAAGCGCCAAGGCAGGAGAGGCACGCTCTCCTGCCGTGCCCTTTGTCAGGCTGAAGGCTATGCCGGGGCGTTGCGGTTGCCGCCGCGCACCATGTCGAAACGGAACAACCGGCACTCGATATTGCCGTTGTAGAGCGGCGTACGGCGCGATTCCTTGAGCCGCAGCCGGCGCGGCAGCGACAGGTCGCCCGTGAAGACCCACGCCTGCCAGCCCGCGAAATACTGCTTGAGCGTGCTGGCGAAAGCGCTGGAAAACTGGTTGGCGGCTTCGTCGTCGATCTCGTCGGCCGGCGCTTCGTCCAGCGGCCGGCGGCGTTCTCCCCGTACCGCGATCCGCTCGCCATAAGGCGGGTTCATCAGCAGCAGGCCGGAGGCCGCGAATGGCGGTTGCGCGAAGCGCGCATCCACCTGCTTCAGGCGTACCTCGCCCGGCAAGCCGGCGCGTTCCCAGTTGGCTTGCGACATTGTCAGCATATCGGTGGAGATATCGCTGCCGGCGATCTCCAGGGGCTCGGACGCGACGCGCTTGCGCGCGGCCTCCTCGTCGTCCCGCGCGGCTGCCTTCAGCGCGTTCCACGCCTTGTTGTCGGCGCCTTTGAGGCGCTCGAAGCCAAAGCTGCGGCTCGCGCCGGGAGCAAGGCCAAGCGCGACCTGGGCCGCTTCCACCAGGAAAGTGCCGCTGCCGCACATCGGATCGTAGAATGGGCGTTCCGTCTGACCCGGTACCCAGCCGGCCAGGCGCAGGATCCCTGCTGCCAGGTTTTCCTTCAGGGGGGCTTCCCCCTTCTCGAGGCGCCAGCCTCGCTTGAACAGCGGCTCGCCCGAGGTATCGAGATACAGCGTGCAATCGTGCTCCGTCAGGTGGGCATAGATCCGCACATCCGGATTCACGGTATCCACGCTGGGACGCTCGCCCAGACGCGCGCGCATGGCGTCGCAGACGCCGTCCTTGATCCGCAGCGCGATGAAATTCAGGCTCTGCAGCGGCGAGCGATGCGAGGTAACGTCCACCCGCAGCGTCTCGTCCGGCGAAAACCACTGGTCCCAGCGCTGGGCGCGCACCAGGTCGTAGATATCGTCTTCGCGCCGGTAGCCACGATTGGCTACGCGCATCAGCACGCGGCTGGCAATGCGCGAGTGCAGGTTGACGGCATAGGCCGCGGCCATCTCGCCGGAGAAGGTGACGCCACCCGGCATTTCACGATGGACCTGGATGGGCGCGAGCGTGGCCAGTCCRGGCCGCGCCGCGATCTCGTGCAACTCTTCGGCAAGTGCGCTCTCCAGGCCGCGCGGGCAGGAGGCAAAAAAGGCTTGGGACATGGCTTGGGAATTCCTGCAAACAAAAACGTCCGCCGTGGCGGACGGGGTCGGATAGCGCGCAGTGTACCGCGCCCGGGGCTTCAGCCCTTCGCGAGCGCGCGATCGAGGAAGTCGAGACGGTCCTGGCCCCAATAGGGCTGGCCCTCATAGACGTACCACGGCCCGCCGAACACACCGGCGGAAATCGCATCCTGCGTGTGCTGCGCATAGGCGGCCTGCACCGCCTGGGCGTCGCTGGCCTTGAGCAGCGCCGCGCCATCCAGCCCAATGCCATCGGCCAGTTGGGCCAGCGTGGCGGCATCGGCGATATTGCGTTGCTCGGCCCACAACGCGCGGCCGATGACGCCAACCAGTTCCATCGCGCGGGCGGTGCCGTGCGCCAGTTGCACCGCGATCAGCAGCTTGCTGGCTGCATCGCCGGAAACCGGGAAGAAGGTGGGCTGCGGATTGAGCGGCACGCCCAGGAACTCGCTCCAGCGAGCCAGTTCGATCAGCCGGTAAGCCTGGCGCTGCGGTGGCCGCTGCGCCAGCGGCAAGCCGCCCGAGACGGAAAACACGCGGCCCAGGTCGCAGGGCTTGAGATTGACCTGCACGCCATGCCTGGCCGCGATCGCGGTGAAGCGTTCGTGGCCAAGGTAGACGAAAGGCGATTGCGGGGTGAAGTAGTAGTCGACCTGCTTGCTCATCATATCCTCTGGACTGGGTGTGGGGCGAGACAACGGCGCCTTGAACGAGGGAAAATTCGAAATGAATACGATACGCGAAAAACGCCGGGACTTACCGGCAAGAGCGCATCAGAAAGGCTTGACCACCACCAGAATCACCACCGCCAGCAACACCAGCACCGGCAACTCGTTGAACCAGCGATAGAAGGTATGCGAACGTGTATTGCGGCCGCCTTCGAACTTCTTCAGCAGCACGCCGCAGCCGTGGTGATAGCCGATCAACACCAGCACCAGCGCCAGCTTGCCGTGCATCCAGCCCTGGCCCGGGCCACGCCCGATGCCGTAGCCGATGTACAGCCACAGCCCGAACACCAGCGCGGGGACCGCCAGCATGGTCATGAAGCGGTAGAGCTTGCGCGCCATCAGCAGCAGGCGCTGCACGCTGGCCGGCTCGTGCTCCATGGCGAGGTTGACGAAGATGCGAGGCAGATAGAACAGGCCGGCAAACCACGAGACGACGAAGACGATGTGCAGCGCTTTGACCCAGAGCATCTGGCGTTATTTCTGGTTGTGTTCCCGCGGGAACGGTGGGGAGGCGAAACAGAGGGCGCCGGCTTTTCGCCGGCTGGAGGCGGCAAGCGAGGAACGGCCGCACGGCCGGCCCTCGCCCTGCCCGCTCAGGTACGGATCTCGCCGTGCCCGAACACTACATACTTCAGCGAGGTCAGGCCTTCCAGCCCGACGGGGCCGCGCGCGTGCAGCTTGTCGTTGGAAATGCCGATCTCGGCACCAAGGCCATACTCGAAGCCATCGGCAAAGCGGGTCGAGGCATTGATCATCACGCTGGCCGAATCGACCTCGCGCAGGAAACGCATGCCAGCGCTGTAGTTCTCGGTGACGATGGAATCGGTGTGCGCCGAGCCGTAGGTGTTGATGTGCGCGATGGCCTCGTCCAGCCCGGCCACCGTGCGGATCGCCAGCACCGGCGCCAGGTACTCGAGCCGCCAGTCTTCCTCGGTGGCATCGACCAGCCCGGTGAAGCCAGCGGCTTCCAGCGTGGCACGGGTGGCGCCGCACACGCGCAACTCCACGCCCTTGTCCCGGTAGATGCGGCACAGCGGCGGCAGCGCCGCGGCCGCGACGTCGCGCGCGACCAGCAGCGTTTCCATGGTGTTGCACGGTGCGTAGCGCTGGGTCTTGGCGTTGTCGCAGATCCGCACGGCCTTTTCCAGGTCGGCGGCGGCATCGATGAAGACGTGGCAGATACCGTCCAGGTGCTTGATCATCGGCACCCGGGCTTCTTCCATCAGCCGCGCGATCAGGCTCTTGCCGCCGCGCGGCACGATGACGTCGACGTATTCGGTCATGGTGATCAACCGGCCCACCGCGGCGCGGTCGGTGGTCCCGATCACCTGCACTGCCTCGGGCGGCAGGCCGGCGGCGGCCAGGCCTTCGGCCACCAGGGCGGCCAGCGCGGTATTGGAATCGATGGCCTCGGAACCGCCGCGCAGGATGGTGGCGTTGCCCGACTTCAGGCACAGGGCGGCAGCATCGATGGTCACATTGGGCCGCGACTCGTAGATGATGCCGATCACGCCCAGCGGCACGCGCATCTGGCCCACCTGGATGCCGGTGGGGCGGAACTTCATGTTGCTGATCTCGCCGATCGGGTCGGCCAGGGCGGCGATCTGCTCAAGGCCGGCGGCCATGGTGTCGATGGCCTTGTCCGACAGCGTCAGGCGGTCGATGAAGGCGGCATCGTGGCCGTTGGCGCGGGCACGCTCGACATCGCCGGCGTTCACGGTCTTCAGGTAGGCGGCGTCGCGGCGGATGGCCGCGGCGATGGTCAGCAGCGCGCGATTCTTGTCGGCGGTGGAGGCGCGCGCCATGGCGCGGGAGGCGGCGCGGGCCTGCTGGCCGACGCGGTCCATGTATTGCTTGAGATCGAGCTCGTTCATATTCCTGGCCAGGCAACCCGGCCCTCAATGCTTGGTTTTTTGTCGGCAAACGCTGGCATATGCGGCCCCATGCAGGCAGATCGCGATCCGTCGCGATCTGCTGCGCCGCCGCTTACCTGGCGATGGCCAGGGCCAGTTGCAGCAGGCCATCCCAGGGTTCGGCCGGCATGCCTTCGGCACGCAGGCCCTTGACCTGCCGGTCCAGCCGGGCGGCCATCCCCAGCGCGGCTTCCAGCCGCGCCGGCGAGAGGCGCTGCGCGGCCTGCGGCACCAGCTTTTCGCGCACGCCCCAGACCCGCAGTTCGCGCATCAGCACGTTGCCCGGCTTGCCTGCCGCCAGGCCTTGCCGGACCTTGGATAATACGCGAATTTCCTCGGTCAGCGCCCACAGCACCAGCACCGTGGCCTCGCCCTCCCCGCGCAGCCCTTCGAGCATGCGCACCAGCCGCGGCACGTCGCCGCTGAGCATGGCTTCGGAGAGCTTGAAGACGTCGTAGCGGGCCACGTTGAGCACCGCATCGTGCACCTGCTCGAAAGTCAGCGAACCGGCGGGATAGAGCAGGCCCAGCTTCTGGATTTCCTGGTGTGCGGCCAACAGGTTGCCCTCGACCTTGTCGGCGATGAACTGCAGCGCCCTGCGCCCCGGTTCGCCGGCCTCGACCCGCTGCTGCTGCAGCGCGAGCCGGTCGCCGACCCAGGCCGGCAGCCGGCTGCGGTCGATGGAGTCGACCTTGATCGAGACCCCTGCGGCGTCCAGCGCCTGGAACCAGGCCGATTTCGCCGTGGCGAAATCCAGCCGCGGCAGCGTGATCAGCATGACCACGTCCGGCGAAGGATGGGCGGCCACGGCGCGCAGCGCCTCGCCGCCGTCCTTGCCCGGCTTGCCGGAGGGAATCCGCAGTTCGACGATCTTGCGGTCGCCGAACAGCGACATCGATTGCTGCGCCTGGACCACCTGGCCCCAGTTGAAGCCACGCTCCGACGACAGCACCTCGCGCTCCGTGAAGCCGGATTCACGCGCCGCCTGGCGCAGGCGGTCGACCGCCTCGAGCACCAGCAGGTGCTCGTCGCCATGCACCACGTAGAGCGGCGCCAGGGCGCGCCCCTTGGCCTGGCGCAGGTGTGCTTCGAGTCCGTCGAGCTTTAGCTGCATGCCGTGCGCTTGTTCCTCTGTCCTTGCCGTGTTGGAGTCTCGGGCCGCTGCTTGCGCGCGGCTCAGATCGCCTTGACCGCGCTCAGCCGGCGAATCATCTGCTGCACGATGTCGCGCTGCATGTCGCGGTAGAGCTGCTGCTCTTCGTAGTCCTTGGCCAGCGTATTGGCTTCGTTGTAGGTCAGGTCGCGCGTGAGCACCAGTTGCGACGGCGCGATCAGTTCCTGGCCGGCGGCATCGCGCAGGCGGAAGCTGAAGCGCTGCGTCAGGCGGTATTCGCGCACCACGCCGGCAGTTGTGAGGGACAGCACCGTCTTGGTACGCGTGTCCTGCAGCACATCGAGCAGGGCGTCCGCTTCCTTCGGATCGGTCACGATCTGCGTGTCCGAGCCATTACGGATCGCGCGGCGCAGATCGGACCCCATCAGCGTATTGGGCGGAATGCTCAGGTAGAGCCGCTTGAACGCGAAATCCGCGTGGCCGCGCATGTGAAAGCCGCAGCCGCCCAGCAGGCCGGCCGCCAGCAGCGCCGCCAGGGCCTTGCGGCGGCCCTGCACCGGTCGATCGAGCTTCTGTCCATCCATATCGGGCAGCTCCCTTGTTGGCTTGGTCACGGCTTGGCCTGCGCGCTTTAGAGCACCACGTTGACGAGGCGGCCCGGGACCACCACGATCTTCTTCGGTGCGGCACCAGCGGCGAACTTCGCAACGATCTCGCTGGCGGCGGCCATGGCCTCGATGGCGGTGCGATCGGCATCGGCCGGCACCGTCAGGCTGCCGCGCACCTTGCCGTTGACCTGCAGCACGAGTTCCAGCTCGCTTCGCACCAGCGCGGCTTCGTCGACCTGCGGCCAGGCGGCATCGAGCAGGTCGCCGTACTGCGTGGCGTAGCCCAGCTCCTCCCACAGCCCGTGGGTGACGTGCGGCACCACCGGATACAGCACGCGCAGCAGGATGCCGAAGCATTCGCGGCGCGCGGCGCGCGAGGCCTGCCTGGCGTCTTCCAGCGCATTGAGCATCTTCATGGTGGCGGACACCACGGTGTTGTACTGGATGCGCTGGTAGTCGTAGTTGGCCTGCTTGAGCACGCCGTGGATCTCGCGGCGCAGCACCGCGTCGGCATCGCCGGACGGCGCTGCATTTCCCGCCGTGCCGATCGCCTCGGCGTTGGCATAACCATAGTTCCACACCCGGCGCAGGAAGCGCGACGCGCCCTCCACGCCCGAGCCGCTCCACTCGAGCTGCTGCTCGGGCGGCGCGGCGAACATGACGAACAGCCGCGCGGTGTCGGCGCCATACTGGTCGATCAGCGCCTGCGGGTCGATGCCGTTGTTCTTGGACTTCGACATCTTCTCCACGCCGCCGATCACCACGGGCTGGCCATCGGCCTTGAGGACGGCGCCCAGCGGGCGGCCGCGCTCGTCGGTGGTCACCTCGACCTCGGCCGGGTTGTACCAGGTCTTCTTGCCGGCCGCGTCTTCGCGGTAATACGTGTCGTTGAGCACCATGCCCTGCGTGAGCAGGTTGGTGAATGGCTCGTTGAACGTGACCAGGCCCATGTCGCGCATGACCTTGGTCCAGAAGCGGGCGTACAGCAGGTGCAGAATCGCGTGTTCGATGCCGCCGATATACTGGTCCATCGGCATCCAGTAATCGTTGCGCGCATCGACCATGGTGGCCGCGTCCGGGCAGGTATAGCGCATGTAATACCAGCACGAATCGATGAAGGTATCCATGGTGTCGGTCTCGCGGCGCGCCGGCTTGCCGCACGACGGGCAGCTGCACGCGAGGAAACGCGGATCCTTGGCCAGCGGATTGCCGGTGCCGTCCGGCACCAGGTCCTCGGGCAGCACCACCGGCAGGTCCTGCTCGGGCACCGGCACCACGCCGCAGTCCTCGCAATGGATCAGCGGGATCGGCGTGCCCCAGTAGCGCTGGCGCGAGATGCCCCAGTCGCGCAGGCGCCAGGTGACCTTCTTCTCGCCCAGCCCCTTGGCGCCCAGATCGGCAGCGATGGCTTCGGCCGCCTCCTGGTAGTTCAGGCCGTCGTACTTGCCGCTATGGATGCAGACGCCGTGTTCCTTGTCGCCGTACCATTCCTGCCAGGCTTCGGTCGAGAAGGCCTGACCCTTGACGTCGACGACCTGCTTGATCGGCAGGCCGTACTTGTTGGCAAAGGCAAAGTCGCGCTCGTCGTGCGCGGGCACGCCCATCACGGCGCCGTCGCCGTAGCTCATCAGCACGTAGTTGCCGACCCACACCTCGACTTGCTCGCCGGTGATCGGGTGCACCACCTTCAGGCCGGTGGGCATGCCCTTCTTTTCCATGGTCGCCATGTCGGCTTCCATCACCGAACCGTGCTTGCACTCATCGATAAAGGCGGCCAGCTCGGGATTGGTGGAGGCGGCATGGGTGGCGAGCGGATGCTCGGCGGCGACCGCGCAGAAGGTCACGCCCATGATGGTATCGGCGCGCGTGGTGAACACGTAAAGCTTGCCGTCGCCGATCAGCTCGCCGTCGTCGCCGGCGATGGCATGCGGGAAGGCGAAGCGCACACCCACGCTCTTGCCGATCCAGTTCTGCTGCATGATCTTGACGCGCTCGGGCCAGCCCAGGCCATCGAGATCGCCGAGCAGCTCGTCGGCGTAGTCGGTGATGCGCAGGTAATACATCGGGATCTCGCGCTTTTCCACCAGCGCGCCCGAGCGCCAGCCGCGCCCGTCGATGACCTGCTCGTTGGCCAGCACGGTCTGGTCGACCGGATCCCAGTTCACCGTACCGGTCTTGCGGTAGGCGATGCCCTTTTCCAGCATCTTGAGGAACAGCCACTGGTTCCAGCGGTAGTAGTCCGGGCTGCAGGTGGCGACTTCGCGCGACCAGTCGATGGCCAGGCCCATCGACTGCATCTGCCGCTTCATGTAGGCGATGTTGTCGTAGGTCCAGGCCGCCGGCGCCACGCCGTTATTGAGCGCGGCGTTTTCCGCCGGCATGCCGAACGCATCCCAGCCCATCGGCATCAGCACGTTATGCCCGTTCATGCGCAGGTGCCGCGCCATCACGTCGTTGATGGTGTAGTTGCGCACGTGGCCCATATGCAGCTTGCCCGACGGGTACGGCAGCATCGAGCAGGCATAGAACTTTGGCTTCTCGCTGCCGTCGGCCAGCTTCGCCGCTTCCGATACGCGATAGGCATCGATGGCTTGCCAGTGCTGCTGGGCGGCTTGTTCAACGGCTGAGGGAAGATATTTGTCTTGCATGTTCAGGACAACGGCAACTGCGTTGGCGTGCGAAAAGCGTGGAAAAGAGAATCGGCGGGCTGCCTTGCGGCGCCCGCCTGCGCTGGAACGGCGAAAGTGCCGATTATAACCGTCGGGACTGACGGCGCAGCACGGACCCCGGGGGGCCTTACTTCAGGCCCAGTACATCCTGCATGTCGAACAGGCCGCTGGGCTTGTCGGCGAGGAAGCGCGCCGCCCGCAGCGCGCCGTCGGCGTACGACTGGCGGCTGGAAGACTTGTGCGTGATCTCGACGCGCTCGCCGATGCCGGCGAACATGACGGTATGGTCGCCCACGATATCGCCGCCGCGCACGGTGGCAAAGCCGATGGAGTCCGGATCGCGCGGGCCGGTATGCCCTTCGCGGGCAAACACGCCGCAGGTCTTCAGATCGCGGCCCAGTGCCTTGGCCACCACCTCGCCCATTGCCAGCGCGGTGCCGGACGGCGCGTCCACCTTGTGGCGGTGGTGCGCCTCGATGACTTCGATGTCGTAGCCGGAGGAAAGCAGCTTGGCGGCCACTTCCAGCAGCTTGAAGGTGGCATTGACGCCAACGCTCATGTTGGCGGAGAACACCACGCCGATGCGCCTGGCGGCCTCGGCCACGGCGGCGCGGCCGGCTTCGTCGAAGCCGGTGGTACCGATGATCATCTTCACGCCTAGACGCGAGGCCACCGCCAGGTGCGCCAGCGTGCCTTCCGGCCGGGTGAAGTCGATGAGGCAATCGGCCCCGGCGAGGGCCGCTTCGATATCGGCGGTGATCGTCACGCCGGTGGTGCGGCCCAGCAGCAGCCCGGCGTCCTGGCCCAGGGCCGGCGCGCCCGGCACATCCAGCGCGCCCGACAGGGTCACGCCGTCGGTGGCGAGTACGTGTTCGATCAGCATGCGGCCCATGCGGCCGGAGGCACCTGCGATGGCGATATTCATGGCTTGTCAGCAGTCAAAAGGAAGCCGGCCGCATGGGCGGCCGGCATGATCGGGCCTGATGGCTCAGTGGGTCTGGCTGGCAGCGCTGCCGTCCGCGGAAGCCGACGAGGCAGCCTCCTGGATGGGCTTGCCGGCCGTTGGAACGGTAGCGGCGTCGGCCGGGGCGGTGGCGTCGGCTGCCACCGGGACTGCCGCAGGGGCCGCTGCCTCTGCAGGGGCTGGCGCAGGCGCCGAGGCCGGGGCCGCCGCATCGGTTTGCGGCTTCGGCGCCACTGCCTTGCCCAGCTGCATGGCCTTCATGCCGTCGATTTCGGCGATCAGCTCGTATTCTGAGGGCAACTCGTCGCCGCCGAACTTGACGAGCTTGTCGTTATCGAAGAACACCGTGTAGCGGCGCTGCTGCACCACCGGCGTATTGCCGCGGCGGAACGAGAACACGTAGTCCCAGCGGTTGCCGTGGAACACATCGGTCAGCAGCGGCGTGCCAAGCAGGAACTTGACCTGGTCGCGCGTCATGCCCTCGCGCAACTGCGCGGCGGCCTCGCGCGAGACAAAGTTGCCTTGCACGATGTTGATACGATAAGGCGTGATCGCGTTGGCGACCTTGCGCGACGTATTGTCATAGGTGGAGCATGCTGCCGTCAGCAGCGCAGCAGCAGCCAGCACAGTGGTAACCAGCGTCGGACGCATGGCGGACGAACGAAATGAACGCATGTATCTCGCTTCCAGAAGGGAGTAAATAGTGCCGATCCGGGCTCTCGCAGGGCTTGCCGAGCGCCGGCCGCGGCGACGGGACATCGCCAGCGCAGTCCAGGGCAGAGGGCTGCACCCCAGGTAACCGCCGGGGCGACTTTTGCCGCCAAAACCCTTATGATTCAATTATCCAGACATTGTACTCTAGGGAGTCACGCCCATGCCGAGTCCGGCGGAACTCAAGAACATCGGTCTTAAAGCGACCGTACCCCGTCTGAAGATCCTCGAGATCTTCCAGACCAGCGAGCAGCGCCACCTGAGCGCGGAAGACGTCTACCGCATCCTGCTCAACGAACAAATGGACATCGGCCTCGCTACCGTCTATCGCGTGCTGACGCAGTTCGAGCAGGCGGGTCTGCTGTCGCGCAACAACTTCGAATCCGGCAAAGCCATCTTCGAGTTGAACGAGGGCAGGCACCACGACCACCTGGTGTGCATCGACTGTGGCCGTGTGGAGGAATTCTACGATTCCGAGATCGAGCGCCGCCAGCAAAGCATCGCCAGCGAACGCGGCTTCGCGCTGCAGGAACACGCGCTGTCGCTGTACGGCAACTGCATCAAGCGCGACTGCGCTTACCGCCCAAAGCGGTAAGCGCTACGATCGCACCGAGAATAAAAAAACCGGCGCTTGCGCCGGTTTTTTTATGTCAGGCCAATCCTACGATTCCTGCTGGTCCTGCTCGGCAACGACAGGCAGTCCATGCGCGATGGCCGGCGCGCCGACGAATTCGCCCACCACCTGGCGGAACAGCCCGCGCGCCCACACCAGCATGGGATGGGTGTTGCGGCTGCGGTGCCAGAACATGTTCAGGCCCAGCGTGGTATTGAGCTCGGCCGGCAAGGGGAAGGCCTTGAGCCCGTAGGTCTCGCAGGCCATGTCCTTGGTCAGCGCATTGACCGTGAAGATCATGTCGGTCTGCGCGGCCAGCTCGGACTGCGCGCGCCAGGAATGCACGGTCAACGTGGCATTGCGCTTTAGCCCGCGCTGCTGCAGGGCATAGTCGAGCGGAATCAGCGACGGCGCCGGACGGCCATTGCCGCCCGAATGCGCCATGAAGATATGACCGCAATCGAGATACTGCTCGAGCGTGCAGGTGCCCTTGAGCACCGGATGGTTCTTGCGCGCGCAAACCCAGAGGTTGAGCGACGTTACCATCTCTTCCACGATTTCGGGATGCCGGGTCGGGAACGACGAGAACGCCAGGTCCAGTTCGTTGCCGCGCATGGCGGCGACATCCGACTCCCAGGAATGCGACTCGACCAGCTTGATATGCAGATCCGGCGCCAGCTGCTTGATGCGCAGGATGAAGCGGTTGAAGACGGTATCGCCCAGTTCGGCGGCGAAACCGATATTCACGGTGCCAGTGGCCACCGCGGGATCGAAATGATCCGCGTCGCCTTCGTTGATCGAGGACCACAGGTCCAACATGTCGCGAATCTTCGGCCCCAGTTCCAGGGCCCGCGGCGTCGGCGTCAGGCCGTGCGGCACGCGGATAAAGAGAGGATCGTCGAAGATCTCGCGCAGGCGACCCAGCGAATGCGAGACCGCCGGTGCGGTCATATGCATCTTTTCCGCGACATAGGTCGCGTTTCGCTTGCTGAGCAACTCGGTAAAAATCACGAGCAGCTTGGTATCCACATTCACCATGATCTCGCCCAGGTTGGATTGGAGACTGCGAATGACCAGATCGTCACTTGCATTGGCTGCAAACCGGCATTGTCTAGCACTTTAGCAGTGTACGAGCAAAGGCGGGAACGGAACAGGTATTCCGGCCCCCGCCCTGGCATTGCGGCTTGTGCGGATCCGCCTGCCTCCAGGTGGACAAATGCGGACAAATGCGGACAAAAGGCGGCATTCCGCGGAATGCCGCCCTTGTCCGCCCTAGCCGGTCCATCCCGGCAAAGTTACTTGGCGACCACGCGGGCCATTTCCAGCACCTTGTTGGAATAACCCCACTCGTTGTCGTACCAGCTCACGACCTTGACGAAGGTCGAGTCCAGCGCGATGCCGGCTTCGGCGTCGAAGATCGAGGTGCGTGCATCGCCGCGGAAATCCGTTGCGACCACCTTGTCTTCGGTGTAGCCCAGCACGCCCTTGAGCGCGCCCTGGCTCTGTGCCTTCATTTCGGCGCAGATCTCGGCGTAGGTGGCGCCCTTTTCCAGCTCGACGGTCAGGTCGACCACCGACACGTCGGAGGTCGGCACGCGGAACGACATGCCGGTCAGCTTCTTGTTCAGCCCGGGGATCACCACGCCCACTGCCTTGGCGGCGCCGGTGCTCGACGGGATGATGTTTTCCAGGATGCCGCGGCCACCGCGCCAGTCCTTGTTGGACGGGCCGTCGACGGTCTTCTGCGTGGCGGTGGTAGCGTGCACGGTGGTCATCAGGCCGCGCTTGATGCCCCACTTGTCGTTCAGCACCTTGGCAACCGGCGCCAGGCAGTTGGTGGTGCAGCTGGCGTTGGAGATGATCGCCTCGCCCTTGTACGTGTCGTGGTTCACGCCGTACACGAACATCGGGGTGTCGTCCTTGGACGGTGCCGACATGATCACCTTCCTGGCGCCCGCGTCGATGTGCTTCTGCGCGCCTTCCTTGGTCAGGAAGATGCCCGTGGACTCGATCACCACATCGGCGCCGATCTCGCCCCACTTCAGTTCGGACGGATCCTTGACGGCGGTCAGGCGGATCTTCTTGCCGTTGACGATCAGCGTGTTGCCGTCGACCGACACTTCACCGTCGAAGCGGCCGTGCACCGAGTCGTACTTCAGCATGTAGGCCAGGTAGTCAGGCTCGAGCAGGTCGTTGATGCCAACTACTTCGATTTCCTTGAAGTTGGCGGCGGCTGCGCGGAACACCATGCGCCCGATGCGGCCGAAGCCGTTGATGCCGATTTTGATGGTCATGTTTATCTCCTGGGTAGGCTAACGATCGATGGATGCGCGAAAGCGTTTGCCGGCCCGCGTGGCCAATGCGACCGGCGCGCGGGCCCGGGCATTCCTGTTACTGGGCGAGCGTGTCGCGGACGGTACGCACGACGTTCTCGACCGTGAAGCCGAAGTGCTTGAACAATACGCCAGCCGGGGCCGATTCGCCGAAGGTGTCGATGCCCACCACGGCCTGGACCTGGTACTTCCACCAGAAATCCGTCACGCCTGCTTCCACCGCCACGCGCGGCACGCCTGCCGGCAGCACCGATGCCTTGTAGGCATTGTCCTGCTTGTCGAATACCGTCGTCGCCGGCACCGAGACCACGCGCACGTGCACGCCGTCGGCGGCCAGCTGCTCGGCCGCGCCCACGGCCAGGCCCACTTCGGAGCCGGTGGCGACGATCACCGCATCCGGACGGCCGGTCTTGGGATTGTTGCCGTCGCGCAGCACATAGCCGCCGCGCGCGATATTGGCGCGGGTGGCGTCGTCACGCTGCTGGAACGGCAGGTTCTGGCGGCTGAAAATCAGGCAGCTCGGGCCGTTCTCGCGGCGCACGGCGTGGGCCCAGGCCACTGCAGTCTCGGTGGTGTCGGCGGTACGCCACACGTCCATGTTGGGAATCAGGCGCAGGCTGGCGACGTGTTCGATCGACTGGTGGGTCGGGCCGTCTTCGCCCAGGCCGATGGAGTCGTGGGTGAACACGAACAGCGTGCGGATCTTCATCAGTGCCGCCATGCGCAGCGCATTGCGGCTGTAGTCGGAGAAGGTCAGGAAGGTGCCGCCGTAGGGGATGTAGCCGCCATGCAGCGTGATGCCGTTCATGATGGCGCTCATGCCAAACTCGCGCACACCGTAGTTGATGTGGTTGCCCCAGGCATCGGTGCGCACGGCCTTGCTGCCCGACCAGTTGGTCAGGTTGGAGCCGGTCAGGTCAGCCGAGCCGCCCAGGAATTCCGGCAGCACCGGGGCGAACGCCTCGATGGTGTTCTGGCTGGCCTTGCGCGTGGCGATGGTCTCGGCCTTTTCCTCGCACTTGGCCAGGAAAGCATCCACGGCTGCGTCGAACGCGCCGGGCAGTTCGCCGCGCATGCGGCGCTGGAATTCGCCGGCTTCGTAAGGGAAACGCTCGGAATAGGCCTCGAACAGCGCGTTCCAGGCCTTCTCCAGCGAACCGCCGCGGGCCTTGCCGTCCCATGCCGCGTAGACTTCGTCCGGCAGCTCGAACGGTGCGTGGGCCCAGCCCAGTGCTTCGCGCGTGGCCAGGATCTCGGGGCCGCCGAGCGGCGCGCCGTGCACATCGTGGCCGCCTTCCTTGTTGGGTGCGCCCTTGCCGATCATGGTGCGGCAGCAGATCAGGGTCGGGCGATCGCTGAACTTGGCTTCGGCGATGGCGGCATCGACGGCGGCGGCGTCATGGCCGTCCACTGCACGGATCACATTCCAGCCGTAGGCTTCGAAACGCTTGGGGGTGTCGTCGGCGAACCAGTGCACGACGTCGCCGTCGATCGAGATACCGTTGTCGTCCCACAGCGCGATCAGCTTATCCAGCTTCAGCGTGCCGGCCAGCGAGCAGGCCTCGTGGCTGATGCCTTCCATCAGGCAACCGTCGCCCAGGAAGACATAGGTGTGGTGATTGACGATGTCAAAGCCGGGGCGGTTGAATTCCTCGCCCAGCAGGCGCTCTGCCAGCGCCATGCCCACCGCGTTGGTGAGGCCCTGGCCCAGCGGACCGGTGGTGGTTTCCACACCCGGGGTAATGGCATATTCCGGGTGGCCGGCCGTCTTGCTGTGCAACTGGCGGAAGTTCTTCAGCTCTTCCAGCGGCAGGTCGTAGCCGGTCAGGTGCAGCAATGCATAAAGCAGCATCGAGCCGTGCCCGTTGGACAGTACGAAGCGGTCGCGATCCGCCCACTTGGGGTTGGTCGGGTTATGCTTCAGATGGCGGCCCCACAGCGCTACCGCGATATCCGCCATGCCCATCGGCATGCCCGGGTGGCCTGAATTGGCCTGCTGGACGGCGTCCATGGCCAGGACGCGGATGGCATTGGCCATGAGTTGGACGGACTGCGAAGCGTGCGGACTGGCGGCGGGATGGGCGAGGTGAGACATGCGGCGGGAACCTGGCGGCGGAAAAAGGGCGATTTTACCAGAAGGAAGCGGTAAATCCGGGCATCCGGCGGCCCAGGCTGGCGGCCAGCCCTATTGGACCGGATGGCTTTCCCCCGGCGTCGGCACCACCTGGGCCTGATCCGGCTGCCGGCCGCGCAGGGTTGGCCTTGCCCGCGGCAACGAGATTGGAGTGCATGCCCGCTTTGGCCGCATCCAGCCAGGCTGCCCGCTCCTTCCCGGCGTCCGCAAGCGCGTTTCGACAGCACCCGCGCACCCGCGTAAGATGCTCATTCGCACTGCGAGTCTTGCCGCCACGGCAAGCCCCTGCGCGGCTTCCCGTAACCAGGAGACGATCATGACAAGACCGGCCAACACCCCCTGGCTCACGCCCTACCTGACGGTGAGCAACGGGCGCAGCGCAATCGACTTCTACCACCGCGCCTTCGGTTTCAGCGCGGGGAATATCGTCGACGAAAACGGTGTGCCGACCCACGCCGAGATGCACTACCGGGGCGAACTGGTGGTGATGTTCGCGCCAGAAGGCGCCTGGGGCAGTACCGCGCGCACACCTCGCTCGCTCGGCGTCGAATGCCCGCAGACGTTCTACGTGTACTGCGACGATGTCGATGCCATGTACGCGCGCGCCGTCGCCGCCGGCGCGGCCAGCCTGATGGCGCCCGCCGACCAGTTCTGGGGCGACCGCTATTGCATGGTCGAAGATCCCGACGGTTACCGCTGGGGTTTCGCCAAGCCGGTGGACAAGGCCGCCGGCGAGGACAAGGACGGACCCGCCTGATGCCACCTCGCTTTTTTATCGAATCCGCGTTGGCCGCCGAGACCGATATGCCGCTGCCTGAAGCCGTGGTGCGGCATGTCCAGGTGCTGCGCCTCAATCCGGGCGACGACATCACGCTGTTCGACGGGCGCGGCGGCAGCCATGCCGCCACCCTGGTGGAGATCGGCAAGCGCCATGCGCTGGCGCGGATCGGCAGCCACGATCCCTCCGAAGCCGAGCCGCCCTTCCGCGTCACGCTGGCGCAAGGACTGGCGGCGGGCGACAAGATGGACTGGCTGATCGAGAAAGCCGTCGAACTCGGCGTCGCGGCGATCCAGCCGCTGCAGGCCGCACGTTCGGTGGTCCGGCTCTCGGCCGAGCGCGCGCAAAAGCGCCACGCGCACTGGCAGGCGCTGATCGAGGCGGCCTGCGAGCAATGCGGACGCAATCGCTTGCCCGAGGTCGCGCCGGTCGCTAACTTGGAAGCCTGGCTGGGACTGCAGGCAAACCCGGCGACGGCCCTGGGCACACGGATGCTGGTATCGCCGCGCGCCTCGCAGTCGCTGGTCTCGTTTGCCACGGAGCAGCGCAATGCGTTGCTGGACGGCGGCGTGACGCTGCTGATCGGGCCCGAAGGCGGGCTCGCGCCGGACGAGGAAGCGGCGGCGCTGCGCATCGGTTTCACGAGCGTGTCACTCGGGCCGCGCATCTTGCGTACCGAGACCGCCGGGCTCGCCTGCCTGGCCACACTCAACGCGGTACTGGGCGGATTTTGACGGCACCCGGGCCATCCTGGCCCGGCGCCACACTCACCGGAAGGAGTCGATCATGGGACTACTCGATAGCGTGCTGGGCGGAGTGCTCGGGCAGCGCGGCAGCGGCGAAGGGGGACCTGGCGGACTGAACCCGAAGATGATGATGGCGCTGGGCCTGCTGGCCATGCTGGCGATGCGCCACAAGGGCGCTGAAAGCAGTCCTGCGGCGGAACCCGATCCAGCCGCCGGTGCGGGTGGCCTTGGCGGGCTTGGGGGGCTGCTTGGCGGATTGTTGGGCGGCGCAGGCGGTGCCGCGGCGGGCGGCGCGCCCGGCGGAATGGATCTCGGCGGATTGCTGGGCGGCCTGCTTGGCGGCCATGACCAGCAGGCCGCCGGCGACGCACCCGCGCTGGGCGCGGCGGCGGCAGGCGGCATCGGTGCCCTGCAGCAGGTGCTGGCCCAGGCAGGCCTGGGCGATCAAGTCAACTCGTGGATCGGCACCGGTGCCAATCAGCCGGTCTCGCCGTCCGCGCTGGCCAGCGCGCTCGGTGGCACCGGAGCGCTGGAGAAGCTGGCCAGTTCGACCGGCATGTTGCCGGACGATGTTGCCTCCCACCTTAGCGAAGGCCTGCCGGAACTGATCGACAAGCTCACACCGCAAGGGCAGGTGCCGGCGGCGGCATAAGCGCCGCGCCGGATCGGCATAAGGGTTGGCCGTTGAGAGGCTACGCCCCTGCTACAGCAGTGCGCCCATGCCGGGCGCACTCAAAGCAAGAGGCCCGCTCAAGCGGGCCTTTGTCATCCTGGCTATCCCGCGGGCGGCTGGCCCACGGGCAATGCTCAGGCAAAAGAGTAGAACACGCGGAATTGCACCTTGCGCTCGGCCCAGAAGTCTGCCGCATCGCGGAATACATCGAGCAGGACCTCGCGCCCTTCCTTGTCGAATTTCTGCGCGATGGGCAGGCCTTCGAGCACGATCACGAAACCGGGCTGCGCGCCCGCCTTGTGGATCAGGTCGGTCAGGCAATCCGCCAGCGCATCGAAGTTCTTCCCGAAATGCCTGGGGAACAGGAAGTTGGTGGCGATGGTTTCCAGCACCTCTGCCTTGCTCTGGCAGTGCGCGCAGTTTGCGTACAGGAAATGCTGGCCCAGCGCCGCCGCCGCCTGGGCAAGTTCGGGCACGCGAAACGCGCGAATCGACTGGACGATGTTCGGACGCACCGTCTTGAACAGGTTCATGGCTCCCTCTTGGCTGCCGTCAATGCCGGCTGCCGGAACGGGTGCGGGCGGCGGTTGGTGCGAGACCTGCTCGTTACGAGGCATCATCAACACGTTGTCGTAAAGATTCTGGGCCTGGGTCTGGGCCCGGTGCCAGCCATCTCCGGCGCCGCGCTCGTCGCGGGCGGCAAGGGCGTCGCCCAATCCGAAAATGTCAGTCATCATTTGGCTATCCGTTTGAAACTGTTGTAGTGGTCGTCCGTGTAATAACAGTCGTTGGTGGCGCGTTGGTCACCGCCACATACGATCCGTCGCGCTCCTCGATTCCGGCTGTTTGTCTTTACCGTGTACTCGCGGTAATAACCGCGCGACCTTTGTGGCAGGACGCGCTCGTAGTTGCCGAACCTCGAACCATCCTTGGCGTAGGGAAACGGGCCACCCGCTTCGATACGTTCCAACGTCAACTGTGCCTCGTTGGGCAACTGCTGTACCGCGATGGTTCCCGTGCCATCGTCGATCGGCTGACGCGCCAGCACCGGCTGGACCAGCGCGCACGATACCGCGACGCTTGCCAGTACCCGGCTTGCCACTCGCGCCAGACCGGCGGCTGAAATCCAATGCGATGCGCGCTGCGTCAAAGGAATCTGGGAACCCACGTTGCTTGTCTTGATCTGGAGGTGCCAACAAATTTGACAAGGGGGTCGCTGCGCGGCTGCCACACCGCCTCAACTGCCCTTTCTGCCCGCGCCCCGGACAGCTTGCGCGAAAACCGGCGGCATCGTTGCGAGTAACGAGCGCCTACTTCAAAGGCATAAGGTTACGCCCATGCCAATAAATAATCAATCCCCGCCCCTGCGCAGAGTGGAAAACTCCAATTGTTTCAATGCGTTAATAGGATGTGTGCACACACTGACAATGCCGCGCACGCGATAAAAAAGCCGGGCAAGCCCGGCTTTTCAAGACTGACGGCGAAGCTTAGCGCTTGGCTGCCGCGTCAACCACCACCAGCGACGTCATATTGACGATACGGCGCACCGTCGCCGAAGGCGTCAGGATATGGACCGGCGCCTTCACGCCCAGCAGGATCGGCCCGATTGCTACATTGTTGCCCGCCGCGACCTTCAGCAGGTTGTAGGCGATGTTGGCGGCGTCGATATTCGGGCATACCAACAGGTTGGCCTCGCCCTTGAGCGTGCCGTCCGGCACCAGCGTGTCGCGCAGCTTCGGGTCCAGCGCGCAATCGCCGTGCATTTCGCCATCCACCTCGAGGTCCGGGGCGCGCTCGCGCAGGATCGCCAGTGTTTCGCGCATCTTCTGCGCCGACGGCGCCTCGGACGTGCCGAAGTTCGAGTGCGACATCAGCGCCACCTTGGGGACGATGCCGAAGCGCTTGAGTTCCTCGGCGGCCATCAGGGTGATCTCGGCCAACTGGTGGGCGGTCGGGTCGATGTTGACGTGCGTATCGACCAGGAAGATCTGGCGGCCCGGCAGGACCAGCCCGTTCATGGCGGCGTACACCTCCTTGGTGCCACCCAGGACCTGGTCGATGTAGCGCAGGTGGGCGGCGGTGGTGCTGACCGTGCCGCAAACCATGCCGTCGGCCTCGCCCTGCTTGACCAGCATGGCGCCGATCAGCGTGGTGCGGCGGCGCATTTCCAGCTTGGCGTACTGCTGGGTGACGCCCTGGCGGGCCATCATCTTGAAGTACGCCTCGGAGTAGTCGCGGAAGCGTGCGTCGTGTTCCGGGTTGACCACGGTGAAATCGATGCCGCCGCGCAAGCGCAGGCCAAAGCGTTCGATGCGATGGGCAATGACCGCCGGGCGGCCGATCAGGATCGGGTTGGCCAGCTTTTCGTCGACGATCACCTGCACCGCGCGCAGCACGCGCTCTTCCTCGCCCTCGGCGAAGACGATGCGCTTCTTCTCCATGTCGACCTGGCGGGCGGCCGCGTAGATCGGCTTCATCAGCGTGCCGGAGTGGTACACGAACTGCTGCAGCTGCAGGCGGTACGCGTCCATGTCCTTGATCGGACGTGCGGCCACGCCGGACTGCATGGCGGCCTCGGCCACCGCCGGCGCGATCTTGACGATCAGGCGCGGGTCGAAGGGCTTGGGAATCAGGTACTCGGGGCCGAACGACAGGTCCTGGATGCCGTAGGCGGTGGCGACGATGTCGCTCTGCTCCTGACGCGCCAGTTCCGCAATGGCATGCGCCGCGGCAACTTCCATCTCACGCGTGATGGTGGTCGCGCCGCAGTCCAGCGCGCCGCGGAAGATGAAGGGGAAGCACAGGACGTTGTTGACCTGGTTCGGGTAGTCGGTGCGGCCGGTGGCGATGACCGCGTCCGGGCGCACTTCCTTGACCAGCTCCGGCAGGATTTCCGGGTTGGGGTTGGCCAGGGCCAGCACCAGCGGCTTGTCGGCCATGCGCTGGACCATGTCCTGCTTGAGCACGCCGGCGGCGGACACGCCCAGGAAAATGTCGGCGCCGTCGATGACTTCGCCCAGCTTGCGCTTGTCGGTCTTTTGCGAGAAGCGGGCTTTCTCCGGGTCCATCAGCTCGGTGCGGCCTTCGTAGACCACGCCAGCCAGGTCGGTCACCCAGATGTTTTCAAGCTTCATGCCCAGGTCCAGCAACAGGTCCAGGCAGGCCAGCGCCGCGGCGCCCGCGCCGGAGGCCACCAGCTTGACCTTGTCGATCTCCTTGCCAACCACCTTGAGGCCGTTGACCACGGCCGCGCCGACCACGATGGCGGTGCCATGCTGGTCATCGTGGAAGACGGGGATCTTCATGCGTTCGCGCAGCTTGCGCTCGACGTAGAAGCACTCCGGTGCCTTGATATCTTCGAGGTTGATGCCGCCGAAGGTGGGCTCGAGCGAGGCGATGATCTGCACCAGCTTCTCGGGGTCCTTCTCATCGATTTCGATGTCGAACACGTCGATGCCGGCAAACTTCTTGAACAGGCCGGCCTTGCCTTCCATCACCGGCTTGGAAGCCGCCGGGCCGATATCGCCCAGGCCCAGCACGGCGGTGCCGTTGGTGATCACGCCCACCAGGTTGCCGCGCGCGGTATAGCGGAAAGCGTTGGCGGGATCGGCCACGATTTCTTCACAGGCGGCGGCCACGCCCGGCGAGTAGGCCAGCGCCAGGTCGCGCTGGTTGGACAGCGGCTTGGTCGGCGTGACCGAGATCTTCCCCGGGGTCGGAAACTCGTGATATTCCAGGGCAGCTTTGCGCAGCGCCTCACGCTGCTGCTGCTTCAGGTCTTCTGGGGGCATGGGCTGCTGGGGACTGGTCATCGGCGCATCTTCCGGTCGGTGGAGCCGTTATTGACGTTACTGGAAACGAAATGGCGGGCCGGCTCCACGTACCCGCGGTCTCTTCCTCTGGAACCCCACATTTTATATTGTGAAATACTATTTCACAATAAGCGTTTTGCGCGGGGCAGCTTTGCGTTTCGGTACAATATGCCGCAAGCCGCCGGCGCTGAACAGCAGGGCGAAACCCGCCCCGGCGGAGCCCGGCAGCCGGGATCCTTGCCTGCGTACGCCATCTTCGCGGCGGTTTTCCGCTCCTTCGCAGAATCTCCGCCGCCTCGAAACCTCCCCATGCCCCAATCCTCCAGCGCCCAGCTCTCCGAGTTCGACCTGATCCGCCGCTTTTTTACCCGGCCCGCGCGCAAGGCCGTACTGGGCGTGGGGGACGACTGCGCGCTGATCGAAGGGCGGCCGGGCCACCACCTCGCCATCAGCACCGACATGCTGGTCAGCGGCCGCCACTTCTTCCCCGACGTGGCGCCACGGGCGCTGGGCCACAAGGCGCTGGCCGTGAACCTGTCCGACCTGGCGGCCATGGGGGCCGAGCCCCGCGCCTTCACGCTGGCGCTGGCACTGCCCGAAGCCGAGCCCGCCTGGCTGGCCGAACTGGCCGCGGGCATGCTGGAACTGGCCGATGCGCACGGTTGCGAGTTGATCGGCGGCGACACGACTCGCGGCCCGCTCACACTGAGCCTGACGGTGTTCGGCGACGTGCCCGAGCACAAGGCGCTGCGGCGCGATGCCGCGCGCCCCGGGGACGACATCTGGATCTCCGGCACGCTCGGCGATGCCCGCCTGGCGCTGGGCGACTGCCGCGGCGAATGGCTGCTGCCCGAGCCGGACTTCAGCCAGGTACGCCCCCGCATGGAATTGCCGATGCCCCGTATCGCGCTGGGCATGGCACTGCGCGGCGTGGCGCATGCGGCACTCGACATCTCCGATGGCCTGGTTGGCGATCTCGGGCATATCCTGGCGCGCTCCCAGGTGGGTGCCCTGCTCGACGTCGATTCCGTGCCGCGCTCGGCGGTGATGGCCGACCAGCCGGAGGCACGCCAGCGCGAATGCACGCTGGCCGGCGGCGATGACTACGAACTCTGCTTCACCGCCCCCGCCGGTGCCCGCGAGACCATTGCCGCCATCGGCGAGCGGCTCGGGCTGGCGCTCACGCGTGTCGGCGCCATCACATCCGAGGCCGGGCTGCGCCTGGTCAACCGGAGCGGCGACCCAAGCCCCTATGCAGGCAGCAGCTTCGACCACTTCGCATCCCCCTGACAAGCCGGTGTCCGCCGTGTCATGATGCAGCCATGCAGAGCGCCAGACCCTGCCCGGACATCGTGTCCTGCACAATCCCATCCGAACCATACGAGCCAATCCCTGATGTCCGCCTACCCGCCCGGGCCTTCCGCGCACGATCCCGCCCTGACGCTGGAAGCCGGCCAGACCGCCAAGATCATGCGCCCCACGGCGCGTTTCATGTTCTCGCACCCCGCCCACCTGATCGCGCTCGGCTTCGGCTCCGGGCTGTCGCCGGTTGGCCCCGGCACGGTCGGCACGCTGTATGCGTGGTTGTCCTACCTGGCGATCTCGATGTGGGTGCAGCCGGTAACCTGGCTCTGGCTGATCGTCGGCGGCTTCGTGCTCGGGCTGTGGGCCTGCGCCCGCACCGCGCGCGACATGGGCGTGCACGACCACGGCAGCATGGTCTGGGATGAGATCGTAGCGTTCTGGCTGGTCATGGCCTTTGTGATGCCGACCGGCTTCTGGGGCCAGCTCGCGGCCTTCCTGTGGTTCCGCCTGTTCGACATCGCCAAGCCGGCGCCGATCGGGCATCTCGACCGCACGCTCAAGGGCCCGGGCCTGCGCGGCGGCTTCGGCGTGATGTTCGATGATGTGATGGCCGCCTTTTACACCTTGCTGGTGTTCGCCCTGTGGCGCTCGCTGTGAGCCGCTTTTTCCGCAACCCTTACTGAATCCGCCATCATGTCCGTCAGCCGCTTGCTCGACCAGCTCGCCATCCAGGTCGGTATTTCCCTGAACGAGAAGTCGCTGTTGCTCGCCACGGCGGAGTCCTGCACCGGCGGCCTGGTGGCCGCGGCCATTACGGATGTATCGGGTTCGTCAGGCTGGTTCGAGCGCGGCTTCGTCACTTACTCGAACGAAGCCAAGTCGACCATGCTGGGGGTGCCGGCCAAGCTGATCCGCGATCATGGCGCGGTCAGCGAAGAGGTGGCGCGCGCCATGGCCGAAGGCGCCCTGCTCAACAGCCGCGCCCAGGTGGCGCTGTCGATCACCGGCGTGGCCGGGCCGACCGGCGGCACGCCGGAAAAGCCGGTGGGCATGGTTTGCTTCGGCTGGAGCAACCGCATCACCACCAAGGTGGAAACGCAGCGCTTTCGCGGCGACCGCCCGCAGATCCGCCGCCAGGCCGCGGAATACGCCATCCGCGGCCTGCTGGAACTGGTCCGCAACGAAGCCTGAGACACGCGGCGGCCGGACCGCCGCCAGCGGTGCGATCGCTCAGCCGCGGCGGAAGCGGTTGATGGTCTCGCGCGTCTGCAGCGCGACGTTGCGCGCGGCGGCGGCGAAGTCTTTCTCGCCGCTGGCATAGAGGACGGCGCGCGAGGAATTGATCATCATGCCGGTGCCGGCAGCCGTACGCCCGGCGCGAACCGTAGCCTCGACATCGCCGCCCTGGGCGCCGATGCCCGGGATCAGCAGCGGCATGTCGCCCACGATCTCGCGCACCCTGGCAATCTCCGCGGGGAAGGTCGCCCCCACCACCAGCGCCATCTGCCCATTGGTATTCCAGCGCGTCGCGGCCGCCTCGGCCACCACCTGGTACACCGGCTTGCCGTCCACCGGCAGGAACTGCACGTCCGAGCCGCCAGGGTTGGAGGTCCGGCACAGCACGATCACGCCGCGATCGGGATAGGCGAGGTAAGGCTCCATCGAGTCCAGGCCCATATACGGGTTGACCGTGACCGCATCGGCCTGGTAGCGCTCGAAGGCTTCGATGGCGTACTGCTGCGCGGTCGAGCCGATGTCGCCGCGCTTGGCGTCCAGGATCACGGGAATCCCGGGGTGGGCGTCATGGATATAGGCGATCAGCTGCTCGAGCTGGTCTTCGGCCCGCTGCGCGGCAAAATAGGCGATCTGGGGCTTGAAGGCGCAGACCAGGTCGGCGGTGGCGTCGACGATCTCGCGGCAGAAGGAGAAGATCGCGCCACCCGTGCCCGTCATGGACAGGGGCAGCTTGCCCGGATCGGGGTCAAGCCCGACGCACAGGAGGGAATCATTGCGCTGCCAGGCTGCAGCCAGCTGCTCGGTGAAAGTCATGGGATGCTCGCTAATCTGGGTCGGCCGCATCGGCTTGGCGCCGGTCCCTGTGGGCCGGGATGGCGCTCCCCGCGGCAACAGTCGTTCCTGCGATTTTACCCGCTGCGTGCTATCTTCTGCCGTTCTTCCTCATACAAAGAGCGGTCTCGCACACACCCGCCACCCCGCCATGTCTCTCGACCGCCGCAGCCTGGTGCTGCTCGTCATCCTCACGTTTGCCTGGGGCATCAACTGGCCCATCATGAAACTCGGCGTGGCGCACTTCCCGGCCCTGGGATTCCGCCTGCTCTGCATGGCCGGCGGCGTGCTCGCGCTGGGGCTGGCCTTGCGCCTGCGCGGCGAATCGCTGCGCGTCCCGGCCGGCCAGTGGCCCAGCGTGATCAAGCTGGCGATACCCAATATGGTGATCTGGCATCTGCTGGCGATCTGCGCGGTCAAGATGCTGTCCTCCGGGCGTGCCGCCATCCTCGGCTACACCATGCCGATCTGGGCCGTGGTCTGGGGCCTGGTGCTGTTCCGCGACCGCATCGGCGCCGCTGCCTGGTTTGGCATTGCCTGCGCGCTGGCCGGCACGGCCCTGCTGCTGTCCGGCGAGATCGCCGCGCTGACCGGCAGCCCGGGAGGCACGCTGCTGATGCTGGGCGCCGCGGCCGGCTGGGGCCTGGGCACGCAGATGATGAAACGCAGCCGGATCGAGATGCCGATCGGCGTGCTGACCTTCTGGATGCTGGTGGTCACGCTGCCCTTCCTGCTGCTCGGCACGCTGTTGCTCGAGCAGGGCTGGCGCGTGCCCAATGCGGTGGAATGGGGGGCGATCGCCTATAACGCGGTGGTGGTGTTCGCCTACTGCCACCTGGTCTGGTTCATGCTGGCGCGCAGCCTGCCGCCGGTGGTGTCGAGCCTGTCGATGATGTTCATCCCGGTGGTGGGCGTGTTCTCCGGCATGTGGATGCTGGGCGAGCAGCCGCACTGGCAGGACTACGCTGCGATCTTGCTGATGTTCGCCGCCATGGCCTCGGTGCTGCTGGTGCCGCTGGTGCGGCGCTGGCGCCAAAGCGCGCGGGCGGCATGACAACGCACTGCGCGCCGGCGCCTGCCCGCCGGGGCCTCCCCGCCGGGGCCTCCCCTTCACCCAGATTTCACTTAACAAGCCCCCCTCGTTGGGCTACACTCGCGGCCATCATAATCCCGGAGAAACTACGTGGGCAGTAGCATCGGGTGTTCGTGCTGCCGCAACCAGATTGCGATCGCACCGAATGCCATGTCACTGCGGGCTGCGTAACGACGACCGCCGGAGCCGGACCATCCAGCTCCACCGCTTCGTCGGACTTGCCCGCAGCACATACTGCGGGTGAGTGTTCTTCCGTGCCCCTGACGGCCGCCGCCGCGCGCGCCGCCGCATGCCGGACTTTCCCTCTCCCGGCTTGCCAGCCATGAACGGCAAACGCCATCGCCTTGCACGCTCGCAAATAGCGCGCAGCGCGATCACGCTTGCCAGCGGCCCCATGCATCGCTGTTCGCGCGCGAAGCATGGGTTCGCCCAGGGCCGGACAAGCCTAGCCTGCGCGTTTTTTCGCCAAACGCAACAAGGAAGCCCTGGGATGATCAACCTGTTCGTCCTGCAGAAAGGCCGGCTCGCACAGGAGCAGGTCGACGATCGCAATGAACTTCTGCAGCACAAGCCGATCTGGATCGACGTCATCAGCCCTGACGAAGAAGAACTCGCCTGGATCAAGGAAGCATACGGCGTAGCCCTGCCCGAACTCGAAGACCTGGGCGACCTGGAAGCCTCGGCCCGCTACTTCGAGGGCGAGGACGAAAACATCCATATCCGCACCGACTTCCTGCTCGACGAGGAAGAGATCTCGCGCAACGTGCGCGTGGCGTTCGTGCTGGCCCGCGACGTACTGTTCTCCATCCACGACGAAGACCTGCCGGTATTCCGGCTGGTGCGATTGCGCGCGCGCATGCGCCCGGGCTCGGTGCGTAACGCCAAGGACGTGCTGATGGACCTGTACGCCACCGATGCCGAATACTCGGCGGACTCCATCGAGGAAGTCTACGAGCGGCTGGAAGAAGCCAGCAAGCGCGTGCTCGCGGAGAACGTGACCGATGCCGCGGCGGCGGATGTGCTGGAAACCATCGCCCGCGAGGAAGACCTGAACGGCCGCATCCGCCGCAACGTCATGGACACGCGCCGCGCGGTGTCATTCCTGATGCGCAGCCAGTTGCTGTCGGCCGAGCAGCAGGACGAAGCCCGCCAGATCCTGCGCGATATCGACTCCATCGAGAACCACACCGCGTTCCTGTTCGACAAGATCAACTTCCTGATGGACGCCACCGTCGGCTTTATCAACATCAACCAGAACAAGATCATCAAGCTGTTCTCGGTGGTGTCGGTGGCGCTGATGCCACCCACGCTGATCGCCAGCATCTACGGCATGAACTTCAAGTTCATGCCGGAACTGGACTGGGGCGCGGGGTATCCGTGGGCCATCGCATTGATGGCGGTGTCGGCGGCGATTCCGCTGGTGTATTTCAAACGCAAGGGCTGGCTGAGCTGAAGCGGGCTCAGTCCGGCAGCGTGGCCGCGCCCATGCGGCGCGCGATGATATTGGCCTTGACCTTGAAGTTCACGCGCACGTTGGCGCAGTACTGCTTCTTGTCAAAGCATTTCGGCGCCGGCAGCGCGGCGGCCAGGCGCGCTGCCTGGCCCACGCCGAGCCTGGCCGCGCTGGTCTTGAAGTAATGCTGGGCGGCAGCCTCCGCGCCGAACACGCCCTCGCCCCACTCCACCGAATTCAGGTAGATCTCGAAGATACGCTGCTTGTCGAGCCAGAACTCGAGCATCCAGGTAATGGCGAGCTCCTGCCCCTTGCGCAGGTAGTGCTGCTCCGACGAAAGAAAGAGGTTTTTCGCCAGTTGCTGGGTAATGGTGGAGCCGCCGCGCACGATGTGGCCGCGCTTCTTGTTGCGCTCCCACGCATCGAGCATGGCGTCGAGCTCGTAGCCGGGATGATTGACGAAGTCGGCGTCTTCGCTGGCGATCACCGCCCGCTTGAGGTTGCGGGAGATGTCGTCATAGCCGACCCAGCGGCGGTCCACCTGGCAGCTCCAGAAATGCCAGCCGCACAGCCGCCACTGCTCGGCCCGCATGAAGGCCGTGGACGACGGGTTCACGGTTTGCCAGGCGGCGATCTGCAGGAAGAAATAAAGCTGCATGGCCAGCACGCCGGCGATCAGCGTGCCTAGCAGGTAAGCGAGCCAGCGCAGCGGGTTGAAACCACCGCCGCGCCTGGCAGGACCGGGACGGGCGGTGCCCTTGCGCTCAGCCATGGCGATGCCTGCGGGCCGGACCGCCGCGCTCAGCGCGCGGCCTCGGCCTGCAGCTCGACGCGCAGCGCGGCCAGCACCGGCGCCGTGGCAGGCCGCACGCCGCGCCAGTTGTAAAAAGCTTCGGCGGCCTGCTCCACCAGCATGCCGAGCCCGTCGGCAGTGCGCGCGCCGCATTGGGCGGCGAACTTCAGGAACACCGTCGGCTCGGCGCCGTACATCATGTCGTAGGCCAGCACGCCCTTGCCCAGCAGCTCCGCGGGCACCGGCGGCAGTTCGCCCTGCAGGCTGCTGCTGGTGGCGTTGATCACCACATCGCAGGCGTCGTCCTCGGTCAGGCCCGCGAGCGCGTCGAAGCCGCCGCCCCACAATTCCACGCCATATTCGTCGGCCTGCTGGGCCACGTTTTCCAGGATGTCGCTGGCGCGCTGGGGCGTGCGGTTGGCCACCACGATGCGTTCGGGCCGGCACGCGATCAGCGGCAGCATGGCGCCCATGGCGGCGCCGCCCGCGCCCAGCAACAGGATGCGCCTGCCTTCCAGCAAGGTATCGAGATTGACCTCGATATCCCGCGTGAGGCCGACGCCGTCGGTGTTGTCGCCGTGGATCACGCCATCCTCGATCCACATGGTGTTGACCGCGCCGGCGCTTTCCGCGCGCGGCGTCAGGCGCTCGGCCAGGTCATAGGCTTCGAGCTTGAACGGCACGGTCACATTCAGGCCATGGCCGCCGCCGTCGAAGAAAGCGCGCACGGTGGCGGCGAAACCGTCCAGCGGCGCCAGCAGGCGTTCGTACTCGACGGCCTCGCCGGTCTGCCGCGCAAAGGCGGCATGGATGGCGGGCGAGCGGCTGTGCGCGATCGGATTGCCGATCACTACGTAGCGGTCGGCCTGGGTCTGGGATTGCATCGTTTCAGTAGTAGACATCATCGGGCCTGTAGGCGAGTTTCCAGCCCGCTGCGCGAAAACCTGAAGGTGGAGATCACTTCGAGAATATCCTGGCGGGTCTGCATGTGCGGGGTGAACGCGCCAAACGGCGCTGCCGCCCGCACGATCGCCACCGCCTGGCGGTCCAGCGCGGGATCGCCCGAGCTCTTGACCACGTCGATGGCATCGATGTTGTAGCCATCGCGGTTGTAGCCGAGCTTGCCCTGCCGGTTGACGTTGATCACCAGGATCAACTGGCCGTACAGCGGCTTGCCGTTGCGCTGGGGGAAATCGGTGGTGCCGCGTGCTTCGATCTTCTGGCGCAGGCGGTCGTAATACTGCGCGTAGTCCACCTCCTGCGCGCTGGTGGCGGTGAGCTGGTAGCGCTTGGGACGCTTGGCATATTGTTCGAGATTGCGGCCGATCTCGGCTTCGAGCCTGGCCATCTCGTCCAGCGAGGTGCGGTCGTCCTGGCCGCGCAGGGGATTCTCCGTGCGCTGCTGGCCGGGCTTGAGCGGCTGGCTGTGCACGGCCGGCGCGGCTTCGCGCGACTGCGTCATCAGGCGCTGCTGCTCCTGCTCCATCTGCTCCACGCGGCGCTGCATCTGGCGCACCAGGTCGCCATCCTTGGTGACGGTCTGGGCCGGCAGCGGCGTGGTCGCGCGCTGCTGGTCCTGCTCGCCGCCGCCGTCGAGGTTGGCCTGGGCCAGCACGGTGGGATTGCGCGGGCGCTGCGCCGACTTGGAATTGACCAGCACCACGTCGAGCGCGGCATCGGTGCGCTTGATCTCAAAGGCCTCCGGCGCCACCACGCGCACCGTCAGCAGCAAGGCATGGGCCAGCACCGAGACGACCAGCGCCTTGGCCATCGTGCTGCTGGCGTTCCACCACTGGCGGGGAGAAAAAGCGGCTTTCACGATGGGCGGGGCGTTGGCTGGATGGCGTCGACAGGTCGGGACCGGGGCCGGGGTCGGTCGGACCCCGGTTCAGACTGCGATTGTAAGGGAGCGCCTCGTTTTTTCCGAGGATCTCAGCCCGCGCTGCCGGTGCCGGTGTCGCGTGTGTCCGACGCGGCGGCTTCGCCTGTGGCATCTCCGGCACTCGCGGCGACGTCGCCCTCCTCGGTCGCCTTCCCGCCCACCTCTTCGGCCACCTCTTCGGCCACGCCCTCGGCGGCAGGTTCGGCGGCCTCCTCGGCGGCGGCTTCAGCGGCGGCTTCGGCCGACACCTCGCCGGCCTCGTCGTCGCTCTCGAGTTCTTCAGATGGCAACTCGCCTTCGCCGGCAAAGACTTCGAGGACCCGGCACGACACCTCCAGCGAGATTTCGTCGGTGGCGCCGATTTCCAGCAGCACCTGGGTACCGCGCGCCGCCTGGACCAGCTCGGGCACGCGCGTGACCAGCGGGATCTCGGCAAAGCGCACCGCGCCTTCCTTGAGCACGGAACCCATCAGGCGCTCGCGCTTTTCCTGCTGGAGCCAGCGCAGGCACCAGTAGCGCTCCATGGTCGACTGGTGATCGGCATAGGCTGCGTAAGTGCCTTCGAAATCGGCCACGGCAGCCAGCAGGTCGGAATCCTTGGGCTTGAACGGCGCCACCAGCTTGGCGGTGATGCCATGCTGGGCCACCGCCAGGATCTGCCACTGGTTGACCAGGTCGACATAGCGCCGCAGCGGCGAGGTGCTCCACGCATATTGCGCCACGCCCAGTCCCTCGTGGGGGGCCGGGTAGGTTTGCATGCGGGTGCGGTTCATGCCCCACGCCTTCTGCGTGCGGTAGATGCCCGGCACGCCGTGGTCGGCGAGCAGCTTGCCCCAGGTGCTGTTGGCCAGGATCATCAGCTCGGCCACGATCTTGTCGAGCGGCGAGCCGCGCCGGCGCTGCTCGATGCGCACGCGCTCGCCGCCGCCTTCCAGCAGGTCGATGTAGAAACTGTAGTCGGCACGGTTGTGCGACTCCGGACGCAGCCCGCTGGCGAGACGCGCCTTCTGGCGTTCGTCGTGCAGCCAGCCAGAGAAATGCCACAGCTGGGTCAACGCATCGCGGAACGGGTAGTCACCGGTGCCGGCGGCCAGCGCGGCCTCGGTCACCACATCCTCCAGCAGGTTGTGGCGGAGGTTGGCGGCGATCTTGACCAGCTCGGCGCGGGTCTCGCTGCTGACGATCATCTGCAGGGCCGGGTCGTAGACCACGTACAGCGACAGGGCCGCGCACTCGCGGCCTTCCTGCAGCGTGTAGCGCTCCACTACGGCGTCGGGCAGCATCGTGATCTTGTCGCCGGGGAAGTACACCGTCGACAGACGCTGGCGCGCCACGGCGTCGAGCGGCTCGCCACGGCGGATGCCAAGACCTGGGGCCGCGATATGGATGCCGACACGGATCTTGCCGCCGTCGAGCGGCGTGACCGACAAGGCATCGTCGATCTCGGTGGTGGTGACGTCGTCGATGGAAAACGCCTCCACGTCCGCGCGCGGCAGGTCTCCGGCGGGTTCCGGCACGGCCAAGTCGGGGAAGCCGGTGCCCTTGGGAAAGCACTCGGAGAGGAACTTGGCCTCATGCAGCGCGCGCGGGCTGGCAATGCCGCCCACCGCCACCATCAGCCGCATCGGGGACATGCCCAGCGCGGTGCAGGCGGCGTCCATCGCCTTGTACTCGAGGCTGTTCTTGTCGGGCTTGAAGAGCAGTTGCAGTGCCTTGCCGCGGAAGGCATCGGGCAGCGTCATGGCCTTGAGCCCGGCTTCGTATCCGGCCTGCACCAGGGCCTGCTGCTTCTTGCGCTCCAGCGCGGCGAGCGCCGCCTTCAGCTGGTCTTCCGGCGCGCGCTGGTAGCGTCCGCGTCCCTTGCGGCGGAAATAGACCGGATTGCCGTGCAGCGCCTGCGCCAGGGCGGCTTGTTGCACCACGCTCGCGCCCGCGCCGAAATACTCGGCGGCCAGGTCGGTGAACCCGAACTCTTCCTCCGACGCGCATTCCCACAGGAACTCCAGGTCGATCTCGCCAATCAGGTCGGTGGTCTGGCGCACCAGCTCGATCGCCGACGGCTGCGCGAACTGCAGCAGTACGTCACGCGACTTGACCTTGGTGCGTTTGCCCGCGGGCAACTCCACCTGGTACGACTCGCCCTGCTGGGTCAGCACGGTGCCGGCGCGAATCTCGCCGCCTTCTTCGAACAGCAACTGCATGGATCGGTACTTTCAGAAATGCCGGGAGCCGCTCCGGACAACAAGCGCCCCGGCGTTTTGTGACGCCTGCGGGAACGGCCCGGTGAGAGAAATGGTGCAAGGCCGCCTACAGGCGAGACGGCAACCGGACTTGAGATGATACCGCACCGCGCCGGATGCAAGCCCGGCGCGGGACCCGCTGTCAGAGCGACATGCCGCCGCTGGCCTCGATTGCCACGCCGTTGACATAGCTGGCATCGTCGCTGGCCAGGAAGGTGTAGATGCTGGCGATTTCCGACGGTTCGGCCAGCCGGCGCAGCCAGCAGGACGATTTCATGCCATCGAGCACCTTCTCCGGCACGGTCTGCAGGATCTCGGTGGCGACGAAGCCCGGGCATACCGCGTTGACGCGCACGCCCTTGGGACCCAGCTCGCGCGCCCAGGTCTTGGTGAAGCCGATCACGCCGAATTTGCTGGCCGCATAGTTGGTCTGGCCGAAATTTCCGTACAGGCCAACCACGCTGGAGGCATTGAGAATCACACCGCTACCCTGCTCGGTCATGATCGAGGCCACCGCCTGCGCGCAATTGAACACACCCTTGAGGTTGACGTCGATCACCGAATCGAACTGGGCTTCTGTCATCTTGGCCAGCCGCGCATCCTTGGTGATGCCGGCATTATTGACCAGGATGTCGACCCGGCCGTGCCTGGCGAGCGTGGCCCCCACCATGGCGTCCACTTCGTCGCGGCGCGTCACGTCGACCTTGAATGCGCTGACCGTGGCGCCCGTTGCGGCAAGGGTCTCGGCGGCAGCGCGCACACGCTCTTCCTGGACATCGCAAAGCACTACCAGCGCGCCTTCCGCGGCAAAGCGCTGCGCGGTGGCAAAGCCGATCCCGGCGGCAGCGCCGGTAATGATGGCAACGCGTCCCTGCAATTTCATGATGTTGGTCTCTTCTTGGTTGTGGTAGTGGCGTGTTCTTGTTTTCTTGTCTTGTATGGATGGGTACTGGCTACCGCTACTGCTGGCCGGAACCGCCCTGAGCGGGCGCCTTCGGACTTTCCGGCGCGGAACGCTCCCGCAGGTCGGGCAGGAAGACTTCGGTCACCAGCATGACGCCGCCGCCGCGCCTGAAGACCGAGCGCCGCGCAGGCAATATCAAGGATGGCGCCAGTTCGCGCATGGCCGGCACGGCCTGCTGCAGCCGCAGCCGCAGCGGGTGATGCGGCCGCAAGCGCGCGAAAGCAAATGGCTCGCGCCGCACGCGGGGATCGACGAACAGCGCGCCGCCCAGGGGACGCTCTCCCAGGCCGCGCAGGAAAGGCCAGTCGCGCCTGGCGTGGTCCGGTTTCACCACGGTATGGGCAAAGATTGCCGGCACGCCGTCGCAGACCAGCAGTACCTCCCGGGCCAGAGCGCGATGGCGCGCGGGCAGGCCCAGGGCCTGCCATTCGTCGGCCAGGGCAATCTCCATGCGCTGCGCGAGGCAACGTACCCGGAACCGGCTCGACGCCGCCACCAGCCGCGCGGTCAGCGAGCCTTCGCCGGTGACCCAGCGCCGCAGGTTTGCGCTGATGGCGGGATCTTCGGGTAAATGGGAGTGCCAGCCGCTGCGGCGCACGTGCACCCCGTTCATACCGCGCTCATGCCTGCGCCTCCGGGTCGAGCGTGCCGATCCGGCCATCGGGACCATAGCCGCAGAAAGCGAGGACTTCATCGACGTAGTCGGCGAATTCGCTGATGCCGTGGTCGCTGCCCTCGATCACGCGCGTGTGCGCGCCGGGGAACGCCGCCAGCATCTCGCGGTAGTCCAGTACCTCATCGCCGGTGGCAGCCATCAGGAAATAGCGCGCCGGCCGGGTGATGGCCTCGACCCGCAACGCCAGCAGTTCGTCCAGGTGATACCGCTCTACCCGCAGCGAGCCACCGCCATGCCAGAGCGGCTGGTCGCCCAGGTAGTGCTCGAGGTCGGTCCACGGATGCACCGCCGGGTTGAGCAGCACCGCGCGGCAGCCGTGGCGCTCGGCCAGCCAGCGGGCATAGAAGCCGCCCAGCGAGGACCCGATGATGGCGAGCGGTTGGCCGCCGCCCGCCTGGGACGCCGCGATCGCCGCCTCGGCCTGGGCGATGGCCGCGGCCGGCGACACATTCAGCACGGGGCAGGCGTAATAGCGCCCGACGCCCCAGGCGCGCATGCGCTCCTGGACCAGCCGTGCCTTGAACGACTGCGGCGAAGAGCGAAAACCGTGCAGGTACAACAACATTGCCGCGCTCCAGTCAGGCCGCGGAGCCGGCGGCGAAAGCGTCCAGCAGCTTCTGGTGAACGCCGCCGAAACCGCCGTTGCTCATCACCAGGACGTGATCGCCTGGGCGCGCCGCTGCCCGCACCGCCCGCACCAGCGCGGAAAGATCGCTGAAAGCGGCGGCCCGCTCGCCCAGCGGCGCCAGCGACTCGGCCAGGTCCCAGCCGAGGGCATCCTTGCCGCTGGCCGCGCCGTAGCCGAACACCAGGTCGGCCGCCTCCAGGCTGGCCGGCAGTTGCGCCTTCATCACGCCCAGCTTCATGGTGTTGGAGCGCGGCTCCAGCACAGCCAGGATACGCGCTGCGCCAACCCGCTTGCGCAGGCCGTCCAGCGTGGTCTGGATCGCGGTGGGATGGTGGGCAAAGTCGTCGTAGACCGTGATGCCGCTGACCACGCCCCGCACTTCCATGCGGCGCTTCACATTGGCGAAGCGCGACAGGGAATCGATCGCCTGGGCCGGCGGCACGCCGACGTGCCGCGCCGCCGCGATCGCGGCAAGCGCGTTCAGGCGGTTGTGCGTGCCTTGCAGGTCCCAGGCGAGCCGCCCTTGCAGCGCGTCGCCGAACCAGACGTCGAAACTGTCCTGCGTCGGGCTGCCGGCGGCTTCGGCAGGCTCCCCGGCACGCCAGTCACCCATGCCGAACAGCTCCGTCTCGCTCCAGCAGCCCCGCTCCAGCACGCGTGCCAGGCTTTCCTCGGCACCATTGACGATCAGCCGTCCCTGCTCCGGCACGGTCCGCACCAGGTGGTGGAACTGGGTCTCGATCGCCGCAAGATCCGGGAAAATATCGGCGTGATCGTATTCCAGATTATTCAGGATGGCCGTGCGCGGACGGTAATGGACAAACTTGCTGCGCTTGTCGAAGAACGCCGTATCGTACTCATCGGCCTCGATCACGAAGAAAGCCGACTCCGTCACGCGCGCCGACACCCCGAAATTCTGCGGTACGCCGCCCACCAGGAATCCCGGGTTGTAGCCCGCGTCCTCCAGGATCCAGGCCAGCATGGAAGTCGTCGTGGTCTTGCCGTGGGTTCCGGCCACCGCCAGCGTCCATTTGCCGCGCAGCACATGCTCGCCCAGCCACTGTGGGCCGGACGTATAAGGCAGGTTGCGGTTAAGGATGGCCTCCATCAGCGGATTACCGCGCGAGACCACGTTACCGATCACGAACAGATCAGGCGCCAGCGCCAGCTGGCTCGGGTCGAAACCCTCGATCAGCTCGATACCCTGGGCCTCCAGCTGGGTGCTCATGGGTGGGTAGACATTGGCATCGCAACCGGTCACGCGATGGCCAGCCTGCTTGGCCAGCACGGCGAGGCCGCCCATGAATGTGCCGCAGATACCGAGGATGTGAATATGCATGGGATTTGGGATTCGGCGGGCCCGGGCGGCCGGGCCTATGGCTTCAGAACGAGGAGGAATTGTACCTGAGGGGTGCAAGCGGCTTCCCACGGTACGCATGAGGCGCAGGGTCGCAATCGACGGCGCCAAAGGAATCTCCCCTCACCCATTCACTCTAAAAGCCAGACCCGCCCCGGGGCGCGCAGCCCCCCATCCCTCCGGTATCATCCTCCCATGCCCCGCCGCCCCGCCCTCGACCCCATCCGCCTGCGCGAAGAAATCGCCCAGGCCGCCGCCCGCATGATCGCGGAAGACGGTGCCGACTACGCCACGGCCAAGCGCAAGGCTGCGCGCCAGTTGCTGGGCGATATCCGCGTGACCGGCGAGTGGCTCCCGGACAACGAGATGGTCGAGGCCGAGGTCCGCGCCTACCAGGCGTTGTTCCACTCGGAAAACCAGCCGCGGGTGCTGGCACTGCTGCGCCGGCTGGCCATACTGGCCATGAGCGACCTGTCCGCCTTCCGCCCATACCTGGCCGGGGCGGTACTCAATGGCACCGCCACCGAGCATTCGGACGTCTACCTCCAGTGCTTCTGCGACAGCCCCAAGGACCTCACTCTCCACCTGCTCAATGCCGGGGTGGATTTCGACACCAGCGAAAGCCGGCACTTTGCCGGCCGTGGCGAGGTCGAGACCCTTAGCTTCCTGTGGAAGGGCCAGTGGCCCGCCCAACGGGAGGCGCGCCTGCTGGCCGGGGAAATCCGCGCCGAGCTTGGCCAGCCCGTTGGCATCCATATAGCGCTGTATGATGCGGACGATGAACGTGGCGCGGTCAGGGCCGATGCCGGGGGCCGCGTCGCACGTGCCGACCTGAATGCCGTGCGCACGCTTGCGGCGGCCGCGTCCGTGGCGCCCGATACGCCCGAAGCCGCCTGAGTCCCGGGCGCCGGCCTGATGGGCAAGCCCGGGCCTTTGCGCTATCTCCATCTATCTGCCATCAGCCGCTATCTTCCTGCTGCCATGACCACCTCCAATAGCACTCCCGTCCGCCGCAGCCGCGTCTGGATCTGGCTCGGCGTTGCCGTAGTCGCGGCCGCCGCGGGCGCATTCGCCGGCCATTATGTGTTCTCGCCCGAGCCTGTATCCGACGCGGCAGTGGAAACGTTCCTGCGCACACAACTGCCGGACCCGGCGGGCGGACAGGTCGATTTCGCCAGGCTGCGCGGCAAGACAGTCGTTGTGAACTTCTGGGCACCCTGGTGCGGCCCCTGCGTCGAGGAAATGCCCGAGTTGACCGCGCTGTACAAGGAGTACTCGGGCCGCAAGGTGGAATTTGTCGGCATCGGCATTGATTCGGCCAACAACATCCAGCAGTTCGCCCAGAAAGTACCGGTGGCATACCCGCTGGTGGTAGCGGGCTTTGCCGGCACGGAACTGTCGCGCAACTTCGGCAATGCGGCAGGCGGCCTGCCCTATACAGTGATCATTGCGCCAGATGGCACGGTCAGCTACCGCAAAATGGGCAGGGTTTCCCCTGACGAACTGCGCGCCGCGCTGCCACGCAGTTAGTCGCAAAATTCTTGAATTGGTAGCGATTTTTACTCAATCCGGATCGATCGTCACTCAAATCATCCGATTTCCGATCCCGTCCACCGAAAATGCGGTATCAGACCAGAAAGCGTGGCCGCTTCGGGATTGCCTATGTCTGCGCTGCTAGACAAATCACTCTAAGCTACGGTAATCTCCGCGCAATTTCGTTGAAATGGTCGAGCCGCCATGACCGATACGCCTCCCGAGCACCCCGCTGACGAGGCTACCTGCTGGCACTGGACCATGCCCTCGGGCAGGAGTTGGAGCAGTCGCCTGCAAGCGCCTGACTCCGCCAATTGATTTCAAGCACATTTACCGCGCTCCCGGCGCCTGTCTCGCCCACGCTGTTTTCCGCGGCGGACGACGGCAGCCTGCCGGACGCACGAGATTTTCCCGGCCGCAGCCGCCAGAGCGGCGCGCCGGACAACCCGATTCAGGAGGATAGAAGATGGACCTGCGCAAGCTGAAGACGCTGATCGACCTGGTGGCCGAGTCCGGCATCTCCGAGCTGGAAGTCACCGAGGGCGAAGGCAAGGTGCGTATCGTCAAGGCACCGCCGCAGGTCATTGCCGCGCCGATGGCGATGCAGCCAATGCAGGCACTGCCGCCGGCCGCCGCGCCTGCCGCTGCGCCCGTCGTCGGTGCCGAGCCGGCCGCGCCGCAACTGCCGGTTGGCCACGTCGTGACCTCGCCGATGGTCGGCACCTTCTATCGCGCTCCGTCCCCGGGCGCCGCCGCCTTCGTCAACGTGGGCGACACGGTCAAGGAAGGCCAGACGGTCTGCATCATCGAGGCAATGAAGCTGCTCAACGAGATCGAGTCCGACAAGGCCGGCGTGATCAAGGAAGTCCTGGTCGAGAATGGGCAGGCGGTGGAATACGGCCAGCCGCTCTTCATCATCGGCTGATACCGAGCGGCATGCCGCGCCGCCCGCAGCCTGCGCCGGATGTTCCGGCCGGCCGCAGCAGCGCTGGTGAGCCGGCCGTGCCGGACGCATTTCGTCCCGGTGCCAGCTCCCCCGTCCGCACTCCGGCCGCCGCGCCAGGGGCACCAGAATCCGCCGCGGTGGGACCGCCTTTCTCCTCGCAGAGAGTGACTATGTTCGAAAAAATTCTGATCGCGAATCGCGGTGAAATCGCCCTTCGCATCCAGCGCGCCTGCCGCGAGCTTGGCATCAAGACAGTGGTGGTGTATTCGGAAGCCGACAAGGAAGCCAAATACGTCAAGCTGGCCGACGAAGCCGTCTGTATCGGCCCGGCGCCTTCGCCGCTCTCCTACCTCAATATGCCGGCCATCATCTCGGCCGCCGAGGTGACCGATTCGCAAGCCATCCACCCGGGCTACGGCTTCCTGTCGGAAAACGCCGACTTCGCCGAACGCGTGGAAAAATCCGGCTTCGTCTTTATCGGCCCGACCTCCGAGAACATTCGCCTGATGGGCGACAAGGTCTCGGCCAAGCAGGCCATGATCAAGTCCGGCGTGCCGTGCGTGCCGGGCTCCGAAGGCGCCCTGCCTGAAGATCCCAAGGAAATCCTGGCGATCGCGCGCACCGTCGGCTACCCGGTCATCATCAAGGCGGCAGGCGGCGGCRGTGGCCGCGGCATGCGCGTGGTGCACACCGAAGCGGCCCTGGTCAACGCGGTCAACATGACGCGCGAGGAAGCCGGCCGTGCCTTCGGTAATCCGGAGGTCTACATGGAGAAATTCCTGGAGAACCCCCGGCACGTCGAAATCCAGATCCTGGCCGACCAGCATCGCCAGGCAATCTGGCTGGGCGAGCGCGACTGCTCGATGCAGCGCCGCCACCAGAAGGTGATCGAGGAAGCGCCGGCACCGCACATCCCGCGCCGCCTGATCGAGCGTATCGGCGACCGCTGCGCCGAGGCCTGCAAGAAGATCGGCTACCGTGGCGCCGGCACCTTCGAGTTCCTGTACGAGAACAACGAGTTCTACTTCATCGAGATGAACACACGCGTGCAGGTCGAGCATCCGGTCACCGAGATGATCACCGGCATCGACATCGTGCAGGAGCAGATCCGCATCGCCTTCGGCGAGAAGCTGCGCTGGCGCCAGAAGGACGTGCAATTGCGCGGCCACGCCATCGAATGCCGCATCAACGCCGAGGATCCGTTCAAGTTCACGCCGTCGCCCGGCCGCATCACCGCCTGGCACATGCCCGGCGGTCCCGGCGTGCGGGTCGACTCGCACGCGTATGATGGCTACTTCGTGCCGCCCAACTACGATTCGATGATCGGCAAGATCATCACCTACGGTGCCACCCGCGAGCAGGCTATCGCCCGCATGCGGATCGCGCTGTCGGAAATGGTGGTGGACGGCATCCAGACCAACGTACCGCTGCACCGTGAGCTGATGCTCGATGCCAACTTCGTCGAAGGCGGCACCAGCATTCACTATCTCGAGCACCGCCTGGCCCAGAAGAACGTGGCCAAGGGCGGCAAGATCTGAAGCCCCGGCGCGGCCAGCATTAATGGATCGATTAGGATCGACAAGGATCGCCTGTGGCATTTCAGGAATGTGTGATCGAAATCGCACAAGACCAGGCCGAAGCCTGGTCTGACGCACTGTTCGACCTCGGCGCGCTCTCGGTGTCGGTGGAGGACGCCGATGCCGATACGCCTGACGAGCAGCCGCTGTTCGGCGAACCCGGCATGGAGCCGACCCGCCTGGCATGGAACCGCTCGCGCGTGGTGGCGCTGTTCGACGACAGCACCGATCCCGTGCTGGTGGTGGCCGCGGCCGCCAATGCGCTGGGCATCGACCCGGTGCCGCCTTACCAGCTGCGCCCGGTCGAGGACCAGGACTGGGTGCGCCTGACGCAATCCCAGTTCGAACCGATCCGCATCGGCGAGCGCATCTGGGTGGTGCCGTCGTGGCACGAGGCGCCGGAACCCGATGCGGTGGTGCTGGAGCTGGACCCCGGCCTCGCCTTCGGTACCGGCAGCCATCCGACCACGCGGCTGTGCATGCAGTGGCTGGAGCAGAACATCAAGGCCGGCGAAACGGTGCTCGACTACGGCTGTGGCTCGGGCATCCTCGCCATCGTGGCGCGCAAGCTCGGCGCCGGCGACACCCTCGGCATCGATATCGACCCCAACGCAGTGGAAGCCTCGCGCTACAACGCCGAGCGCAATCGGGTGGACGCCACATTCGCGCTGCCGCAGACCGTCTCCGAGGCCAGCTACGACCTCGTCGTCGCCAATATCCTGTCCAATCCGCTCATGCTCATGGCGGCCATGCTGAGCGCCCGCGTGCGTCCCGGCGGCCGGCTGGTGCTGTCGGGCGTGCTGGAGCGGCAGGCGGACGAAGTCTGCGCCGCCTACGCACCCTGGCTGCCGATGTCGGTCTGGCGCAGCGAGGAAGGCTGGGTGTGCCTGCATGGCACGCGCGGTGAAGGCCCCGCCGTCCAGCACTGAGGCCCGCCAATGGCCGCAGCCAAGCTCGTCACGCGTTGCCCGGCCTGCCGCACGGCGTTCCGGCTGGTAGCCGATCAATTGCGGCTGCGCCAGGGTCTGGTCCGCTGCGGCCAGTGCGACACCGTGTTCGATGCGCGCGAACACCTGATCGAGCTACCGCCGGCCGAACCCGCCAGCGGTGCCGGGATCCCCGCCGAGGCTGCCGCGCGTAGCGCTGCCCCGCCGCCGCGGGAAACCGCACCGGAAGCGCCCCACTACGAGCGACCAGGCAAGGCGCACGAGAATGCCCGCGAGCAAGCGCACGAAGGGGCGCACGAAGGGGCGCACGAAACCGCGCACGGCCAGGCGGTTTCCGGGCCCGGCGAGGACCACCCCGATAACCCTCCTTTCGACCCTGGCTACGACCCCGGTTACGACGTACCGGCGCTCGACGCGCCCACCGTCATGCTGTACCAGACGCAAGCGGAAGCGGATGAGGCTGCGCACGCGATCAACCCGCAGACCGAACCGGAAAGCAGCGCCACCGGGGCTGATGAGGAAGCGGCTTCCGCGGTCTTCGTGCCCGGCCTTGTCCATGACGAGGAAGCCGACGCCATCGAGGCGGCCGAGGCAACAGACACCGCCGAAACCACCGAAGCAACCCATGCGGCCAACGCAGCCGACATGACCGGTACCGCCGCCGAAGCCCAGCGCGAAGCGAACGCAGCGGCAGCAAACGACACACCGGCCGCCGTGCCGGAAGCCGCTCCCTGGCCACAGCTCGACCCCAGGACACTGGACGACGGCCTGCCGCCGGGGGCGGCAGGCGACGACGACGCCACCCACACGGCGGACACGGCGGATGTCGCCGATACAGCGGACACAGTGCATGCCACTGCCGCCGCGAACGCCATCGCCACCGCTACCCGCGCTGGAGCCGAGCCCGCCGGAGTCCCGAGCGCGAGCGGCTATCTGCGCGCCGAAGCGCAGGGCGATCTCCCCGACATTCCAGCGACCGGCACACGCGAGCAGGCGTCGCGCCTGTGGGAACGCCGCGACGAGTCCGCGGCGCCGGTGTTCGCCCCCGACTTTCTGCGCCACGCACGCGAGCGCGGCCCCGCCCCGGCCCAGCGCAAGCGGTTGCTGCAACGGCTGGCGATCGTGCTGCTGGTGGTGGCAGGATTGCTTCAAGCCACCTACCTGGCACGCAGCCAGCTGTCCGGGTACTTCCCGGTGCTGCGCCCCACCTTCGAGGCAATGTGCGCGCCGCTCGGATGCGAGGTGGCGCCGTGGCGCGATATCGAGGCCCTGCGCATCGAAAGCTCGCAACTGCAGAAGCTGGACGAGAACTCCGACGCCTACCTGCTTGCGGTCACCTTGCGCAACCAGGGCCGGGCCACCGTGGCGCTGCCAGCCGTCGAACTGGTCATGACCGACCTGCAGGACCAGTTGCTGTTGCGCAAGGTGCTGCAGCCGGCCGATTATCTCGAAGCCGAACAGCAAGCCTTCGCCAGGCACGGACTGCGCGCAGGCACGGAGCTTCCGGTTCGGGTACGATTCCGTTCGCAGCAGGCGGCGGCAAACTACCGCGTGCTGATCTTCTATCCCTGAATTCCGCATGGGCTCGCCGCTCATCCCGAGCGTCTCCGATTCGCGAGCCCGCATTTACCACAGGAGCACATATGAGCAACGTCACCCTCGGCGGCAACGCCATCGAAGTCGGCGGCAAGTTTCCGCAAGCCGGCGACAAGGCCCCCGCATTCTCGCTGGTCGGCAAGGACCTGAAGGACGTCACCCTGGCCGACTTCGCCGGCAAGCGCAAGGTGCTCAATATCGTCCCCAGCCTGGATACCCCGGTGTGCCAGGCCTCCGCGCGCAAGTTCAACGAAGCCGCCAGCGGCCTCGCCAACACCGTGGTGCTGACCATCTCGGCCGACCTGCCCTTCGCCATGGGCCGCTTCTGCACCGCCGAGGGCCTGGCCAACGTGGTGCCGCTGTCGCTGATGCGCGGCGCCGAATTCAAGGGCAACTACGGCGTGGACGTCAAGACCGGCCCGCTCGCCGGCGTGACCGCGCGTGCCGTGGTGGTTCTCGATGAAAACGACAACGTCAAGTACAGTGAACTGGTCTCGGAAATCAAGAACGAGCCGAACTACGACGCCGCACTGTCCGCGCTGAAGTAAGCGCGCCACCAGCCAGGCGCGGCCACCCGGCAGACCGGGTGGCCGTTTTTACATTTGGTGGGTGCCGGCCCCGAGCGGACGGCCCCGTTATCAAGCATTGCAAGCATTGGAGAGAGCATGTCCAGCCTGATCTGTGGCTCCGTCGCCTACGACACCATCATGACGTTCGAGGGGCATTTCCGCGAACATATCCTGCCCGACCAGATCCACATGCTGAACGTGTCTTTCCTGGTACCGTCCATGCGCCGCGAGTACGGCGGCTGCGCCGGCAATATCGCCTACACGCTGAAGCTGCTGGGCGGCGAGCCGGTGATCATGGCTACCGTTGGCGCCGACGCCGAGCCTTACCTGCAACACCTGCGCGCGCACGGCATCAGCACCGAGCACGTCCGCACCCTGCCCGATACCTTTACGGCGCAGGCCATGATCACCACCGACCTGGACAACAACCAGATCACGGCGTTCCACCCCGGCGCGATGAACCAGTCGCAGCTCTCGCAGGTGCAGGACGCGCTCGGCGGCAGCAACTCGCCCAAGCTGGGCATCGTCGCCCCCGACAGCCGCGAAGGCATGCTGCATCACGCCCGCCAGTTCGCCGAAGCCGGCGTGCCCTTCATCTTCGACCTGGGCCAGGCCATGCCACTGTTCAACGGTGAYGACCTGCGCCAGTTCGTTGAACTCGCCAGCTACGTGACGGTCAATGACTACGAAGCGCAGGTTCTGTTGTCGCGTACCGGCTGGACCGGCGAGGAAGTCGCCGCGCAAGTCCAGGCCTTCATCGTGACCCACGGCGAACAGGGCGCCAGCGTCTTCGCCAACAAGCAGAAGTACAATATCGCTTCCGTCAAGGCAGATCAGGTCATCGATCCCACGGGCTGCGGGGATGCATTCCGCGGCGGCCTGCTTTACGGCATCGAACAGGGCTTCGACTGGGAAACCACCGGCCGGCTTGCCAGCCTGATGGGTTCCATCAAGATCGCGCACCAGGGTCCGCAGAACCACAAGCCGTCGCGCGACGAAATCGGTGAACGCTTCCAGTCCGCTTTTGGCTATCGCTACGACTAACACCTATTTCGGGATTGAACCTATGCATACCCTGATCCGTATCGGCGTCATCGCGCTCGCCGCGGCCACCACCCTGGCGGCCGGCTGCGCCTCGCAATCGAACTCCGCCAGTATCTATACGCCGGGACAGGCGCAGCGCGAGCAGACCTTGCGCTACGGCGTGGTCGATACGGTGCGCGAGGTGCTGATCCAGGGTAACCAGACCGGCGCCGGCACCATCGCCGGCGGCGCCATCGGCGGCATCGCCGCCGGCAGCACCATCGGCAACGGCGGCGGCTCGGTAGCCGCGGGCGTGCTGGGCGCGGTGCTCGGCGGTATCGCCGGCAGCATGACCGAGAACAAGATCGCCCAGCGCCGTGGCCTGGAGATCACCGTACGCCTGGACAACGGCGAGATGCGCGCCATCGTGCAGGATGCCGATGAAGCCTTCCGCCCGGGCGAACGCGTACGCCTGCTGTCCTCCGGCGGCACGACTCGCGTTACACACTAAGGCACCAGGCCAAGGCACCAAGGCACCAGGCACGGGGTTGCGGGACGGCGCAGGGCCGTGCGTGGCCGTTGCGGCGAGAGCTTGCACATCCACGGTACGACAAGGCCGCCCAACGGCGTCTGCGACGATTCAGAGCGACCTCCGGCGTTCGCCCGACCCTGCCAAAGCGCTGCCTCCTTCACGGGAGCAGCGCTTTTTTCCTGGTGCAACCAACGCCTGCCCGAGCCGCGCCTTCGCAACTGCGTCTGCGGCTCGGCTGTGCAATGGCGCGATTCTCCGTTCGCCCATGAAAAAACCCGCCGGGTTTTCACCATCGGCGGGTTGGCAAGACTGGCGTCTTGCGGACCGGATACGCCGTATCCGGTCAGTGCGACACGCGATGCGTGCCCTGGCGATTCCCGGCGCTAACCGTTACCGGCACACTTACGGACGGTTGCCCGACGTGGGGAAGGGCCATGCCGCGGCCGGGTTCAGTGCGGTCTTGGCAGCTGTGGCGGGTGCGACAGCAGGCGCAGCGGCAGGCTTCGAAGCAGCCGCGGACTTCCTGGAGGCAGCCTTCTTGGCCGCAGCCTTCTTGGCCGGTGCGGCCTTCTTCGCAGCAGCAGCCTTTTTGGCCGGAGCAGCCTTCTTGGCGGCAACCTTCTTGGCCGGTGCGGCCTTCTTGGCGGCGACCTTCTTGGCCGGTGCGGCCTTCTTCGCGACTACTTTCTTGGCGGCGACTTTCTTGGCCGGCGCGGCCTTCTTCGCCACGACCTTCTTGGCGGCGACCTTCTTGGCCGGTGCAGCCTTCTTCGCTACGACCTTCTTGGCGGCGGCTTTCTTGGCCGGCGCTGCAGCCTTCTTGGCGGCCGGCGCGGCCTTCTTCGCCACTACCTTCTTGGCGGCGACCTTCTTCACAGCGGCCTTCCTGGCCGGAGCGGCTGCCTTCTTGGCGGCCGGCTTGGCGGCAGCCTTCTTGGCCGCCGGTTTCTTCTTTGCAGTCGTTGCCATGGATAACTCCTTCACTAGAGAGTGAATATCGAATGACCTAAGTAGGCGACCCGACCGACCCGAGGCGCGATACAGCTATGCGACCCCAATCGAGCGAGCGATTCATCGGCGCACGGAAACATTGCTACCGCACGCTAATGAATTCGGTGTCAGGGGCACCGCGGCACGCGGTGCGAATGTGGCCAAGCGGAGCCCGCAGCCGGGCTTCTGACGCTTGCCGCGCCCTGGAATATTCGATCTGCCCGCACCATCCGCCGGATCGGCGCGCGGCATGAAAAGAAGAGATATCGGCCGGCATTTCCGTGATGCGGGCAAAGCCACGCGCACCACGTACGGCATTCGTTTGGGGGTAGTTCGCCCATCCCGTTACAGGGCCAAAGGAGACTGCACGCGTTTTAGAAAACCAGTACGGCTTGGTCTGCGTCAAAGTTCTAGTGCTCCTGAGCTACCTGTTCCATTGCATCGAAGTGGGTGGCGCTCGTCGATCAGCATCACGTCCAACATCATCGTTCCATCTGCTGTCTTGCCTGCCACGCAGCCATGCAATGAAGTGAGACTCTTGTCAAGGCGAATCATAATTCGTTTGTTGCGCGATGTTAAGAAAAAAGTGCAAAAAAACTTGCGCGCGAGCATGACAACTTCATCGTCGTCATCGCTACGCTCTGCTCACCTCGTCTTCGCATGCGCGCCACGCGCTCTCATCGCGTCGTACGCGGATGCGCATCGCTCCTCGCGCGCTCGCTCGACGCATCGCCTACGCTGCATCAAGCGAGCGCGAAGCCGTCGCGGATACGCTCCAGCTTCGCCGCGCGAGCATCGCTGCGGGCATGCATCCGACACGCTTCGAACACGCATTCCACAATGCTTCAGGAAAGCCGGAAGCCCGCATGAACAAAGGCTCTCCGGGAAATCGAAAAGGCCCGTCCGACGAGCGCGCGCACACGCCACGCCATCGTCGTCGCACACTTCGCGCGCAGTCGCGCGAGCGCCGCGCATGCAGCGAACGGGCCGTCGCGCGGACGTGCATCGCAAGGGCGGCGCGAAGCGAGGACGATGCGCGCATCGAAGTCCGGCGCATGCGCTCGCGTGATGCGTGAACAGTGATGCGCCGACGCAACGGTTTGCGACTCGTCATCACGACACGCGCGCTCCGGCGATGCTCGGACACCGCCACTCGCACGCATCGCGCGGCATCGTCGATGCATGCGAGCCGAGCGCAAGCCTGTCCCATCGCCAGGCATGCGGGCATGCTTCCTCGACCGAGCGCATCGACCCATGCGTCGATGCGCCATCCCGAACGCGGCACGTGGTGTCGCGTGGGGCCGGCAATACCGGCGCGCATGGTTGGATGACGAGGCTCGGCAGCCATGCAATGCGAGACGAGGCGATGCCATGCGATGCGACTCGCCCTCGCGTCGCGCAAAGCGAAGCGGGCCATCGGCGATGGCCGCTGCAATGCGTGGGCGGATCTGCGTGAATGCGTGCCGGCGCAACGCCGGACGACGGCTTAGAGGATTGCTTCGAGTGCCGCCGGCAGACGTTTTTGCTGCATGGCAAAATACGCCCGCCACCAGCAACCACACCGGTTTCCGGTGAGCCGCGAGCCCGGCTTAGGTGCGTACGCAAACACCGCCAGGCGATTGCGGCGCGAGCCTATCGCCAGTAGATTGGCGTACCCACGCGCCATGGCGTGCACCAACCCGAAGAGGAGATCCCGATGCACTTTACTGCCCCCCGCGCCTTCGCACGTGCCGCCGTCATGGCGGCTCGCGTCACCGTGCTCGCCGGCGCGCTGCTGGGTAGCGCCGCGGCGCTGGCCCAGGCCACCCCGGCTGGTTCGTGGAAGACCATCGACGACAACACTGGCAAGCCCCGCGGCCTGGTGGAGATCAGCGAGCACAACGGCGTCTACAGCGGCAAGCTGGTCAAGAGCTTTGGCGAAGACGACGGCAAGGCCAGGCTATGCGACAAGTGCACGGACTCGCGCCGCGACCAGCCCGTCATGGGCATGACCATCATCACCGGCCTGCGCAGGACCGGCGACAACGAGTGGAGCGGCGGCGAGATCCTCGATCCGGAAAGCGGCAAGCTCTACAAGACCAAGATGTCGCTGGCGGACGACGGCAGCAAGCTCAAGGTGCGCGGCTTCATCGGCATCAGCCTGCTGGGACGCACCCAGACCTGGGAACGCGAACGCTAGCCTGGTGCCTGGGCTCCATGTGGGTTCAGCGAATTGACAGCTTCGCTGGTTATCATCGGTCGCTCGATGTAGCACCCGTTACCCAAAACAACCAATGGAGACAACCATGCGTATTCCCGCCACCAGCCGCGCGCTGGCCCTTGCCGCTTCTGCCCTGTTCGCCACTGCCGGCTTCGCCATGCCGGCACATGCCGCCGATGCGTGGCCGACGCATGTGATCAAGTTTGTCGTGCCGTTCACCGCGGGCGGCGCCAACGACCTGGTAGCGCGCGCGGCCGCCGACGCGGTCGGCAAGCGGCTCGGCCAGACGGTGGTGATCGAGAATCGCCCGGGCGCCGGCGGCATTGTGGGCGCGGACTATGTGGCCAAGAGCAAACCGGATGGCTATACCTTCCTGGTCGGCGCCGTGGGCACCGTCACCAACGGCCTGATCCGCAGCAAGATGCCATACGCGCCCGATGACCTGGTGCCGGTTTCACTGATCGCGGTGAGCCCCTCCGTGATCGTGGTATCGCCGTCGCTGCCCGTGAACAACTTGAAGGAACTGGTCGAGTACTCCAGGAAGCAAGCCTCGGGTGCCACCTTCGCCACCGCCGGCAGCGGCAGCACGCCGCACTTCGTCGAAGAGATGCTCAAGGAGAAGGGCGCGGTGCTGACGGTGGTGCCGTACAAGAGCGGTTCGGAGAGCATTACCGCGGTGATCGGCAACCAGGTGACGGCCACCTCCGAGGCCAGCGTGGTGGTGCTGCCCAACATCAAGGCCGGCAAACTCAAGGCGCTGGGCGCGACCTGGGACAAGCGCATGAGCGCGGCGCCGAATATCGCGACGACCGCCGAGCAAGGCATGCCTGAAGTGCACATCGGCCACTGGGCTGGCGTGTTCGCGCCCAAGGGTACCGACCCCGCCATCCTGAAGAAGATGAACGCCGAGATGAGCGCCGCGATGCAGACGCAGGAAACACGCGACCGCCTGATCCCCAACGGCATCGAGCCCGCCGGCGGGTCGCAGGAGAGCTTTATCGCCTTCATCAAGGCGGAACGCGAGCGCCTCGGCCGTATCGCAAAGAAGGCCAATATGACAGCGGAATAAGAATTTTTCATTTGGTCCGCCGCACCGGGCGGTCAATGTCCGTATCAGGCCTGTCACGTACAGGCCTTTTTTTTTATTTATAAATGCGCCGCATTCCACTCGTTATAAATAAAAAGTGAGCAAATAAGCACAATAAGCAACTCGAACGCTTTTTCCCGGATCGTTCATAGGTACGTACTGTCTGTGAAAAAAGCCAACACGAATTGCAATGGCAATCATTCTCATTTATATTTCGGCTCGCCCAACTTTATTTGCCTCCCGCCGTGGGCCGAACCGCAAGACATGTCTATCTCGATCATGCCGGCCGGCTCGTTCCCGCGGCCGCACCGGAATCGAAAAACAACATGAATCGCCGCACCCCGATCGCGACTGCCCTCCTCGCGCTGTTCGCAACGCCTGTTGTCAGCCTGGCCCAGACAACGGCTCCCGCACCCGCTGGCAGTCAGGGCGCGACGACGCTGCAGGAGGTCGTGGTGCAAGGCGGACGCGTCAACGACGACTACAACGCGGTCAGGAATTCGATCAGCAAGCTGCCTGAGGATCTGCGCGATATCCCGCAATCGGTAACGGTGGTCAACAAGGCGCTGATCGATGCGCAGGGCGGCACTTCGCTGGCGGACGCGCTGCGCAACGTGCCGGGCATTACCATCGGCGCCGCCGAGGGCGGCCAGATCGGCAACAACATCAACCTCAACGGTTTCTCCGCGCGTACCGATATTTATCTCGATGGTTTCCGCGACCGCGGCCAGTACTATCGCGACGTCTTCGCGCTGGATTCGGTGGAAGTGCTGATGGGGCCCTCGTCGATGTTGTTCGGGCGCGGATCTACCGGCGGCGTGATCAACCAGGTCACCAAGAAGCCATCGCTCAAGGCCGCCACCGAAGTGACGGGCTCGGTCACCACCAACGGCCTGGTGCGCGCCACCGCCGACTACAACACGCCCACTGGCGAGACTTCGGCGTTCCGCATCTCGGCGATGGCGCAGGACGGCGCACCGACCACGCGCGACCAGATGACGGTGAAGGACTTCGGTCTCGCGCCGTCCTGGCGCCTCGGTATCGGCACCCCCACGGAGATCACGCTGTCGGCGCTGGTGCAGCATAACGAGGACATGCCCGACTACGGTTTCCCGGCGATCAACGGGCATCCGGTCAACGTCAACCGCAAGACGTCCTACGGCTTCAATGACGACCGCACCATCCAGGACGTCGTCGCGCTCAATGGCACCGTCGATCACAAGTTCTCGCCGAATCTGCGCCTGCGCAACCAGACCCAGTTCAACTACGTCAACACCAATGCGCGCGAAACGGCGCCGAATGCCGTCGGCACGGTCAATGCCAAGGGTTTCACCCCGCTGACCACCACCACGCTGCCGCTGGATGCGCTGTTTGTGCGCCAGCAAAGCCATGACCGTCATATTCGCGACTACTCGATCTTCAACCAGACCGAGCTGACCGCCAAGTTCGACACCGGCCCGGTCAAGCACACCATGCTGTTTGGCGCCGAAATCGGCCACGATGGCTACGACAACCAGAACTACTATCGCAACGGCAGCTGCAACGGCGTTGCGCTGAACCCGGCGGCGACCTCCACCGCTGCCGCCGGCACCAGCGGCTTCGTCGCCTGCGAGCCGCTGGTCAACCCCAGCTACAGCAACTCGCCATCCAACGCGCCGAGCCTGACTGGCAACCGGCAGGGCGCGTCGGCCAATACGCTGGCGGCCTATGTCAATGACTCGATCGAGTTCAGCAAGCAATGGAAGCTGGTGGCCGGGCTGCGCTACGACAAATATCTCGCCAGCGTCACCAATTCGGTCAACTCGGCCAATACCCTGGGCAACACCAGCCTGGCCTCTGCGGACCAGACCGTCAACTTCACCAGCGTGCGCCTGGGCGGGCTCTGGCAGCCGACCGAGGCGCAGTCCTACTACCTGTCGTACGGCACTTCATTCAATCCGTCGCTGGAGCAACTGGTGGGCACCGTGGGCCAGCAGAACCTGGACCCGGAAAAGAACACGTCCTATGAAGTGGGCGGCAAGTGGGACCTGATGGGCGGCGACCTGTCGCTGAACTCGGCGCTGTTCCAGATCACCAAGGACAATGCCCGCAGCCAGATCGACGCCACCACCTACTCGCTGACCGGCAAGATCCGCGTGCGCGGCTTCCGTGCCGGCGCCACCGGCCACGTCACCAACAACTGGCAGGTCTTCGCGGGCTACACCTACCTGGATGGCGACATCATCAACGGCATCGCCGCCGGCACCCAGGGCATGATCCCGGCCAATACGCCCAAGCACACCGCGACGGCGTGGACCAGCTACCGCGTGCTGCAGAACTGGGAAGTGGGCGGCGGCGCCTTCTATATGTCGCAGCGCTATGCCAACAACAACAACACCGTGCAGGTGGGCGGCTACGTGCGCTGGGACGGCATGATCGCCTACCACCAGCCGAAGTATGATGTGCGCCTGAACCTGTTCAACGTGTTCGACAAGAAGTACTACGACGCGCTGATCCCGTCGGACGGCGGCCGCTCGGTGCCGGGCACCGGCCGCACCGCGATGCTGTCCCTTACCTACCGCATGTAAGCTGCGGTAAAGTGGCGGCGCCGGAGCGACTCCCGGCGCCGCTATCGAACCCTGCCGAGATCGCCATGCTTGTCCGCATTCCCAAGGTCCTCAACGCCGAGCAGCTTGCCGCGCTGCGCGAGCTGCTCGACCAGGCCGGCGAGGCCTGGGTGGATGGCCGCGTATCGGCCGGCTACTCAGGCGCGCCGGTCAAGTACAACCAGCAGATCGACGAGCGCGCCGACGTGGCAATGCAGTGCCAGCGGCTGATCCTCGGTGTGCTCGAACGGCATCCGCTATTCATTAGCGCGGCATTGCCCAATATCGTCTACCCGCCGATGTTCAATCGCTACAGCGATGGCATGACCTTCGGTGCCCATGTGGACGGCAGCGTGCGCATTCATCCGCACAATGGCCGCAAGCTGCGCACCGATATCTCCGCCACGCTGTTCCTCAGCGACCCCGCCAGCTACGATGGCGGAGAGTTGCAGGTGGAAGACACCTACGGCACCCACAGCGTCAAGCTGGAGGCCGGCGACATGGTGATCTACCCCGCCACCAGCCTGCACCGGGTGACGCCGATCACGCGCGGCACGCGCGTGGCGAGCTTCTTCTGGATCCAGAGCCTGGTGCGCGACGATACGCAGCGCGCGCTGCTGTTCGACCTCGACAATGCCATCCAGAAGCTCAACCAGACCGGCGCTGACGAAGGCGCGCGGCGTTCGCTGGTGGGTTGCTATCACAACCTGCTGCGCCAGTGGACCGAGACCTGAGCGCGGTGGAGAAATCGTAGCGAGCGGCGCCAGGCGCGTCCAGGGCACGCCCTCCTGTAGTGGCGCCTGCTACGCGAATTGCTCCGCCAGCGCCGCGCGCACCTTCGCCACCAGAGCCGCCTCGCCGGGCCGCGCGGGCAGCAGGTAGAACTCGGCGGCCGGCAACGCGGGGAGCCTCAGCCGGCTGGCGGTCTGCGTGTCGATGCGCGCCACCCCCGGTCCGATCGCCGACTCGTTCAGGCAGGAGATGCCCAGCCCGGCGGCCAGCGCGAGCTGCAGCCCGGCCACGCCCGAGGCGGAATGCGCGATCACATGGTCCACGCGCCGGCGCAGCAGCATCTGCACCACATACTGGTGCAGCGAGCAGGTATCGGGCAGCAGCACCAGTGGCAACGGCGCGCTGACGCTCCCGGCCTCGCCTTCGGCCGCCACCCATGCCAGCGCCTCGCGGCGCAGCACAGTGCCGCGCGCGCCCCGCTGAGCGCCGCGAGCGCCGGGCAGCCGCATCGACAGGCCGATATCGAAGGCATCGGTCAGCGCCCCGGCGTCGATCATGCCACTCTTCATCACTGTCACATGCAGCCGCAGGTAGGGATAGCGCTCGCGCAGCCGGCGCAGCATGCCAGCGATCTCTCCCGGCCGGAAATAGTCCGTCACCGCCAGCCGCAGTTCGCCATCCAGCGCATGGCCGCGCAAATCCTGCAACGCCAGTTCGGACAGCGCCAGGATGCGCCGCGCATGTTCCAGCAGGCGCAAGCCCGCGGGCGTGGGCGCCGCGCCCTGCTTGCCGCGCGTGAGCAGAGGCACGCCGGCGCGCTCCTCCAGCTTGCGCAGTTGCTCGCTGACGGATGACTGCGACAGGAACAGGCGCGGCGCGGCGGCCGACAGGCTGCCGGCATCCGCCACCGTGACGAAGGTGCGTAGCTGATCGAGTTCCAGGGCGCGCATGGCAGCCTCCTGCGTGTTTTGGCATGTTTCGGCAATTACGATGGATAGTATCGCAAATTCCCGTTTTTCCGATGGAAGGCGATTGCCTAGAATGGCATCACTGAACCGCTGGACCGAACCCCCTTCCACCACAATCCCGGGAGCCTGTCATGCCCCACATCAACCTCCGGATCTCCGGCAAACCCGATGCATCGCTGACCCGCCGCAGCGCCGCCGCCGTGGCCGGGATTACGCAGCGCGTACTTGGCAAGAAGCCGGAAGTCATCGTCGTCTCCGTGCAGTACATCGACCGCGACGCCTGGATCGTCGGCGGAGAACCGCTCTCGGAGCAGGGACGCAACGCCTTCCATCTCGACATCAGCGTGACCGATGAGACCAACACCAAGGCAGAAAAGGCGCAGTTCCTGAAAGCGGTGTTCGACACACTGTCGGAGCTGATCGGCAACGTCCATCCGGTCTCGTATATCCACGTCGTCGACGCGCGCGCGGCCACCTACGGCTACGGCGGGCTGACGCAGGAGTACCGCTACCACCACGGTTGAGCCCCGGGCCGGCGCAACCGGCCGGCACGGGCGTTCGAGGTGCATTCGAGGTGCATTCGAGGCGCTCTTCGCGATCACGGTCTACTACCTGAGCAGTGTGCCCTGAACCTCGCGCTCGGCACGCCGAACCTTGTGCATCGCGCCGTCCTTACCTAGTGTGGGTGGGTAACCGGGCGGCGTGCGCGTGCTGTTCTCGCCATGTTTCGGCGTTTTCGCCATGCGCGGGCGGCCCCTGCCTGCTTCTTCACCGGAATACCACATGAAGACCGCGATCCTTCCCGGCGGCGAAACCGTTGCCGCGCTTGGCATGGGCACCTGGAACATGGGCGAGAACCCGGCCGCGCGCGCGGAGGAGCTCGCCACGCTGCAGCTTGGCCTGGACCTTGGCATGACCCTGATCGATACCGCCGAGATGTACGGCGAGGGCCTCTCCGAGGAACTGGTCGGCGAGGCCATCGCCGGGCGGCGCGACGAGGTCTTCCTGGTCACCAAGGTCTACCCGCACAACGCCGGGCGCAAATCCGCCGTGGCCGCCTGCGAGCGCAGCCTGCGCCGGCTGGGCACCGACCGGATCGATCTCTACCTGCTGCACTGGCGCGGGGGCGTGCCGCTGGCCGAGACCATGGAGGCCTTCATGGCGCTGCAGAAGGCGGGCAAGATCCGGCATTTCGGCGTCAGCAACCTCAGCCTGGATGATATGCGGGCGCTCTGGCGCGTGCCCGGCGGCAACCAGGTCACTGCCAACCAGTTGCTCTACAACCTCACGCGCCGCGGCATTGAATGGGATCTGCGGCCCTGGCTGCGCCAGCACGGGGTGCCGGTGATGGCCTACTCGCCGATCGAGCAGGCCACGCTGCTGCGCAATTCCCGGCTCGCCCACTTCGCCGAGCAGCACGGGATCACGCCGGCACAGGCCGCGCTGGGCTGGCTGCTGGCGCAGGACAACGTCGTCGCAATTCCCAAGACCAGCCACCGCGAACGCCTGCGCGAGAACCACGGCGCTCTGGCGCTGCGCTTCTCGGCACAGCAGCTGGCCGAGCTCGACGCTGTCTTCCCGCCGCCGCGCGGCCCGCATCCGCTGGAAATGCTGTGATGCCGGGAATCGCCCCCTGGTATCTCAGGCCGCCCCAGGAGCCCTCGCCATGACCATCGACTACGACGCCATCATCATCGGCACCGGACAGGCCGGTCCCCCGCTGGCCGCGCGCCTCTCCGCCGACGGCCAGAAAGTGGCCGTGATCGAGCGCCAGGCGTTTGGCGGGACCTGCGTCAACAATGGCTGCATTCCCACCAAGACCATGGTGGCGAGCGCCTATGCCGCGCACCTGGCGCGGCGCGGGGCCGAGTACGGCGTAGTGCCCACCGGGCCGGTAACGGTCGACATGGCGCGGGTCAAGGCACGCAAGGACGGCGTGGTCGGGAATTCCAGCCATGGCGTGGAAACCTGGGTGCGCAAGCTGGAACATGGCACCGTCTATCTCGGCCACGCCCGCTTCGAGGGCCCCGACACCGTGCGCGTGAACGACACCGTGCTGCGCGCCGGCAAGATCTTCATCAACGTGGGCGGGCGCGCCTCCACGCCGCCGATGCCGGGGCTGGACCGGGTGGATTACCTGACCAACGCCAGCATGATGCGCGTGGACACGTTGCCCCGGCATTTGCTGGTGGTTGGCGGCAGTTACATCGGACTGGAGTTCGGCCAGATGTTTCGCCGCTTCGGCAGCGCGGTCACCATCGTGCAGCGCGGCCCGCGCCTGATCGAGCGGGAGGACCCGGATGTGTCCGATGCCGTGCGCGACATCCTGGCCGCCGAGGGCATTGGCCTGCGCCTGGACGCCGAGTGCATCGAACTGGAGCAGCGCGGCGGCGAGGTCGCGGTGAAGATGGATTGCGCCCACGGCGCGCCCGAAGTCGTCGGCTCGCACGTGCTGCTGGCAGTGGGCCGGCGGCCCAATACCGACGATCTCGGCCTGGACCGCGCCGGCATTGCCGTGGATGCGCACGGCTATATCCAGGTGGATGCGCAATTGCGCACCAGTGTGCCTGGCATCTGGGCGCTGGGCGATTGCAACGGCCGCGGCGCCTTCACCCATACCGCCTACAACGACTTCGAGATCGTCGCAGCCAACCTGCTGGACGCAGTGCCCGGCGACCCCCCGCGCACCGTCGGCGACCGCATCCCGGCCTATGCGCTGTACACCGATCCGCCGCTGGGGCGGGTCGGCATGAACGAGCATGAGGCGAGGCAATCCGGGCGCCGTGTGCTGGTGGGCATGCGGCCGATGACGCGGGTGGGCCGCGCGGTGGAAAAAGGCGAGACGCAGGGCTTCATGAAGATCCTGGTCGACGCCGATAGCCGTGAGATCCTGGGCGCGGCGGTGCTGGGCGTGGGCGGCGACGAGGTGATTCATTGCATCCTCGACGCGATGTATGCGTGCGCACCGTACACGGTGGTCCAGCGCGCCATGCATATCCACCCCACGGTGTCCGAGTTGATCCCGACCATGCTGGGCGAATTGCACCCGCTGGAGCCGGCGCAGCCCGCGGAGCCCCCAGCAATGGCGGCATCGTGACTGGCCCGCGCCACGCCACCCGCGTGCGCGCGCCCCGCTGAATGTCCACCACGCCGCTGGCCCAGGGCCCCTGCGACGACGCCGCGATCCGGACCAGCCCCGGCGGGCCGCCCTGTGCCAGGGCCGACGAGCCATGGGTGCTGGCCGCCACCATCCTGGCATCCAGCATGGCCTTTATCGACGGCACCGTGGTCAATCTGGCCCTACCCGCGCTGCAGAAGGACTTCGACGCCAGCCTGAGCGGCATGCAATGGGCGGTGGAAGCCTATGCGCTGCTGCTGGCGGCGCTGCTGTTGGTGGGCGGCGCCGCGGGCGACCGCTTCGGGCGCCGGCGCGTGTTTGCGCTGGGCGTGGCGATCTTTGCCGCAAGCTCGGCATGGTGCGGCCTGGCCGGCAACATCGGTCATCTGGTCGCGGCGCGGGCGGCACAAGGCGCGGGCGCGGCGCTGCTGGTGCCGGGCAGCCTGGCGTTGCTGTCGGCCTCCTTCGACGAGAGCCGGCGCGGCAAGGCCATCGGCACCTGGTCCGGCGCCACCGCGATGACCACCGCGCTGGGCCCGGTGGTGGGCGGTTGGCTCATCGGGCACCTGTCGTGGCGCGCGGCTTTCCTGGTCAACCTGCCGCTGGCAGCGGCGGTATTGCTGATTGTGTTCTGGCGCGTGCCGGAAAGCCGCGGCCCCAAGCACGAGGGCGGCCTCGACTGGGCGGGCAGCCTGCTTGCCGCGCTGGGCCTGGGCGGGCTGGTCTATGGCCTGATCGAGTCGCCGGCGCTGGGCTGGGGCAACCCGACAGTATGGATGCCGGCCGCCGCCGGCGCGCTGGCGCTTGGCCTGTTTGTGATGGTGGAGGCGCGCGTACCGAATCCGGTCATGCCGCTCGCGCTGTTCCGCTCGCGTGCTTTCCTCGGCGCCAACCTGCTCACCCTGCTGCTTTACGCCGCACTGGGCGGCGGCCTGTTCTTTCTCCCGCTCAACCTGATCCAGGTACAGGGCTATTCGTCGACGGCCGCCGGCGCGGCCCTGCTGCCTTTCATCCTGCTGATGTTCCTGCTGTCGGGCTGGGCCGGCGGGCTGGTGGACCGGCACGGCGCACGCAAACCCCTGATCGTGGGCCCGCTGGTGGCGGCAGCAGGCTTTGCCCTGTTCGCGCTGCCCGGCAGCAGTGGCAACTACTGGGTTACGTTCTTTCCGGCCGTGCTGGTGCTGGGCGCGGGCATGACGATCAGCGTGGCGCCGCTGACCACCACGGTCATGAATGCGGTGCCGCCGGGCTCGGCCGGCACCGCGTCGGGCATCAACAACGCGGCGGCACGCGTGGCCACGCTGCTGGCAATCGCGGCACTGGGGATCGTGATGGCCCGCGTGTTCGACCACCAGCTGGAGCGGGCGCTCGGCCAGCCGCCGGCTCAACCACAGGCCGGCCGAACCGTGCCGCCGCAGCTTGCCCGGGCCGTGCTGGCGCAACGCGGGAAGCTCGCGGCCATCGAGGTACCGGTGGCGCCCGATCCGCAGGCGCAGGCGGCCATCCGGCAAGCAGTGGACAACGCCTTCGTGACGGGGTTTCGCTGGGTCATGCTGCTTTCGGCACTGCTGGCTGCCGGCGGGGCGGCCTGCGCCTGGCTATTCCTGCGCCCGGCCCGTGGCAGGGCCGGCACTGGCGGCGCCTCACCCGGGAAAGCGGGCGCTTAGCGCCTCGGGGCCGGCGCGGCGCGCTCGCCCAGGTAGACCAGCAGCAGTTCGTCGACAGTCAGGCGCCGGAGCCTGGCTTCGCGCCCGATGGCACGCTCCAGCTCGGAGCGCTGGAAGGCTTCGACGCTCATGCCGACGGCGCGCGCGTGCCGCTCGGTGATCACCTTGAGCAGCGCCACCACTTCAGGGTTGTCGGCCAGAAAACGCTCGTGGGCCAGCTGCAGGCGTTCGGGAGAAAGAGTCATCGGGAGGGACCGCTGTGAGATTGGTGGGGGCGCGACCGCCGCGCTGGGTGACGCGGTCCGGACTGCACGCCAGGGCCCGCGCATTACACCACAGTGCGCCAACATGCTGGGGCGCCCCCAGCGAGAGCGGCGATCCCGTGTGCGCCTTCAGTGCGCGGCGAGGTAGCGCTCCCGCTCCACGTAGCGAACCAGGTAGTCCCGGGTCTTGGCTTCGGTATCCCGGCTGACGCGGTCGGCTGCCTGGCGCGCGCTGTCGCGGCCGTGCGAGGACACCATCTGCGCGTCCAGGTACTGGCGAAACGCCGTGCGCATGGCGTCGAGCCGGGGCTGGCAAGCCTTGAGCGCGGAGCCGGCGAGATCCTGCGCCGAAGCGCGGCTGGCCATGCCGGCGTCGGCCTGGTCCTTGGCACACGTGGTGTAAGTGACGCGCAGTGATTGCCACTGTTCATTGGCTTCGCTGACGGCTTGCGGATCGGCGGGCGCATGCGACGCACAGGCCGCCAGCAGGGTAACGGGAATGAGGGCGAGAACGGATTTCATGTTGGATGGACACCTGCCGCGCGGCCGGGTTCCCACTTCGGCAAAGCGCGCGCCACTGTTGCGGGCACACTACGATCAGGTCATTCAGGCCAGATACACGTAGGACGGCCGCGCCCCGAAATGCCGTCCTCGTCCTACAGCTTTTTGCCGGCATGCTTTGTATATTTCTCTGTGAATGAACGGGAAAGAGATGCAACGGCATCCCGGCAAACCCGATAACCACGCATGCTGTGCGATTTCCCATTTCTACAAGTGCCGATTACGCCTATCCTTGGTAACGTAGGGAGGTAAGGCGCTCCGGGGTAACGGTGCAGTGTGAGAGGTAAAACAATCAGGAGAGTGAGTATGCAACGCAGATCGTTTCTGACAGCAGGGGCTGGACTGATAGTGGCATCTTCGGGTCTGTTGGGTGCCTGTACCACCACGCCGAGTGCCCCCACGGACAAATCCGCCAAGCGCCGGGAGATCGACGGCGGCGTGGACGGTTCGCTCAACAGACTGTACGAGACGGCGAAGGGCTCGCGCGAACTCGCCAACCGCGCGCGCGGCATCCTGGTCTTCCCCAACGTCATCTCGGCCGGCTTCTTCGTGGGTGGCGAGTATGGCGATGGCGCACTGCGCGCCGGGGGTGCCCACCATGGCTACTACCGCCTCATCACCGGCTCGCTCGGCTTCCAGTTCGGGGCGCAGTCCAAGGCCGTCATCCTGATGTTCATGACGCAGGAGGCACTCGAGAAGTTCGTCGCCAGCCAGGGCTGGACTGCCGGCGTGGACGCTACCGTGGCGCTGGCCACGATTGGCGCGAATGGCGTGCTGGACACCAATACCGCCCAGCAGCCCATCGTTGGCTTCGTGGTCACCAACGCGGGCCTGATGGCCGGCGTGAGCCTGGCGGGCTCGAAGATCAGCAAGCTCGATATCTGAGACTCGATATCCAAGACAGCGGGAAGCATGCAGGGGCCGGGTTGCGAAGGCAGCCCGGCCCCTGTCTTTCCCCACCCCCGCGCACTCGTTCACGCATTGTTACCGCATCGGACACGCTAACCGGCTAGAATCGGTCCCTTTGGCCGAATTCCCATGTGGTTCAAGAATCTCCAGCTACACCGTCTGTCCGCACCGTGGTCCCTCGCCGCCGACGAGGTCGAGGCCTGTCTGGCGCGCCACGCCTTCTTCCCCGGCACCAGCCTGGAAATGCAGACCCAGGGCTGGGCCTCGCCCCGTGAAAACGGCACCCTGGTGCACCAGGTCGGCAAGCAGATGCTGCTGACCCTGCGCACCGAGAAAAAACTGCTGCCCTCCACCGTGGTCAACCAGGTCACCAAGGCGCGCGCCGCCGAACTGGAAGAGCAGCAAGGCTTCAAGCCGGGCCGCAAGCAGATGAAAGAGCTCAAGGAACAGATCACCGAAGAACTGCTGCCGCGCGCGTTCAGCATCCGCCGCGACACCCGCGTGTGGATCGACCCGGTCAACGGCTGGCTCGCCATCGACGCCGCCGCGCCAGCCAAGGCCGATGAAGTGCGCGGCCTGCTGTTCAAGGCCATCGACCCGCTGCCGCTGGTCAACCTGCACGTCAACCAGTCGCCGGTCGCCGCCATGACCGACTGGCTGGCCACCGACACGGCCCCGGCCGGCTTCAGCGTGGACCAGGAAATGGAGCTGCAATCCAGCGCCGAGAGCAAGGCCACGGTGCGCTATGTGCGCCATCCGCTGGATGCCGAGGACCTGCGCCGCCATATCGCCGCCGGCAAGCGCTGCACGCGCCTGGCGATGACCTGGAACGACCGCGTGTCCTTCGTGCTCACCGAATCCCTGACCATCAAGCGCGTGGCGCCGCTGGATGTCATCAAGGAACAGGCCGGCGCCAGCGCCAGCGATGAAGACGAGCGTTTCGACGGCGACTTCACCATGATGGCCGGCGAACTGGCCAACATGCTGTCGGACCTGACCGAAGCCCTGGGCGGCGAACGCAAGGCTTGAGCCCAGGTCCGGCCAGGCTTCAGACGGCGCCGCCGCCCGGCGGTGCCGCGGCATATCCCAGCAGCGCGCTGGCGGCCTGCGCCTCGCGGCGAACGGCCATGGCGATCGGTCCGTCCATCGACGCATCGAAGCCGCCCGTGGCGCCCAGTGCCGTGATCACCGCGCAGATCCGGCCCGTGTAGTCGTACAGGGGCGCGGCCACCGCGCTAATGCCCTTCAGGTTGGTATCCCGCACCACCGCGCACCCCGCTGCACGAACCTCGTCCCGCAGCACCCCGATGGGATCGTCGCGATCCAGCTGCGCGCGCAACGCCGGCGGCGCCGCCGCCAGCTCTTCTTCCGCCATCGCCCGCACGCGCGGCTCGTCCAGCAGGCCCAGCAATGCGCGCCCGGTGGCCGACCACAACATCGACATCACCGAGCCCACGCGCACATTGACCGTCACGGGCAGCCCGGGCTCCTCGAAACGCACGATGGTCGGGCCCTTGTTGCCCATCACGGCCACGAAGCAGGTGACGTCAAGGCTCTCGCGCAGGCGGATCAGCGACGGCTCGGCGATCCGGATCGGATCGACCTGCCGCATCGCCGCCAGGCCGATCAGCATGGCCTCCATGCCGAGGAAATACTGCTGCGACCCCGACTCCTGCACCACCAGCCCCTCGTCGATCAGGCTGGCCAGGTAGCGGTGCACCTTGGCCGGGCTCTCCGCGATGTGCGCGGCCAGCGCGGTCAGGCTGGCGCGCCCGCCGAGACTGGCCAGCCCCTTGAGCACGGTCATGCCGGTCTGCGCCGATTGCACCCGCTGCCGCCGCTCGCGCGCCGGCGGCGCGGCGGGCAGGCCCGTGTCGTCTGGATCGAGTGTTGTCTTCATGGCCCGAGATTCTAGTGCGGTGCGGGGCGCCGCGTCAGGACCCCACGTTAACCCGTATCGCCAGATTACGCAATGCGTATATCATTTACGCATAACGACGCGAGAGAGGCAACAGCCTCCACAGACAACAAACCGCGAACCCGGGAAACCGGGAAACCGCGAAACAGGAGACAAGATGATCACAGTCCGCAAATGCATCGCCACGGGCCTGGCCGCCATCCCCCTGCTGGCGGCTGCCGCCAGCGCCGACACCGCCTTCCCATCCAAGCCGGTGCGCTGGGTGGTGCCGTACGCGGCCGGCGGCGGCTCGGACTTCCTGGCGCGCTCGATCGGCCAGGCGCTCTCCGCCCGCCTCGGCCAGCCGGTGGTGGTCGACAACAAGCCGGGCGGCAACACGGCGATTGCCGCGGCGGAAACCGCGCGCTCCCCGGCCGATGGCTACACGGTGCTGTCGGCGGACAACGGCACGCTGGTGTTCAACCCGGCGCTGTACAAGACGCTTTCCTACAACCCGGCCAAGGACCTCGCGCCCGTCACCCTGCTGGGCCGCTTCCCGATGATCCTGGTGGTCGGCCCCGGCATGAACGTCAACACCGTGCAGGAGTTCATCGCCAGGGCGAAATCCAAGCCCGGCGGCATCGACTACGCCTCGGCGGGCGCTGGCAGCCCGCACCATCTGGCGATGGAACTGCTCAAGGTGGAGGCCGGACTGAACATGGTCCACGCACCCTATCGCGGCGCCGCACCCGCGCTGGCCGACGTGGCCGGCGGGCAAATCCCCGCCATGATGGTCGACCTCGCTGCGGGCGCGGGCTTTATCAAGGGCGGCAAGGTCAAGGCGCTGGCCGTGGCCAACCCGACCCGCCTGCCCCAGTTGCCGGACGTGCCGACCTTTGCCGAGGTCGGCTACAAGAATGTGGAAGCCGCGGCTCTGGTCGGCATGGTGGTACCCGCCGCCACGCCGCCGGAGATCGTCGCCACGCTGAACAAGCAGGTGGTGGCGGCCATCAGGGAGCCGGCGGTCAACAAGCGGCTGGTTGACTTCGGCGTGGAGCCGGTGGGCAATACGCCCGCGCAATACGCCGAGCTGCTGCGCAGCGAGACCACGCGCTGGCACAAGCTGATCCGCGACCTGAAGATCACGCTGGATTGATCGCCGCGTATTACCGCGTATCCGCAAAGAAAACGAACACCGGAGCAACAAGCATGGCCAACGCTACCCCCAATCCGCGCGCCTCGGGATGCCCCGTTGACCACAGCTTGCTGGCGGCGCAGCGCACTCCCACCGGCTGCCCGGTCAGCCCCGGCGCCGCCGGGTTCGATCCCTTCGAGGATGGCTACCAGCAGGACCCGCCCGAATACGTGCGCTGGGCGCGCGAACGGGAGCCCGTCTTCTACAGCCCGAAGCTGGGCTACTGGGTGGTGACGCGCTATGACGACATCAAGGCGATCTTCCGCGACAACCTCGCCTTCAGCCCGTCCATCGCGCTGGAGAAGATCACACCGACCGGGCCCGAAGCCAACGCCGTGCTTGCGTCCTACGGTTACGCGATGAACCGCACGCTGGTCAACGAGGACGAACCCGCGCACATGCCGCGGCGCCGCGTGCTGATGGAGCCCTTCACGCCGGAGGAACTCAAGCATCACGAGCCCATGGTGCGCAAGCTTGCGCGCGAGTACCTCGACCGCTTTATCGACGACGGCCGCGCCGACCTGGTCGATCAGATGCTGTGGGAAGTGCCGCTGACCGTGGCGCTGCATTTTCTCGGCGTGCCCGAGGAAGACATGGACCTGCTGCGCAAATATTCCATCGCGCATACCGTCAACACCTGGGGCCGGCCCAATCCGGAAGAGCAGGTGGAAGTCGCGCATGCGGTGGGCAACTTCTGGCAGCTCGCCGGCAAGATCCTCGACAAGATGCGCCAGGACCCGTCCGGACCGGGATGGATGCGCTACGGCATCCGCAAGCAGCGGGAGCACCCGGAGATCGTCACGGATTCCTACCTGCACTCGATGATGATGGCCGGCATCGTCGCCGCGCATGAAACCACCGCCAACGCGACGGCCAATGCCATCAAGCTGCTGCTGCAGCATCCGCGCGCCTGGCAGGAGATTTGCGAGGACCCCGGCCTGATTCCGAACGCGGTGGAGGAATGCCTGCGGCACAACGGTTCGGTCGCTGCCTGGCGGCGCCTGGCAACGCGCGACGTGCAGGTTGGCGGCGTGGATATTCCCGCTGGCTCGAAGCTGCTGATCGTGACATCCTCGGCCAATCACGACGAGCGGCACTTCGCCGACGCGGACCTGTTCGACATCCGCCGCGAGAATGCCAGCGACCAGCTCACCTTCGGCTACGGCTCCCACCAGTGCATGGGCAAGAACCTGGCGCGCATGGAAATGCAGGTCTTCCTGGAGGAACTCGCGCGGCGCCTGCCCCATATGCGCCTGGCCGAACAGCGTTTCAGCTACGTGCCCAACACCTCGTTCCGCGGCCCCGAGCACGTGTGGGTGGAGTGGGACCCGCGGCAGAATCCCGAGCGCGCCAACCCTGCCCTGCGGGATGTGCAGGTGCCGGTACGTATCGGCGAGCCTTCGGGCCACGCCCTCAGCCGCCCGGTAGTGGTGGCAAGCGCGGTCCGCGCGGCCGACGGCATCGTCCGGCTGAGGCTGGTCTCGCCCGATGGCCAGCCGATGCCGCGCTGGACGCCGGGCTCGCATATCGACGTGGAATGCGGCGATACCGGATTGTCCCGACAGTACTCGCTTTGCGGCGATCCGGACGACAGCGGCGCGCTGGAGATCGCGGTACTGCGGGAAGCGCAGGGCCGCGGCGGCTCCGCCTGGATCCATGACGGCGTGAAGGCCGGCGACCGGCTGAAGATCCGCGGGCCGCGCAATCACTTCCGCCTGGACGAGAGCGCGGGCAAGCTGATCTTTATCGCCGGCGGCATCGGCATCACCCCCGTCAGCGCGATGGCGCGGCGGGCGAAGGCGCTCGGCATGGATTACGAACTGCACTACAGCGGCCGATCGCGCGCATCCATGGCACTGCTCGACGAACTGATCGCGCTGCATGGCGATCGCCTGCATATCCATGCAAAGGATGAGGCAAGGCGCAACGATTTCAGCGCGCTGCTCGGCCGCCCCGAACCGGATACGCAGATCTACGCCTGCGGCCCGGCGCGCATGCTTGAAGCGCTGCAGCAGAGTTGCGCGAGCTGGCCGGACGATGCGCTGCGGATCGAGCATTTCCAGTCGGCGCTGACCGCGCTGGACGCCAGTCAGGAACAGGCATTCGAAGCCGAGTTGAAGGACTCCGGCCTGGTCGTCACGGTCGCCCCGGGCCAGACCCTGCTGGCCGCGCTGCGTGCCGCCAATATCGATATGCAGAGCGATTGCGAGGAAGGCCTGTGCGGCTCCTGCGAAGTTCGCGTCCTGGCCGGCGAGGTGGATCATCGCGACGTGGTGCTCACGCGCGCGGAGCGGGAGGCCAATACGAAGATGATGGCGTGCTGCTCGCGCGCGAAGTGCGCGCGGCTGGTGCTGGAGCTTTGAGCGGCGGCGCTTATGCGGTGCTTATGTGGTGCGGTGCTTATGCGGTGCTTATGCGGCGCGCGCCACCCCTGCCTGCGTAGTTGCCCATCAACCGCCCTGCTCTGCCGCCAGCTTCGCATCGATGGCGCGGGCACGCGCCACCGCCGGACGTGCGTTGATGCGGTCGATATAAGCCTGCACCACCGGCGTCGCCTCGACCAGCTTGAACATGGTGGTCCAGGTCAGCGCGGTGCCCCACAGCACGTCGGCGGCGGTAAAGGTATCGCCCAGCAGGTAGGGGCCCTTATCCAGCTGGCCGAGCAGCGTGCTGATCGTGGTGTCGTAGTCCCCATACGGACACATCGTGCGCGGCGTCTCGCGCTGTTGCGAGCGGTCCACCAGTGCCGGCTCGAAGCACGAACCATAGAACGCCATCCAGCGCAGGTAAGGCCCGCGCAGCGGATCGGTCAGCGCGGGGGCGAGCCCGGCCTGCGGGAAGAGGTCGGCCAGGAAGATGAACACCGCCGTCTGCTCGGTCACCAGCGCATCGCCATAGCGGACCGCCGGCACCTTGCCCATCGGATTGATGGCCAGGTAAGCCGGTTCGCGCTGCTCGCCGGCCTTCATATTGAGCGGATGGAGACGGTAAGGCACACCCAGCTCCTCGAGCAGGGTCAGTGCGCCGGTGGAGCGCGTGTTGGGCGAGTGGAACAGGGTGACTTCGGGCTGGGACATTGCATTGGCTCCGGGGGAAAAAAACCATTATCTTTACACCGATCCTGCAGCTCCGATCGGAAAAATGCGAGGTTCATGCTCCTGTCAGCCAGGGCCGCCGATGTGTTCCGCCAGGTAGTCGATCAACACCCGCACCTTCGGTGGCAGGAAACGATTGGGCGGATATAGCAGCCACACCGAACCCACGTAGGCCCGCGCCTGCAGTTCCCAATCGGCCAGCACCTGCACCAGTTCGCCGCTTTGCAACGCCACGGCCGCGGCGAATTCCGGCAGGCTGGCGATGCCGAAATCCTGCTGCGCCGCTTCGAGTCGCGCGCCGACGTGGTTCGCGATATAGCGCCCCCTCACCTCCACGGTCTGCGTCTCGGTGCCTCTGCGGAACCGCCAGCGGTTGTCGTCGGCGGTCTCTCCCAGGTACAAGCAATCGTGCTGCGTGAGCTCGCGCGGATGCACCGGCGTGCCGCGCGCGCGCAGATAGGCTGGCGAGGCGCACAGCACCCAGTGCACCACGCCCAGGCGGCGCCCGGCCAGGCCGGGTGGCGGGCGCTCGGTCAGCCGGATCACGAGATCGAGATCGTCATCGAKCGGATCGACCTCGTGGTCGGAAAACAGCAACTGGAGATCGATCTCCGTGTACGCGCGCAGGAAGCCAGGCACGAGCGGATGGATCACCGTTTTCGCGAACGCGGTCGGCGCGCTCACACTGACCCTGCCCTGCGGCCGGCCCACCAGGTGACCGGCCGCGTCCATCGCTCCCGATGCGGCACTCACCACGTCGCGGCAGTACCGGTACACCTGCGCGCCCGATTCCGTCACACGGACCTTGCGGGTCGAACGCTCCAGCAGGCGCGTCGCCAGGGCTTCCTCCAGGCGCTTGATCTGGCGGCTGACCGTGGACGGCGTGCTGCCGAGCTGGCGCGCGGCCACCGAAAAATTGCCCGCATCGACAACGCGCGCGAACACCGCCATGTCAGGCAGCAAGGCGAAGAGATCGTTTTGGTTCATGAGACGTAATCGCGGCCAGAGCGGTGAATTAATGCATCTGCGACATAAAGGCTGTGCACTTCGACACGATTATCAACGTGAACGCAAAGTTCGACAATGCAGCACCAACGCCTCGCGAGATCCGCCATGCCTGCTCAACAACGCCTCCTCCTGCTGTCCGACCTGATGCTGCTCGCGGTCGCCGTGGTCTGGGGCAGCAGCTACGGCGTCGTCAAGAGCGCGCTCGCGTTCTATCCCGTGCTGGGCCTGCTGGCGCTGCGCTTCGGTCTCACCTTCCTGGTGCTGTCGCCCACGCTGGCCGGGCTGCGCCACGCCGATGCGGCCACCGTGCGCGGCATGCTCGGCACCGGGGTGCTGCTGCTGTGCATCTTCCTGTGCGAGACGTTTGGCGTGCTGCACACGCGCGCGTCCAATGCGGCGTTCCTGATCAGCTTGTGCGTGGTGCTGACGCCGCTGGTCGAATGGCTGCTGCTCAAGCGCAAACCGAGCACCATTGAATGGGCTGCGGTGGCGCTCTCGCTGCTGGGCGCGTGGCTGCTGGCAGGTGAAGGTGAGTTCGTCCTCAATCTCGGCGACGGCCTGATCGTGGCCGCCGCGGTATTGCGGGCACTGATGGTGTGCGTGACGAAGCGAGTGCTGCGCGCGGCGTCGATGCCTGCGCTGACGGTGACGGCGGTGCAAGCGGGCGTGGTGGCTGTCGGCAGCGCGGCCGTGGCCCTCGCATTGGTGCCCGCGCAGTGGCAACCCATACCGCGGTGGTCAGGCTACGGGGCATTCTGGGGCTGCGTGCTGTGGCTGGTAGTCGCCTGCACGCTCTTCGCATTCTTCGCGCAGAACTACGCCATCAAGCGCAGCAGCCCGACACGCGTGGCCTTGTTGATGGGCAGTGAACCCGCGTTTGGCGCGCTGTTCGCGAGCGTGTGGCTGGCAGAAAGGATCTCCGCCACCGCATGGACCGGCGGTGGCCTGATTGTCGCGGCCTCGCTGCTGGCCACGGTGCGCTGGCGCAAGCCGGTGGCCGCCGATGCGCCGCAGGGCTCGCAGGCGTAGCCGCTTTTGCTGCCTGCGCCCAGGTGGCGCCGCGTTCCCAGGCACTACAATATGGGCCACGGCTTGCCGCGCACCGGCAGGCCAAAGGATCCAATATGACGATGATCGACATGTACGCGGCGCGCGAACCGGGGCGGGCCGATATCGATGCAATGAAAGGGCCGGCCCTGATCGAATTCGGTGCGCCTTGGTGCGGCTACTGCATGCGTGCCCAGCCCCACCTGGCAAGCGCCATGCACAGCCACCCGGAGGTCCGGCACATCAAGATCGAAGACGGCAGCGGCAAGCCGCTGGGCCGCTCGTTCAGGGTCAAGCTGTGGCCGACGCTGGTGTTCCTGCGCGACGGCATCGAAGTGGCGCGGCTGGTGCGGCCGGACAGCGTCGTGGACATCGAGAAGGCGCTGCGGGAGATCGACGCCTGAGCACGGTCCGGCGGCGGACTCGACACGCCGGGATGCGATGACGGCTTGGCACCGGCAAAACGGCCCGCAACGGGATGCCGATGCCATCCCGAGCACCCAAATCGGCGCTTGCATGCCGGCGACACGCTCTCTCCGGATTTCCCCCGTGCCCGCAAGCCGTCTATCCTGCAAAGCAGCGTGACGTGCAGAATGGCACCGCGCGTTGCCGCGTGGAGCCCAGGTGCCGCCGTCCGGCGTACGCGCCGGCCCTTCAAGTCACATCCGGAAGCTTGCGACATGGCCATCCAGTTCAATCACACCATCGTGTTTTCTCGCGACAAGCATGCGTCCGCGGCCTTTCTCTGCGAGATCCTTGGACGCCCCGCGCCCGTGCCGTTCGGCCCCTTCCTGGCGGTGCGGATGGACAATGGCGTCAACCTCGACTTCATGGACGCGAAAGGAGAGGTCGCGCTGCAGCACTATGCCTTCCTGGTTGGCGACGCCGAGTTCGACGAGAGCTTCGCCCGCATCCAGGCACGCCGGCTCACGTACTGGGCCGACCCGTACCGGCTCCGCCCGGGCGAGGTCAACACGGATGACGGCGGCCGCAGGATCTACTTCGAGGATCCGAGCCTGCACCTCCTCGAAATCTTCACGCACGCGTGAGGGCTCGCCCTTGCGGAGCGGCCGGGCTGGCACAAGAGACCTGACGTTGCATCAGCCAGCCGTGATCAAGACGCCTTGATGAACTCGATGAACGCCCGCAGCGCCGCGGGCACGAGGCGTCGCCCAGGGTAGTAGAGGAATGGTCCCGAGAAGGGCTGCCACCAAGGCTCAAGGACGGGTTCAAGCGCACCGCTCGCAAGATGCGGGCGCAACCAGTCTTCGAAGAGGTGCACAACGCCGGTACCGGCGATCGCGGCATCGACCGTGAGATCGATTGCTCCGCCGATCTGCACCAGGAGAGGGCCAGCGGGGTCGACCCGCGTCACCTCGCCATCGCGCTCGAACTCCCATGGTGGCATCGCGCCGCTGGCGAAACGGCCGCGCAGGCAGGCGTGGTCAAGCAGTTCCCGGGGGTGCCCGGGCCGGCCATGGCGATCGAGGTAGGCGGGGGCCGCAGCGGTCGCGAACCGCTGCACACGGGGGCCTATCGGCACGGCAATCATGTCCTGCTCCAGCCGTTCGTCGTAGCGGATGCCCGCGTCGCATCCGGCCGCCAGCACGTCGACAAAATTCTCGTCGGCAACCACTTCCAGCCGTATCTCGGGATAGGCGGCGAGAAATCGCGGCACGATGGCCGGCAGTACCAGCCGTGCCGCGCTGACCGGCACGTTCAGCTTGAGGGTTCCGGCCGGCCTGTCACGAAACACGTTGACGACATCCAGCGCCGCTTCCACTTCGCTCAGGGCAGGGCCGAGCCGGGCAAGCAGGCGCTCGCCCGCTTCGGTGGGCACGACACTGCGCGTCGTCCGATTGAGCAGCCTGACGCCAAGCTGCGTTTCAATGCGGCGTACCGCCTCGCTGAGCCCCGACGCGCTGGTGCCGCTGATGCGCGCGCCAGTACGAAAGCCCTTCGCGCGCACCACCACCACGAAGGCGTTCAGACCCGCCAGATCGACTTGCATTGTTCGCCCTTCCGTACAACCCGTGCAAATTGTAGCGACTTATCGCGCGAGGATGCAACGCTTAAGCTTGGGCTTCCTGTTCAGAGGAGATCGAGCATGTCCAGCGTTCACAAGTCCGGCACATTCAATTTCGGCGACCGTACCGTCAATCGGCTCGGCTACGGCGCCATGCAGCTCGCGGGGCCCGGCGTATTCGGGCCGCCGAATGACCGCGATGCGGCATTGGCGGTGCTGCGCGAAGCTGTCGCTTCCGGGATCAATCACATCGATACCAGCGATTTCTACGGCCCGCACATCACCAATCAGTTGATCCGCGAAGCGCTACATCCCTATCCCGGCGATCTCGTCATCGTCACGAAGATTGGCGCCCGACGCGGCGAGGATGGATCATGGCTGCCGGCCTTCTCGCCGGAAGCACTGACCCAGGCGGTGCACGACAATCTGCGCAACCTGGGGCTGGACAGGCTGGATGTAGTCAATCTCCGCCTCATGTTCGATGAGCATGAGCCCATCGAGGGGTCGATCGAGGCCCCGCTCAACGTTCTTGCAGAGCTTCAGCGGCAGGGCCTGGTGCGCCATATCGGTTTGAGCAACGTCACGCCCACGCAGATCGCGGAGGGCCGGCGGATCTGCGAGATCGTCTGTGTACAGAACCACTACAATCTCGCGCATCGAACCGACGATGCGCTGATAGACGATCTCGCCCGCGACGGCATCGCCTACGTGCCGTACTTTCCGCTGGGCGGCTTCACGCCGTTGCAGTCCACAACCCTGTCCAACGTAGCCGATCGCCTCGACGCAACGCCAATGCAGGTCGCGCTGGCGTGGCTGCTTCGCCGGGCGCCGAACGTCCTCCTGATTCCCGGCACATCGTCCACTGCGCACCTGCGGGAGAACCTGGCCGCGGCCGCTCTTGAGCTACCGGATGATGCAGCCGTGGAACTGGACCGCATGGTGAACGTTGGCGCCGTCTGATGGGCAATAGCCAAAGCCAATAGCCGGTGAAAGACCAGATGACCGTGGGCGGCGAGGCCGGCGCGTGGACCCAGCATTGCCAACGGCTAGCCCCGGGGGCGCTCTTCATGCCCCGCGCCGGCCGCGTCCCGTTTGCGGGTTGAGCGCCGCCATATCAGGCGCGGCCTTGCCAACAACGATATCGTGCGCTAGCACGAACGCGGAACTCTGGCTTTCAAGTTCTGCTTCCAACAGGCCGCAGTCGCCGACGTATAGTGCGCGCCATGACTCGTGGACCGTGCGAGCCATCGCCTTGAGCGTTTCCCACGCTTCCTCTTTCGAGTAGGAGAAGAGTTCAGCGTTCCACAGGACGGATGTGGGTGTCGCAACGCGCTCGCCAACCCTTCTGTCAAGCCTCCTGCGGTTCACCGCCATTGCCTGGCCGCCACGTTGGCTTGGCATCGCCACCATGTCGTATGCCGGCGAAAGGCCCCAAATGCCGTTGCGGTTGAGCAATCCATGGTTGCGCGGATAATCATCAATGTTGCTGACGAGCGCGTTGAACACCATCCGGCGCCACAACTCGCGTTGCTGCGGTGCGTATGCCTGTTCCTCGCCACCACACCATCGACGCAATTCATCGGCTAGTGAGGCATAGGAGCGGGCCTCATCCTCGCGCGTTGCGTCACCGCGCAGGCGCAGAACGGTCGCGGCGCTGGCGAAGAGCGATCGCTCGACGCCACCTTGATCCACCTTCCGATCGAATCGCTTGACCAACACGACTTCGTGAGGGCCAACCCGCCGGAATACGACGTCGGCTACATCGATGCCACACATCCTGGCGAGTTTCATCGCCGTATATTCACGGGCTGGAAGTCGAGGGGAGCCGCCGCGCTCCTGCAGTTTCGCGATCCACCATTCGGTGGCGTTGCCGATCCTGCGAGAGAGGGTCAACTTGGGCTTTTCGCCGCCGAGGCTGGTCGCATCTTCGGCTCCAGCGACCTCCTGCACAACGCGTCGCGCAGAAATGCCAGGATCGACCTTCTCGAGTGCGAGTAGCAGAGCCGCTTCGTCAGGTGGCGAGAAGTTTGACCTGTGCTCGATACGCTCACCCGGACACACTTCGATCGCCCCAACGCTATCGCCTGGGGCAAAGTCCATGCGCTCGACCTCGTCCAGGATCTCGCCTCCATGCATGGCCGTGATCAAATCCAAGCCGAATCCTTCTGGCGCCGCGTCGCGTAACACCCCAAATACCCCGTTCATCAGAGTCGTTGTATCTGGCTTTCTTGAACGTGTGAACGGCAGATTGATGGGGTCTATGGGGAGGGCACCCTCCAGTTCCCGGTATGCGCCGGTGTAGTGAAACTTGCCCTGTCCCGGAGACCACCAGAAAGTGCCGCATTGCACGGGTTGCGTCCTGCCCGGTAGCCAAACCCACACGGGCCTCTCCTTGTCAGCCATGCCCGTGCCCTGGCGCTTTACGCGGCATCCGACGCAAGGCCTCGGCTTGTACTATCGGGTCAAGGTCAGCCCGCAGGGATTCTTCCAGGACGTGAAGCCGGTCGAGCGTCCAAAGGGCCTTGAGCACTTGGGCGAGTGACACCGATGGGCGCCCCTTCTCGAGGTTCACCACAGTGTTCACGCTCACCCCCATCTTGGCGGCGAGGTCCGCCTGGCTCCAGTAGCGGGCACGCCTGGCAAGCGACACGCTCTCGCCGAGTGCCAGGGCTACGTTCTCTGCCTCGAACGGTAGATGCTCCGCCAGCTGCCTTGTTTTCACAATAAACTCAAAATATCAGACCGATATTTTTAGTTTATGCAAATTTTGTAGAGGTGACAAGACCCACGCGGGCGGTACGAACTGCTGACATCAGGTGCTTGATAGGGCGCAATGATGGCCGGAATGCGTGGCAATACGTGCACGAGCCTGATCGAAGCGCGAGGCCGTGCGGGCTGATCACGCGCCATACATTGCCCACGCGGCGTGCACGACGTCGCAACAGATCGTAAGCGTAGGCGACCATCCAGTTTGCATCTCCAGCGCACGTGCCAACACGATTTTGACATATGCGAATCCTTTACTGCTTGCAGCGAATCCCGGTTCGCGTCCCCAGACAAAGGTGGAGAATTCATCATGCAGCCAAGGTCCAGATCCGGAATCAGCGCCATTGCGCTAGGTACCGCAGTGTTGTCCTATTCGCTTGCCGCCGCAGCACAGGCAATTAATCCAGCCGCCGCAGCACCTACCTCTACTCCCATCAAGCACGTCATTGTCGTGATCGGGGAGAATCACACATTCGACAATCTGTTTGGCGGATACAAGCCACACAAAGGTCAGACGATCCATAACCTGCTGTCGAAGGGCATCATCGACGAGGATGGCAGTCCGGGTCCGAATTTCGCCAACGCCGTGCAGCAGCAGGCCGGTAACACGAGCGTCTATCGCATCGACCCAGCCGTCACGGGCGCCTTCGCCTCCCTGCCGCAGCCGCAGACCACCTACGCCACCGGACTGCCGCCTGACGTTCCGGACGTGCGATTTCCGGCTAATCTGCGGCCGGGACCGTTCCAGATCACCAAGTACGTGCCTTACGATTCCTATGTTGGGGACCCGCCCCATCGCTTCTTCCAGATGTGGCAGCAGGTTAATCAGGGCAAGCATGATTTGTTCGCCTGGGTCGGCGTTGTCACGGGTATCGGCCCGGACAATAGCTTCAACCCACCGAGCTATGGGCCCAACAACACGCTACAGGGGGGCGAAGCGATGGGCTTCTACAACATGAGTACCGGCGACGCCCCCATGTTCAGGAAGCTGGCACGGCGCTATGCGCTGAGCGACAACTACCATCAGGCCGTGATGGGCGGTACCGGCGCCAACTTCCTGGCCATCGTCACTGGCGACGTTGCGTACTTCAACAGCAACGGCGTGCCCAAAAAGCCGTTCGACAATCAGATCGAGGATCCCGATCCCCAACCCGGCACCAACAATTGGTACAAGAAGGACGGCTATACGGGTGGCTCCTATGTGAATTGTGCCGATCCGAGCCAACCCGGGGTGAGCGCGATCATGAGCTACATCCAAGGCCAACCGGGTAAGCCTTTCAATGCCGGGAATTGCGCACCGGGCACCTACTACCTCGTGAACAATTATGGCCTCGGGTACACCTTCGACGGCAACGTCCGGCCACTTGGGCCCACGCAATTCACCCTGCCCCCGCAGACGATTCCGACGATCGCCGACAAGCTCTCCGCCAAACATGTCTCTTGGAAGTGGTACAGCGGAGGACGCGAGGGGGCGACGACTACCAGCGAGTACTGCAGCATCTGCGATCCGCTCACCGGATTCACCTCCATCATGACCACGTCGCTGAAGAACAACCTCCAGGGCATGACAGAGTTGTACAGCGACCTCGCAACTGGCAGCAAATTCCCGGCGGTCGCGTTCGTGCGTCCCTTTGAAAGCAAGGCGGGGCACCCCGCAAATGCAAAGACGTCAGACTTCGAGAACTTCGTTGCCGACCTCGTCGATAAGGTCAAGGCCAGCCCCGCGCTGTGGAAGGAGACGGCGGTGCTGATCACAGTGGACGAAGGTGGCGGCTATTACGACTCAGGCTACATCCAGCCGGTTGACTTCTTCGGCGACGGCACGCGCATCCCTCTGCTGGCGGTGTCGCCGTGGGCAAGGAAGGGATATGTGGATCATACCTACACGGATCATGCCTCGATCCTGAAATTCATCGAGAAGAACTGGGGGGTACGGCCGTTGTCAACGCGCAGCCGCGACAATCTGCCGAATCCACGGCAAGGGGACGAAAATATCTATGTGCCCAGCAATCGGCCCGCAATCGGTGATCTGATGTCCTTGTTCGATTTTGATCGCGATATCGATCGCGAGCGTGATATCGACGACTGAGTTGAGTCGACGCGGCACGGGGCATACATCGCCCCGTGCCCGCGCATCCCTGGTCCGCTTCGGCCATTAGCGCCTTGAAGTGGCCACGCATGGTCTGGTGCAGGAGTATGGAGACCGTGCTCATGAAACCCTCCCGCTTTTGCGTCATGCGTTGGCCTGCGCACGGCCGGCTCGGCATGCCTGACAAAAAGTTAATTACTCTTAACCCAGCCATGCGCTGCCTCATCGCATGGATCGGCCCCTTGGCATCACGTCGTGCGCGCCAGGCGTGGGAACACCAGTGCATGGAAATGCATGCAATGTAGACCATCGAAGACGGCCAAATTGCAGGTCGGCAATGGAAGGGGGTTCAGGCAAGCTGTAAATTCTTCCATTGGCTATACGGATCATGCAAAATGGGCCGCCGGGGCCCGATGCAGATTGGCGATATCCTGAACGCATCGGCGCATTCCGGGGCCGCAGCACTGCAAAATGGGAGGCTCCATGAGAGCGATCGGCGTTGCTGCCGTCGTCGCCCCGTCAATCGGGGGATGCGCAAGATCGCCCTCCCTTGGCGTGCTCGGCGCCTACTTTCCCGACTGGATGTTCTGCATCATCGCTGGCGTTGCGCTCGCTATCGCCTGCTACCAGATCCTGGAGCGCACCCGGTCCGGCTACTGGCTTGGCCCTCCGGCCGTGGCCTACCCGACACTCGTCACCCTGTTCTCCCTCGTTGCCTGGCTGATCCTGTTCCAGCATTGACCCTTTTGCGTAAACGACATGACCACAACGGACAACAAGAAAAAAAAGGTGTGGCCGGCCATCGTGCTGGTGCTGGCCACGCTGGCGCTGCTGGCCCTGGTGATCTGGATGCTGGACCGCTCGCCCCGCACCGACGATGCCTATGTCTACGCGGACACGATCGACGTGGTGCCGGAAGTCAACGGGCGCATCGTCCAACTCGCCGTGCGCGACAACCAGGCGGTAAAGCAGGGCGACCTGCTGTTCCAGATCGATCCCCGCCCCTACCAGGATGCGCTGACCCGGGCCAAGGCCTCGCTGGCCGCGCTTGACCAGCAGATCATGCTGACGCAGCGCACGGTCAATGCGCAGCAGTACAATGCGCAATCCGTACGGGCGGCTGTCGAACGCGCCCGCGCTGCCGCCACCCAGGCAGCCGATACCTTGCGCCGCACGGAGCCGCTTTTGCCGCAAGGGTACGTGTCGGCGGAAGACGTCGACCGCGCCCGCACCGCGCAACGCGCCAGCCAGGCCGAACTCAATGCGGCGCAACTGCAGGCGCAGCAGGCCGCGGCAGCGGTAAGCGGGGTCGATGCGCTGGTGGCGCAACGCGCCGTGGTCCTGGCTGAAATCTCGCTGGCCGAACTGCATCTGGAATTCGCCATCGTGCGCGCACCGTTCGATGGCCGGGTGACGTCGCTGAAAACATCGAACGGCCAGTACGCTTCCGCGCTCAAGCCGGTGTTCACGCTGATCGATACGCGCCAGTGGTACGTGGTGGCGAACTTCCGGGAAACTGAACTGAAAGGCATGCGGGCGGGCACGCCGGCCACCGTTTACCTGATGAGCGACACCGCCCAGCGTTTTCGCGGCACGGTCGATTCCATCAGCTATGGCGTGACGCCGGACGAAGGCGGACTGGCACTGCCCGGCGGGCTGCCGCGCATACAACGCAGCCTCAACTGGGTGCACGTCGCCCAGCGCTTCCCGGTCAAGATCCGCGTCGAGAATCCCAATCCGGACCTGTTCCGGGTCGGCACCTCGGCGGTGGCCATCCTGCACGCCGAGGCCGGCAACCCCGGCGTGCATCGCTGAGAAGTCGTGGACCACGGCCCTGAGCATGCCTGGTGGCGTCAGCGCGGCCGGATGGCCGCCCGGTGCGGTGCCGGCTGTACTCCTGCCACCGGGTCGCAGTACTGCGCAAAGCGATCGGCGAAGCGCTGGCGAAGCCGGAGATCCGGGCCAAGCTGGAAGCCGAGGGCCGCACCGTCGCGCAGCCCAACGACAATCAGGCGCAGGCGAACCAGCTCTTCGACCAGTACATGGGTCGTGTTTCCCAGCTCATCCGCAACGTGGGGCGCAAGACTGCCGCCTGATTTCCGGCTGAGCGGCACCGGAGTGTCCGGATCCGTAGCCAAGAGCCGTCATTCACCGCTATGTTCGCTGGCCCCGCAGCCGGTACGCCCGGTGCGCCAGGGCCTGCCTTGCTTTGTGGCCGGTGGGCGCCGCAAAGCGCAAGCGGCTCAGAAAAGAGACAGCCCTGCACGTCCGGTCGGCTATCATGCGGATCCTCTCCGAAGTAGCTCCTTATGATTTCCGTCCGTAATGTCACGCTGCGCCGCGGCGTTAATGTCGTACTCGACCGCGCGTCCGTCACTTTCACCCCCGGCGAAAAGATTGGTCTTGTCGGCCGCAATGGCGCCGGCAAGTCGTCCTTCTTCGGCCTTCTCAACGGCACGCTGCACGAAGATGGCGGCGAGTTCTCGATTCCCGCTGCATGGAAGATGGGCCAGGTCGCGCAGGAGATGCCGGAGACCGCGCAGAGCGCGACCGACTTCGTAGTCGAGGGCGACACCGTGCTATTGGCCGCGCAGGCCGAAGTCGCCGCCGCCGAGGCCAGCGACGACGGCATGCGCATGGCGCACGCCTACATGGCCCTGCACGACGCCGGTGCACACGATGCCCCCGCACGTGCCCAAGCGCTGATCCTGGGCCTTGGCTTCAGTACTGCGCAGCTTAGCCAGCCGGTCAACAGTTTCTCCGGCGGCTGGCGCATGCGACTGCAGCTGGCGCGCGCGCTCATGTGCCCGTCCGACCTGCTGCTGCTCGACGAGCCGACCAATCACCTCGACCTCGACGCGCTGGTCTGGCTGGAAGCCTGGCTCAAGCGCTATCAAGGAACCCTGGTAATGATCAGCCACGACCGCGAATTCCTCGACGCGGTGACGCAGGTGACGGTGCACGTCGACAACGCCAAGCTCGTGCGTTATGGCGGCAACTACAGCAAGTTCGAAGACATGCGCGCCGAGCAGCTCGTGTTGCAGCAGGCCGCGATGGCCAAGCAGGTGGACAAGATCGCCCACCTGCAGAAGTTCATCGACCGTTTCAAGGCCAAGGCCTCGAAGGCGAAGCAGGCGCAGAGCCGGGTCAAGGCGCTCGAACGCATGGAGAAGATCGCACCGGTGCTTGCCGATGCGGAGTTCAACTTCGAGTTCAAGGAGCCCCTCAACGTCCCGAACCCGCTGTTGTCGATGCTGGACGCGAGCTTCGGCTACCCCGCGCCGACCGGCGCACTGCCGGGCACGCCACCCACGGTCATCGTGCGGGGCATCAACCGTTCCGTGCTGGCCGGGCAGCGCATCGGCATTCTCGGTGCCAACGGCCAAGGCAAGTCCACGCTGGTGAAGACGGTGGCGCACGCGCTGGCGCCGATTGCCGGCGAAATCAGCGAAGGCAAAGGCCTGAATATCGGCTACTTCGCACAGCAGGAACTCGACGTGCTGCGCCCGCTCGACACGCCGATGGATCACATGATCCGCCTTGCCAAGGACACGCCGGCGCACATGCGCGCCCCCGGCCAGAGTGGCACCGAACAATCGCTTCGCACCTTCCTCGGCACCTTCAACTTCAGTGGCGACACGGTCCATCAGGCGGTTAGCACGATGAGCGGCGGCGAAAAGGCGCGGCTCGTGTTGTGCATGATCGTGTGGCAGCGCCCCAACCTGCTGCTGCTCGACGAGCCTACCAACCACCTCGACCTGGCCACACGCGAAGCGCTAGCCATGGCGCTCAACGAATTCGAAGGCACGGTGATGCTGGTCAGTCACGACCGGGCCCTGCTGCGCGCCGTCTGTGACGAGTTCTGGCTGGTCACCAAGGGCGGCGTCGAGCCCTTCGACGGCGATCTGGACGATTACCAGCAGTTCCTGCGCGACGAAGCCCGTAGCATGCGCGAGCAGGCTGCCGCAGAGCAGAAGGTCATCGCCTGAGATACCCCCTGGCGGGCCGCGAGCGTTGCATGGGAGGCGAAGCGCGAACGTTCGCCAAGGACTTCAGGATGCGATATTCGGCTCGCCCGGAGCGGTGAGGCCGAACGGCACGGACGCGTTGCGGATCACACTGAAGACACTGGCAAGCAATCCGAGCGCGGTGGTGTCGTGCGGCCGGCGGCGGATGGCTCGCGGCTGTCGGCGCGCCTCGCCAAGTCAAGTGGCGGCGCGGGCTGGGATAACGCCGCGCTGCGCGTGTTGGCGCGTCCGACCCGTTCCCGCGCGATGAGAACGGCAAGGGGCCGGACAGCTTCATCATCACATTCCGTCCCAACGACTGATAAGGCACCTCCAAATGGGCAGCACGCTACGCAGCCTGCGACAGGTCTTTGACAACCTGGCCTCGGACGTAAATAGTGTTGGCACCCACGTGGGGATCGCCGTCATATTCCTTAACGGTCGCTTCCCGCCAAAAACGGATCTGTGACTACGTTACAGCGACGACTTGGCCGCCTCCCTGGCGCTGCCCTGAATATTGCCATGGCGTGAAGTTCCAGCCACGTCCTGCGCAATTGGCGTTCGCCTGTCAAATTATCCGTATGCGACGGCGCCTGTAGAAAGCATCGATATATTACAATGCACCAGCGCGGCGTCGGATTATAGCGACCGCATCATTTTGAGCACCATTTTTGGAATTTCCCCATGGAAATTAAGGTCAACTTTCTCGATAAGCTACGTCTTGAAGCCAAGTTCGATGACTTCACGGTGATAGCCGACCAGCCTGTCCGCTATAAGGGCGACGGCTCTGCGCCTGGCCCGTTCGATTATTTTCTGGCCTCGTCGGCATTGTGTGCGGCTTACTTTGTCAAGTTGTACTGCGTAACTCGCAACATTCCGACCGATAACATCCGCCTGTCGCAGAATAATATTGTTGATCCGGAAAACCGATATCAGCAGATTTTCAAGATTCAAGTCGAGTTGCCGACGGATATTTCTGCCAAAGACCGCCAGGGTATTTTGCGCTCCATCGATCGCTGTACGGTAAAAAAAGTGGTGCAAACCGGACCCGGGTTTGTGATCGAAGAGGTAGAGAACTTGGATGCCGATGCTCAGTCGTTGCTGACGTTGAAGCCGGCGTCTGACGCCAGCACCTATATTGCGGGCAAGGATCTGCCATTGGAGCAAACCATCGCCAATATGTCGGGCATTCTGGCGGGCTTGGGGATGAAGATTGAAATCGCTTCATGGCGTAATATCGTTCCCAATGTCTGGTCGCTGCATATCCGTGACGCACACTCGCCAATGTGTTTTACCAATGGCAAGGGAGCGACCAAGGAAAGCGCGTTGGCGTCGGCGTTGGGAGAATTTATCGAGCGCCTGAATTGCAACCATTTTTATGCCGGTACGTTCTGGGGCGAAAGCCTCGCCAATGCGGCGTTTTTACATTACCCGAACGAGCGCTGGTTCAAGCCTGGACCTAAAGATGCGCTACCGGCTGAAATTCTCGATAAATACTGCCTGCCCATTTACAATCCCGATGGCGAGTTACGTGGCTCGCACCTGTACGAAACCAACTCGGGGAATCTGCAGCGCGGTATCTGTTCGCTGCCGTATGTACGGCAGTCGGACGGCGAAGTGGTATATTTCCCCTCCAATCTGGTCGAAAACCTCTACGCCAGCAATGGCATGAGTGCCGGTAATACACTGGCCGAAGCGCAGGTGCAATGCTTGTCCGAGATTTTCGAACGGGCGGTAAAGCGCGAAATTCTGGAGGGCGAAATGGCACTGCCTGATGTGCCCCATGAAGTGCTGGCGAAATACCCTGGCATTCTGGCTGGCATTCAGGGGCTGGAACAGCAAGGCTTTCCGATCTTGGTGAAGGATGCTTCGTTGGGTGGAATTTATCCGGTGATGTGCGTCACCTTGATGAACCCACGAACTGGCGGTGTCTTTGCTTCGTTCGGCGCGCACCCAAGCCTCGAGGTGGCGCTGGAACGGAGTCTGACAGAATTGCTGCAGGGTCGCAGTTTTGAAGGCCTGAACGATTTGCCACAGCCCACCTTTGTCAGTAACGCCGTGACTGAGCCGAACAATTTTGTTGAACACTTCATTGATTCCAGCGGCGTGGTGTCGTGGCGCTTTTTCAGCGCCAAGGCGAATTTCGATTTTGTCGAGTGGGATTTTTCTGTCCAGGGCGAGAACGCCAATGCCGAGGAAGCAGCAACCTTGCTCGGCATTCTTGAGGACATGGGTAAAGAGGTGTACATGGCGGTGTATGACCAGCTAGGCGCCGTTGCTTGCCGGATTTTGGTTCCGGGCTATTCGGAAGTTTATCCTGTAGAAGATTTGATCTGGGATAACACCAACAAGGCACTGTCGTTCCGCGCAGATATCATGAACTTGCATTGCCTGGACGACGCAAGCCTGGAGGCCCTGCTTGAGCGTCTGGATAACAGTGAGCTCGATGAATACGCCGACATCGCCACGCTGATCGGCATCGAATTTGACGAGAATACGGATTGGGGGCAGCTGACAGTTCTGGAGCTGAAGCTGCTCATTCATCTCGCCTTGCAGCAATTTGAGGCGGCGCACGAGCTGGTGGGCGCCTTCTTGCAGTACAACGACAACACGGTCGAGCGCGGACTGTTTTACCAGGCCTTGAATGTGGTGCTGGAGGTGCTGTTGGATGACGACCTGAACCTGGACGACTACGCCGTCAACTTCCGTCGGATGTATGGCAATGCGCGGATGGATGCGGTGCTGGGTTCAGTGGACGGCAGCGTGCGTTTCTTTGGTTTGACGCCAACCAGTATGAAATTGGAGGGGCTCGACAGGCACCACCGCTTGATTGACAGCTACAAGAAATTGCACTCGGCGCGGGCAAATGTGGCGGCTACAGCCAGTTAGGGCCAAGGATCAAGAAGGCGGTGAAGGCCTCCATCGGGAAGCACTCGTCTTCACTGGCAGCGAGTTGCCAGTCCTGCCAGGATCGATGAAAGCGGGACAGACTATCTATACAGGGTCGGCAAGATACGACTGGGTTGCATCGGGCGGCGGTCCCCTCCCGGCCAATTGTTGCCGCTCGCCCATCCCGCAAAGCCGTCACTCGAAGACGCATTCTTCTGCGCTCCAGCACCGCATCGAGACAGTCTCAACTGGCTGCTGCGCGGCTCACATCACTCCCGGACCGTTTCACCAACCCTCTGCGGCCGTATCTGCATCACCAGCGATGCGCATCCGAGCAGAAGTCCGACGGCGCAGACGCCAGACCATTGCCATACACTCCACGCCCAAATGCCCAACAATGAACCGAGTGCGCCGCCCGCAAAGCGAATGGTCATGTAAAGCGTATTGATACGGCTCATCGCATCGCTCCTGATGCTCATGTTGCGGGCCATGTTTGCGACATGTCCGCTTTGCAATCCCAGGTCGAGCACGATCACACCCGCGACGAGCCCGGCAATAGTCCCACGCGTCAGTGCAAGGATCGTGAAGGCCAGGACGAAGACTGCGCTACTCGCCAGCACAACGAGACGCGGATTGCGTGAATCGATCAGTTTGCCTGCGCCGGTGGAGGCGAGCGCACCGACCACACCGACGAGTCCAAATAGCCCTGCAACTTCGCTTCCGTAGTGCGCATCCAGGCTGCGCAAATAAAACGCGAGCGTGGCCCAGAACGCACTGAATGCGGCGAACTGAAATGCGGCAATGGCCGAGGTTTGACGCACGAGCGGTTCTTCGCGCATGAGCGTCCACAAAGAAGCCATTAGGCCGCGGTATGTCCCGGTGTAGGTGGGCTGCGCCGGGGCCAGCATGCGCGACAGCACGGCAGCCGTTACGAGCATCGCTGCGGCCGCGAGCCAATAGACGGCACGCCAGCCGAAATGCTCGCCGATCGATCCGGAAATCGAGCGCGACACGAGGATGCCGCACAACAACCCGAACATCACAATGCCGACCGCTTCGCCTCGTTGCTGAGGGCCTGCCAGTTGCGCTGCAAACGGTGTGAGCAATTGCGGCGCGACGCTTGCGAGGCCAGTCACGAAACTGGCGGTCGCGAGCCAGTTCAGCGTCGGAGAAAGCGCGATGGCAGCAAGCGCCAGGCTCGCCACGCATAACAGCGTGCGCAACATCGATCGACGCTCGAGCATGTCCCCAAGCGGAACGAAAAGCAGCAGGCCTAGCGCGTAACCTGCCTGCGCGGCCACCGACCCCGCGCCTGCCTGCCGCTCGCTGGTGTGAAACGCGACGGCAAAGTCAGCAAGCAACGGTTGGTTGTAGTAGTTGTTCGCGACCACGACGCCGGCGGCGGCTGCCATGACCCAGTAGATCGAACGGTTCATCTTCGTGTGCTCCCTTGTCTGCGCGCAAGGTGCCGCGCGGCTATGGCCTGCAAAGTGCAGCGGCCTTGGTTCTTCCTTTACTGCTGCCTTTGAAACGAATGTAGACTGTCCCGGAAAACGCCGGTATCCCTATCGATCGGCAAGCACCCTTGCTAAATTCGGAAGAGTCGAATCATGGATCGCTTTGAGGCAATGACCGTGTACGTACGTGTCGTGGAGGCCGGCAGTCTGTCTGCTGCCGCGCGCGCGATTCCGATGTCATTGACTTCCGTCAGCAGGCACATTTCCGCGCTCGAGGAGCAGTTCAGCGCCCAGTTGCTTCGGCGCACGACGCGCAATCTCGCGATGACGGACGAAGGACGCATTCTTTACGATCGCGCAAAGGCGATCCTCAGCGAAGTGGATGAACTCGGCAGCGCGCTATCGGCCGGTCACGGCAAGTTATCGGGTCGTCTTCGGATCAGCGCACCCAATCTATTGGGACGGCTCGTGATCGCACCGTTGCTGCCGCGTTTTCTGGCGCTTCATCCGGATGTGACCATTGATCTTGTGCTCGTCGACCGTGTCGTCAATCTCGTGGAGGAGGGCCTGCATCTTGCGGTGCGCGTTGGCCGCCTGCCGGACTCGAGTCTCATTGCGCGCAAGCTCGACGACATTCAGATGGTGGTGTGCGCAGCGCCGGCGTATCTCGCGCGCCGCGGCACGCCTCGCACCCTTGACGATCTGCGCAAGCACGATTGCCTGGTGTTTTCCGACGCGCCAGGCCACGTCGACTGGCGCTTCCAGTCGGGCACGTCGCCAACTCGTATCAGCGTGACCGGGCGCTTGTGGACGAATAGCCTCGATGCGCTGGTGTCGGCGTCGATCGAGGGTGCTGGCCTTGTGCGCGCGCCTGCATGGCAGGTCGCAGCGGATATCGAGGCGGGACGTTTGCGGCCCGTACTCGAGGGGTACGCACCGCCCGCGACGCCCGTCCATGTGCTGTTCGAGCGCGCCAAGCTGTCGTCGCCGAAGATCCGGACATTCGTTGATTATCTCGTTCAGCAATGGCGCAAGGGGTGACGTCATCGGTTCCGCACGCCGCGCCATTCAATTCCAACTTTCCATGGCGCCATCGCAAGCTTCGCGCATGTCTTGCAAAGATATAAGCGTTCGTCAGTTGCCGGACAAGTTCGGCTGAAGACGGCGTGATCGGTATTCGCACCTCATCCGAGATACGGCCCTTGATGGTAGGAAAAGAAGGATCAGATGAACGTCTATTTCCATAACTGATGTTGCCCCTGTTTGGTGTAGCTCTTAGCTTTCGGGTTATGCGGCCTTTTTACGCTGTGCCGCATGCCAGCGTTGCTCGTATTGCATGGGGCTGAGATAACCCAGCGTGGAATGCAGCCGTCGGTGATTATAAAAGGCTATCCA